>JAQBBQ010000169.1:0-15398 GCA_032125995.1 Betaproteobacteria bacterium | reverse complement strand
CTCGAGCTGGCGCGCGCGCTCGCCGCCAAGCCCAGGATGCTGGTCTCCGACGAGGCGATGGCAGGGCTGTCGAGTTCGGAAGTCGACGAGATGCTCGAGATCCTGCGGGCGGTAAACGCGCGCGGGGTCGCGGTCATCATGATCGAGCACATCATGCGCGCAGTGATGGGCTTCTCCGAGCGCATCGTGGTGCTCGACGCCGGGCGCAAGATTGCCGAGGGTGTGCCCGCGGATATCGTCAAGAACCCGGACGTGGAAAGGGCCTACCTTGGCGAGTAGGCTCATCGTCGAGAACGTCGAAGCCGGCTACGGCGCGGTGCGCGTGCTGCACGGCGTGTCGATCCACGTCGAAGAGGGCGAGTCGGTCGTCCTGCTCGGTTCGAACGGCAACGGCAAGAGTACGCTGATCAAGTGCGTCATGGGCATCGTCGAGCCCGTGAGCGGCTCGATCCGGCTCGAGACCGACGGCGAGCGTATCGATCTGGTCGGCCTCACCCCGCAGGCGATCGTCGACCTCGGCATCGCGCTGGTGCCCGAAGGCCGGCGGCTGTTCCCGACGCTCTCGGTCGAGGAGAACCTGATGCTCGGCGCCTATCGCCCGGGCGCGCGCGCAAAAGTCACCTCGAACCTGGCGTTCATCTTCGAGGTCTTCCCGGTACTTGCAGAGCGCCGGCGTCAGCTCGCCGGCAGCATGAGCGGCGGCGAGCAGCAGATGGTGGCGGTGGCGCGTGCGCTGATGTCCGAGCCGCGCATTCTCCTCGTCGACGAGCCTTCGGTCGGCCTCGCGCCGATCCTGGTGAATCGCATGATCGCCAAGATCAAGGAGCTCAAGGAGCGCCGCCAGCTCACCGTGCTGATGGCTGAGCAGAACTTCAACCAGGCGATCAAGATCGCCGATCGCGGCTACATCATCGTCCACGGCGAGATCGCGTTCGAAGGTGCGAGCGCCGAGGACCTGCGCTCGAACGACATGATCAAGCGCTACTACCTGGGAGTTTGATTCATGCCGGTCACGCCAACCGCGGCCGTTGTCGCCGAGCTCGCACCCACCGGCACGCTGCGCGCCGGGGTCAACTTGTCGAACTTCCTGCTCGTCACCGGGCGGGCGCCGAACGGCGATCCGCAGGGCGTCGCGCCCGACATGGCCGGTGAAATTGCGCAACGCCTCGGCGTGCCGCTGACGCTGCTGCCCTACGCGAACCCCGGCAAGCTCGCCGACGCGGTCGCCGAGTGGGACATCGGCCTGATCGGGGCGGAGCCGGCGCGTGCGAAAGAAATCGCGTTCAGCGCGGCCTATCTCGAGATCGAAGCGACCTACCTCGTGCCCGCGGGCTCGAAGATCCGGTCGGTCGAAGACGTTGATCGCAAGGGCGTACGCATCGCGGTCTATGGGCGCAGCGCCTACGGTCTGTACCTCAACCGCAGCATCCAAAACGCCGAACTGGTGAACGCCGAGGGCCTCGACGCGTCCTGGGACTTGTTCGTGAAGGAAAAGCTCGACGCGCTCGCCGGCCTGCGCCCGCGGCTGGTCACCGACGTCGAGAAGCTGCCCGGCGCGCGCCTGCTCGAGGGGCGTTTCACTGCCGTGCAGCAGGCGGTCGGCACGCCCAGGGCGCGCAGCGCGAGCGCGGCTTTTCTTGCCCAATTCGTCGAAGAGGCGAAGGCGACGGGCTTGGTCGCGCGGCTGATCGAGCGCCACGCCGTGCGCGGCGTCAACGTCGCGCCCGCGGCCTGAGCGTGTTAACCATCTGGCGGGAGGAACAACCATGCCCAAGCTGCTGCTGATTCAGGGCCCCAACTTGAGCTACCTCGGGCGGCGCCAGCCCGAGCTCTACGGCACGACGACGGCGAAGCAGCTCGACGCGCTGCTGCTGCGGCACGCGCGTGCGCAGGGTTATACGCTCGACATCCTCTACACCCATGACGAGGCCACGGCGATCGAGCGCCTCTACCGCGCGGTCGACGACAAAATCGACGGGCTGGTGATGAACCCGGCCGCATTCCTCTTCGCCGGCTATGCGCTGCGCGACTGCCTGCGCGCGATCCCGCTGCCGTACATCGAAGTGCACATTACCAATGTCGAGCGGCGCGGCATCCACTCGATCCTCGCCGAGGTCGCAGTCGGCATGATTGCCGGCTTCGGCGTGCAGTCCTACGTTCTCGGGTTGGAGGCGATGCTCGCGCACCTCAAGCAAGGGCGCGCGCCCGCGCGTGCCGCGAGGGCGAAAAAAGAAAACACGGCGAAGAAAGCCGTCCGGCGCTAGCGCAGGCGCAGCTCGACGTCGTCGCGCGCCTCGACCGCGCGTTGGCGACGCTCAGCGGTTAAGGCACCGCCGTTTCGCGCGGCCGCGCCGCAGGCCGCGCCAGCGGACGGTGCACTTCGATCGGTGTGAGCGACGCGTCGTGACTCGCCGGCGCGCCGTCGACACCACGCATCGGGATTTGACTGACCGGCGGACGGGATTGGCGCTCGATTCGGCCGAACTTCAGGCGTACAGCCCAACCCGATGTGCGGATGATCGTCATCACCAGTCCCATCATGCCGAAGATCTGCAAAAAGGCGGGCATCCCGGCAACCCGCGTCCTGCAACGGATCAGCGCGACGACAAACCAGACCGGATTGTAGAAGTACAGATATCCTGCAAGTATCGTCAGCTGGTTCTTCCACGGACGCTTTTTATTGGACGCCACCACGTAGTTGCCGTCGCACATGTAGGGGCGCACGGCCTTGCCGCCTGCGCTGGCCAAAACCTGACCGCTCGTGTAGGTCGACTCGAGCAGCTTCGAACCCACGGCGGGCGTGAGCATCAGCACCTGCATCGAGACGGCGCCGGCCCTGCGCAGGAGATCAATCTGATTCAGCAGGCCGTAGTTCGACCCGCGCGAGTAGAGTGGCTGCGAGTCGTGGTGCATCATCATTGGCATCGGGGAGATGCCCGCTTCCCGCAGCGCGCGAAACGCCTCAGTGGTCTTGTCCGCGCTCTGGCCCTTCTTGACGAGCGTCGCGGTTACATCTTCGACGCCGAGCCACAGCGCTCGGCAGCCCGACTCGCGTATCAGCGGCAGGTGGTCCCGCATCCGCAGCGTATCGTGGACGGTCACCTCCGTGTACCAGCGTGCCCGACTGCGAAGCTTGACGCCGTCGAATTCCGCGCGGGCCAGCTTTTCGACGATATCGAGCGTGCGCGATTTGTCGTTGAAGAAGTTGTCGTCGGCGCCGAAGAATCGGCGCAGACCGTATTCCTGGTTGAGGCGGAACATCTCGTCGGCGATTCGCTCGCCGCTCTTCACCCGATACTGGCGCTGGTTATAGGCGGGAATCGGGCAGTACGGACAGGCGAATTTGCAGCCGAAGGTCAGGACCAGCGAACTGATGGGACTCCGCATGCGTACCTGATCGACCGGCATCGCGCGCGCGCTGAGCGTTGTGTGTCGGCCCGGGGGTTCCATCAGGCGGTACCCGAGTACCGGATGGGGCAGCTCGTCGAGATCGCCGACGAGGCGTTGAATGCCCGTGTCGACCAGTTCCTCGGCAACGCCGTCCTTGCCGCCGCGCGAATAGACGAGCCCCGGAACATTGTCGAGCGCCCCGCTGTCGCGCGCGCGAACGAACGCCGCCCGCATTGACTCGCCGCGGCCGCGCATCGACAGCACCGCTTCGAGGAAAGTCAGCAGGACGAATTCCTCACCCGTGACGACGACGTCAGCGCTACCCGGACGCGCGGGGCTGGAACTGAACAAGTCATAGGGCTCGTAGACCGCGTGCGGACCGCCGGCGATGATCAGCGGACGATGCGCGAGGTCGATCCGGTGGGCATCACGGATCAGATCCATGCAGGTCTCGGAATGCAGGCTCATGCTCGACACCATGAATACATCGGGGATCCTGCCGTCGAGCTGCATTTGCGACGGCCGGAAATTGCGATTCCACTGCTGCAGGACGATCCGGGTCTTGTCGAACCCGGCGTCCACCATCGCCGAGCCGACGGCCCGGACACCCGCGGGGATCATTCGCGTGTCGGCGAAGATGAACGGCAGCATCCGCGTGCGATGGTCGAAGGCGCAGGCGATCACGGACGACAGGTCATGCGCGCGCGCGCGAATCCGCAGGCGCTCGCGAACGCGTGTCAACTCGCCCGGTTTGAGCAATTCATCGCCGCGGGTGCGCCGAGGAAGTTCCATTGCGATGCCGTAGAGAATTATTCCTTCGAATCTGACTCGGGGGGCGGCGGGACCCCGAACGGAATCCGATGACGATTGTATGACCACAGATACTGCTCGGGTTTGCGCCGGATCATGTTTTCGAGCGTGCGGTTCAGCCGGCGCGCGGGAGACTCGTCGGGCTCAGGGTCCGGGAGCGGTTCCAGATGGATGTCATAGCCCTTGCCGTGCGCCAGGCGCTCGCAGAAACACAGGAGTACCGTCGCGCCGGTGCGTTGCTGCAGGCGGCTCCACAGTGTCATCGAGTACGCGGGTCGGCCGAAGAATTGGGCCCATTCGCCCTCGCCGCGCGTCGGTACCTGGTCAGGCAGAATGCCGACCCACTCGCCGCGCCTGAGCGCGGCGAGCAGCGCCGTCGCGCCCCGCGTGTTGGCTTCTACCAAGCGAACGTTGCCGCGCGCGCGACCCAGTTGCGCGAACAACTTGAACAGCCGCTGCCTCGGCGGACTGTAGATGACCGTGATCTGGGAACGCGACGCGGCGTAGTGCGATGAGATCTCGAAGCAACCCAGATGCGGCGTGAGAAAGATAATGCCCTTGCCGCGCGTCTGCGCCTCGATCGCTAAGTGCTCGCCTTCGAAGCGGCGCACGAGTTTCACCAGCTCGTCCTGCGGTCTTTGCCAGAACCACACCATCTCGAGCAGCATCTTGCCGGCCTCGGCCGTCGCCGCGCGCGCCATGCCGGGCGTATCGAAACCTGCCGCGCGCAGGTTCTCCGCCAGACGCGTGCGCTCGCGCTTGGAAAGCGCAATCGCGACCCTCGCGAGCAAGGCGCCGATTGCCTGCACAACGCGAAGCGGGAGGGCGCCAATGAGCCGAAACAGCACGCGCAGCGCTGGACGCATCTCCTGCAGCGGCCGGTGGCCCTCCTGCAGAACTTCGGAATCAGTCACGGATCGCTTGTTCACTGCCGGGCAATCGCTCGCTGGCCGGCACTCGGTTGCCTCCAAGGGCGAGAACGAGGTGCAGGCAGCAAACTTCATGAATGTCGGGGCGAATTCTACTTCGACTTTTCCGCCGGACGCCGCGCGCATCTTCGAGACGATCGGTGCCACCCTAGATTTGGCCGAGGCGCGCGCGGCGCTCGAGCAGTGCGGCGCTTTGGGGCCTGCCTAGCCGGGCTCTGCGCGCGGCCGCCTCCGGCTGCGCTATCCTGCGCGCATGAAGCTCGCAAGCCTGGAGGCAATCGCGCGAGAACTGAACGAGGCGCGTGTTCGGTATCTGGTGGTCGGTGGCCTCGCGGTCGCGGCCCACGGCTACGGCCGAGTGACGTTCGACGTCGATCTCGTGGTTCAATTGCTGCCAGACAACCTGCTGCGCGCCCTCGAGGCGCTCGAGCGGCAGGATTATCGGCCGCTGGTGCCGGTCGCCGCGCGCGATTTCGCCGACCCCGCGAAGCGCGAGGCGTGGATACGCGAGAAAGGTATGGTGGTGTTCCAACTCCACAGCGATCGTCACTTCGATACGCGGATCGACCTGTTCGTATCCGAGCCGTTCGATTTTGACGTCGAGTTCGATCGGGCTCTGGTCGGCGACATCGCGCCGGGCATGACGGTGCGATTTCTCGGCATCGATGCGCTGTTAGGGATGAAGCGCAACGCGGGACGGGAAAAAGATCTTGAAGACGTGCGGCAGTTGAGTCGGTTGCGGGATTCGGACGATCGTGATGGACAGTGAATCCAACCCTGTTCGGCGCGACGCTGCCGCCTGGCACGCGCACGCCCTTTCGCAACTGCGATACTTCCAGTCTCTGAGCTTGCGTCAGAAGCTCGAGGCAGTGGAGGGGATGGCGGACGTGCTGCGCCGCTTCGAGCAGATGCGCGCGACAGGAAAGTTCAGGCTGGCAAGTCCTTCGCGCGGCAATCCAAGCCCGAACTGATTGCCGGCCATACGGGCCGGAGGCGCCCGCGTCCGCCTGGCGACTTCCCAGGGCCGCACCGCCCTCACTTCAGCCGCAGCTCGATATCTGTCAGCAGCGGGTCGTCGGCGCGCGCGATCTCGTTCTCGATCAGCCGCCCGCAAGCCGGGCAGCAGAACTGGCGGAATTGCGGCGTCGGATCGATGAAGCGCTGCGGATCGCCGACGATCGGGTTCGAGGTTTCGATCGGGCGGTCGTCGCGCGCGCAGCGTTCCTTGTAGTTGTCTTTGATCGGCCCGAGGTCGGTTGCGCAGCCGGCGCAGGCCCAGTGCAGCGCCTTGCCGTGTTCGCGCACCGCGAGGTTCTCGGTGGCAAGAAAGCGCGTCTTGCCGTTCAGCGTGCGGTGCGCCCCCGCCGGCTTAATCGATCGTTCGAGCCGCGCGCGGCGCAGCGCCTCGCGTTCGCGGAGGGTCGCCTCGGCATTCGCTGTTCCGTCAGCGCCGAGCACCACGCCGTAGACGTCCTTCGCCGTCGCGGGCGAGACGTCGGCATTGTCGACGTCGGTGGCTACCCGCACGGGATCGCGCTCGAGCGGATCGCCGAAGCCGCCGGCGGCCGACCACAGCACCGCGTAGACATCGGCCGGGTTCTGGACGAAATCCTGCTGCCTGAGTTGCAGCGTTTCGGGCGTTCCATCGAGCTCGTCGATGTCGCCTGGCATGTCGGATGCGTGCATACGTGCGGCGACATCCGACCCACGAACGAACCGATAGCGGTTCACCGCGCCTGGATAGCCGCCCATCATGCCGGTCGAGGTCGGGATCGCATTGCCCGAGGACAGCGTGTCCTGCACGATCTCATCGGTGCCGTGCGGAATGAAGCAGGACTCGGCCGAAAGCCCGCCGCGCCACTTGCCGGCGCCGCCCGAGTCGGTGATTTCCTTGCGGTACAGAAAGAGCACCGGGAAGCTCTGCTCGGTGTGTTCGACGTTCGGCAGCTTGCAGATCGGCGTTCGCGCCTGGCCGCCGGTCGAGATGCCGTCGGCATGCGAGAAGGCGCCGATCGCGCCGCCGATCGGGTCGACCAGGATGTAGCCGTAGCGCTCGCCCCACTGGTCGATGCCGCGGAAGATGGTTGCCGGCCACTGGCTGGTGCCGCCGATGCACATCACGTCGCGCCGCAGGTCCGGGTCGGGGAAGATCATCTTCGAGAGTACGTTGTAGGCCGGGTAGAGCGAGATTTCCATGCACTGCACCGGCGCGGTCGAGACCGAGGCGGGAAAGTCGGCGCAATTGAGCGTCCCCGGCGTCGGATCGAAATCGACGTGGCGCAGCGCACCGCCCACCGCGTAGTACTGCTCCCAACACATGAGTTCATTGAGCGCCACCATGATGGCGCCGCGCCAGCCGGAGTAGGTGGCGTTGATGCCGCCCGTCTGCGGATCGGTGCCCGCGTTCTCGAAGATCAGCTTCTTTCCCTCTTTGCGCACGGTGAGCATCACCTGGTGCGCCGCGCGATCGCCCGGGCGGCAGCACTCGACGTAGGTGCGGTCGCGCCAAACGCCGTCGGGCAGGCGCGCGAGCTTTTTCAGGAACGCGCGCTCGCCATCGTCGAGGATCTTCTTCATCACGCCTTTGACGGTCGATGCGCCGTAGCGCCCGATGAGCGCGAGGACCCGGTCGCGCGCGGTAATGTTGCCCGCGAGCTGGGCGCGGAAGTCGAGCGCCACGGCCGACGGCTTGCGCGAAGAGCGCAGGTAGAGTTCCTCGATGTCGCGGCGGATTTCGTTGCCCTCAATGATCTTCACCGGCGGGATGAGGATGCCCTCGTCGAAGGCGTCGCGCGCCGAGGGGCAGAAGCTGCCCGGCGTGATGCCGCCGATGTCGTACTGATGCAGGCAGTTGGTCACCCAGCAGAACAGCTCGCCCTTCCAGAACACCGGGCACAGCAGCATCACGTCCATCTGGTGCGCGGCGCCGACCCAGGGGTCGTTGGCGAGGAACATGTCGCCGTCCATGATGCCCGGGTTGTCGCTGCGATTCTCGAGCGTCCATTTCACCTGCGTATCGGTGACGCCTGACATGTACTGCATGTAGGGACCGAAATAGACGAACTCGGCGTCTTCGGTGAGGATCGACGGGTTGAGGTCGAGCGCGTACATCGCCACCGGCGAACCCGACAGGCGTTGGATCGTCGCGCCGTGCACCTCGTTTACGTTCCACAGCGCGTGGCGCACGACCTCGAAGGTCACCGGGTCGATCTCCCGATCCCATTTGCGGTGCAGGCGCAGCTTCTTCGCAATCGAAAGCGTCTTCGGCGGCACGTAGCCGCTCGCGCGGCCGTCGAAGCGCGCGGGTGCGAGCTCGCTGAGTTTCTTCAAGGGCGCGTTCATCGGTCGAAGGTGATCTCGAAATTGCCAAGGGGGTCGAGCCGCAGCGTGCGGCCCGGATGGACGACCACGGTCGTGTCGGCGGTCTCGACGATCGCCGGGCCGCGCAGGCGGTTGCCGATGGCAAGGCGCTCGCCATCGTAGACCGGGGTGGCGCGGCGTTTCTTCAGGTCGGGCCAGTAAATGTCGCGCTTGCCGCGCAGCGCAGCGGACGGAATCTTGCCGGTCGCCGTGCGCGCGCGCACCAGCTTCGGCCGCGGCGTGAGGGCGCGCGCGCGCAGCCGGCAGACCACGATCTCGAGCTGCGCGCCGGCGAGCGCCGAGCCGCGGCCGTAAAGCTGCTCGTAACGTGCGACGAAGCGTTTTCTAAGCGCTGGCTCGTAGCCGGCTGCCGCCCGCGTCCACGGCAGCAGCACTTCGACCTCGTTGATCTGGCCCCTGTGGCGCAGGTCGAGCGAGAACTCGAAGCGCTGGCGCGATGCGGCGATGCCCTCGGACGCCATCAGGCGCTTGGCCTGCTTTTCGAGCGTCTCGAGATTCGCGTTGATCCGCGCCGCCGGCACCGGCGTCGGCAGGATCTCGGTGTGCTCCAGCACGTGCAGCACGTCCGCCGCGGCGGCGCCGAAGGCGCACCAGGTCGAGGCGGCCTTGCGCTGCGGCACGATGACCTTCTTCACGCCCAGCTCGGCGGCGAACACGCCGGCGTGCGCCGGTCCCGCGCCGCCGAACGCATACAACACGAAGTCGCGCGGGTCGTAGCCTTTCTCGACCGTCACCTTGCGGATGATGTCGGCCATATTGAGTTCGACGATGCGGCAGATTCCCGCGGCGCACTCGATCGGATCCATGCCGATCTGCGCACCCAGTTTCGCGATCGCCTGCGTCGCCGCCTGCCGGTCGAGCTTCAACCGCCCCTCGGCGAAGTTCTCCGGGTCGAGGTAGCCGAGCACGAGCTGCGCGTCGGTCACCGACGGAACCATGCCGCCACGCCCGTAGCACACCGGGCCGGGAAACGCGCCGGCGCTCTCCGGCCCGACCGTCAGGGTGCGGGTCTCGGGATGCGCCCGTGCGAGGCTCCCGCCGCCGGCGCCGATCGCCTGCAGGTCTACCTTGGGCAGGAAGTATTCGTACTGGTCGGTGTTGCTGATGAATGAATAGACGGGCTTGCCGCCCTCGATGATCGAGACGTCGAACGAGGTGCCGCCCATGTCGGTGGTGATGATGTTCGCATCGCCCATCGCGGCGCCGAGGAACATCGATGCCGTCACGCCAGCGACCGGACCCGAGTCGAGCGTCAGCAGCGGCGCTTCGCCCGCGCGCGCCACCGGCACCGTGCCGCCGCCGCACTGCGCGATCTGCAGGCCGTGCGAGTAGCCGAGCTTGATCAGCGTGCGATCGAGCCGCGCAAGGTAGCCCGACATCACCGGGCCGAGGTAGGCATTGAGTGCCGTCGCCGTGACCCGTTCGTACTCGCCCCACTTCGGCGCGATATCAACCGAGCAGCTGACGAACAGCGTGGGTGCGATCTTCTGCACCAGCGCCTTGACCTTGAGTTCGTGCTTAGGATTTCTGAACGACCACAGAAAGCAGATTGCGATCGCCTCGACGCCTGCGGCGACGAGTTCGCGGATCGCGTCTTCGGCCTGTGCCTCGTTCAGCGCCACGACGATTTCGCCTAAGCAATCCACGCGCTCCGAGATGCCGCGGATCAGGCGTTTGGGCACGATCGGTACGGGTTTGGAGGTCTCCGGAAAGTGCACCACCTTGCGGATGTCGCGCCCGCTGTAGCCGCGCGAGCCGCGCATGATGTGGATCGCGTCCTCATGGCCCTTGGTGGTGATGAGGCCGACTTTGGCGCCCTTTTTCTGGATGATCGTGTTGGTGCCGACCGTGGTGCCGTGCGAGAGGAACGTGATCTGCTTGCAGAATTCGCCAAGTTTCAGATCGAGGACGTCCGCGCCAGCCTGCAGCGCATCCATCATCCCCTGCGAGAAGTCCTGCGGCGTCGAGGGCACCTTGGTGGTGAGCAGCGTGCCTTTGCCGTCGACGATCGCGCAGTCGGTGAAGGTGCCGCCGATGTCGATGCCGACGAGATATCGCGCGTCTTTTGCCATGCGGATTATTTTGACCAGGTTGTACTAGGCGTACTCTTTACGCAGCAGCTTCGCCGCCTCGACCATGGCGCGCAGCTTGCCGTCGGCGACCGCGCGCGGCAGGTATTTCATGCCGCAATCGGGCGCCAGGATCACGTTTTCCTTTGCCACGTAGGGCAGCGCGCGGCGGATGCGCTCGACGACGGTCTGCGGCGCTTCGACCTCCATGTCGTTCAGGTCGATGCAGCCGACCATGATCGCCTTGCCCTTGAGGCCGGCGAGCACCGCGCAGTCGAGCTTGGACTGCGCGGTCTCGATCGAGAGCTGCTTGCAGCTGCAGCCGGCGAATTCGGGCAGGAAGGAGTAGCCCGACGGCCGCTCGTGAATGATTGCGGCATAGCCGAAACAGATGTGCACCGCGGTGGTCCCGTCCACGCCCTCGAGCGCGCGGTTCAGCGCCTTGAGGCCGAACTGGCGTGCCTTGTCGGGCCGCGCCTGCATGTAGGGTTCGTCGATCTGCACGATGTCAGCGCCGGCGGCGAACAGGTCTCTGATCTCCTCGTTCACCGCGACCGCATAGTCCATCGCTGCCGCTTCGTCGGTCGCGTAGAAATCGTTCTGCGCCTGCTGGCTCATCGTGAACGGGCCGGGCACGGTCATTTTCACTTTGCGGTCGGTGTGCCGGCGGAGGAATTTCAGGTCCTCGACTTCAACTGGGTGCTTGCGGCGGATCGCGCCGACGATCCGCGGTACGGGATTGGGATGGCCCGAGCGATCGAGCGCGGTGCCCGGGTTGTCGATGTCGACCCCTTCGAGCGCGGTGGCGAAGCGGTTGGAGTAGCTCTCGCGCCGGATCTCGCCGTCGGTGAGAATGTCGAGCCCGGCGGCTTCCTGCGCGCGAATCGCAAGGATCGTCGCGTCGTCCTGCGCTTGCGCGAGATGTTCCTGCGGCACGCGCCACAGCTCGCGCGCCCGCACCCGGGGTGGAAACCGCCCGGCGAGCTTCGCGCGGTCGATCAGCCAGTCGGGCTGCGGGTAACTTCCGACCAGCATCGTGGGAAACAGCATTGCCGCGCCTGCCTTACGGATCGATGATCGATGCAATAGTATAGAAGTACCGCGTGATTCGCGCCCGTCGCGCGGGCGCTCGATGTGCGCATCAAGATCGATGAAGAATCCGCTCAGTGTTCGTCATGTGCTCGCCGGCGGCGCCCCGCAGGATGCGCCCGTCACCGTGAAGGGTTGGGTGCGTACGCGGCGCGACTCGAAAGCGGGCTTTTCCTTCGTCAACGTTGCGGACGGTTCGTGCTTCCACCCGATACAGGTGGTCGCGCCGAATACGCTGCCGAACTACGCGGGCGAAGTGCTGCGCCTCACGTCGGGCTGTGCGGTCGAGGCGACCGGCACCATTGTGCCGTCGCCAGCGAAGGGCCAGCCCTTCGAGATGCAGGCCACCGACATCAAGGTCGTCGGCTGGGTCGACGACCCCGACAGCTATCCGATCCAGCCGAAAGCCCATACGCTCGAATTCCTGCGCGAAGTCGCGCACCTGCGCCCGCGCACGAACGTGATTGGCGCGGCGACACGCGTACGCCACACGCTGGCGCAGGCGATCCACCGCTTTTTTCACGAACGCGATTTCTTCTGGGTCAATACGCCGATCATCACCTCCGCTGACGCCGAGGGGGCCGGCGAATTGTTCCGCGTGTCGACCCTGGACCTGGCGAACCTCCCGCGCACGCCCGAGGGCAAGGTGGATTACAGCCAGGATTTCTTCGGCCGCGAGGCCTTCCTCACCGTGTCGGGACAGCTGAACGTCGAGGCCTACTGTCTTGCGCTGTCCAAGGTTTACACCTTCGGTCCGACCTTTCGCGCCGAGGATTCACACACCAGCCGCCACCTCGCCGAATTCTGGATGGTCGAACCCGAGATCGCCTTCGCCGACCTCGCGGATAACGCGGACCTCGCCGAAGCGCTGCTCAAGTCCGTCTTCAAAGCCTTGCTCGAGGAGCGTGCCGAGGACATGGCGTTCTTCGAGCAGCGCATCGAGAAGGGACTGCTCGCGAAACTCGAAGGCATCGTGACCTCCGAATTCGTGCGCATGGACTATGCCGAGGCGATCACGGTGCTCGAGCGGGCGAAGGCGAAGTTCGAGTTCCCGGTGAAGTGGGGCGTGGACCTGCAGTCCGAGCATGAACGCTACCTCACCGAGCAGCACGCGCAGAAGCCCGTCATCGTGATGAACTACCCGAAGGGCATCAAGGCGTTCTACATGCGTGTGAACGACGACGACCGCACGGTCGCGGCGATGGACGTGCTCGCGCCGGGAATCGGCGAGATCGTCGGCGGCAGCCAGCGCGAGGAACGCCTCGAGGTGCTCGACGCGCGAATGGCGGAAATCGGCGTCGACGCTGCGCATTACGGCTGGTACCGCGATCTGCGCCGCTACGGCAGCGTGCCGCACGCGGGCTTCGGCCTTGGCTTCGAGCGTACGCTCGCCTACGCCACGGGGCTGGCCAACGTGCGCGACGCGATTCCCTACCCGCGCACCTCGGGCAGCGTGCGGTACTAACGCGCCTCAGGCGCAACGACCTGTACACGCGCCCGGGCCCTGCCGCGTTAGGGCAGGAAGGAGGCATCGACCCTGGGATTGAGAACCATAGTACTAAGTGATATAGTTTGGTCGCCGTTCCGGTCGTGCACGTTCTGAAAACAAGGACGTTCGCGCGCTGGGCGCGAAAGGAAAGGTTGTCCGATGCGGTGTTGCGGGCGGCCGTAGGCGAAATGCACCGCGGACTCATGGATACGAACCTGGGCGGCGGGCTGATTAAAAAGCGCGTGGCTCGAGCCGGAAGCGGGAAGAGCGCTGGATACCGAACGTTACTTGCGGCGGATCTTCGCGGGCGATGGATATTCCTTTACGGATTCGCGAAGAACGAGCGCAGCAACGTGGATGACGATGCGCTACGCGCGTTGAGGCGGCTCGCGCAGGCCTATCTTGCGATGAGCGAGGCGACGGTCCAGCGTCTGGTTCAAGCGGGCGAGCTGACGGAGGCGACGAATGGCGAATCGAAGGCTCCGCAAAGAACTACTTGAGACGGCGCGCGGCCTGTACGAGCTGGGCGTGGTCGACGGCAAAACGATGCGCGAGTTCGACTCGCTGCGCGTGCAGGCGCCAAAGGTTTACTCGGCCTACGAGATCAAGCACCTCCGTCTGAAGGAAAGGGCGAGCCAAGCGGTGTTCGCCGCCTATCTCAACACTAGCGTCTCGACCGTCCAGAAGTGGGAGATCGGGCAGAAGAGGCCGAGCGGCCCTGCCTTGAAGCTCCTCGACCTGGTAGACCGCAAAGGCCTGAAGGCGTTGGCCTGAGCGGTTTACCGGCGCTAGCCCGCCGGCTCGAACACGAGGAAATACTGGTAGGGCAGGAAATCGTGACCGGCGGTTTTGCGGTAACCCGCCTGCGCCATCTCCGCTTCCACCTGCGCCGGCGCGATGCGCGCCCCGGGCGGCGGGCCGGTCGGCGAGTCGAGCTTGAAGTCGATGATCGCAATCCGCCCGCCAGGTCGGAGCGCGGCGCGCAGCTTGGCGAAATATTGCTCGCGCGTGCCGATGTGATGGTAGGTGTCGACCACCAGCACCAGGTCGACCGGCGCCGGCAGCTTCGGATCGTCCGCCGCGGCGACATGCGAGGAGAGGTTCGCGAGCTTCTCCTTTTCGGCGCGCGCATTCAGGTGACGCACCATGTCGGGCTCGAGGTCGGCGCCGTAGACCTTGCCCCCGGGCACGGCGCGCGCGAGGCGCACTGCGAAATACCCCGTCCCCGAGCCGATGTCGGCCACCCGCGCCTGCGGCGAGAGCGCGAGCGCCGCGATCACCTCGCCGGGCTTTTGCCAGGCGTCGCGCGCGGGATCGTCGAACACCTGCGCCCAGCGCTCGGCGTCGCTGAAATGCCGGTGCATCGGCTGCGAGCCGTGTTGCGCAAGTGCGGTCGGGACCGAGGCGGCGAGCGCCGCCAGAATGACGAGCAGGCGAATCATGAAAAGCTCCGTTGCAGGGGGCGCAATCGTAGCAGGCGGCACCGATCGGGAAGCGCGAGGCCAAGCCGCCGCAGACCGGCTAAGCTTCGGCCGGTGCCGCCGATCATCTCGATTTCCAACCTTTCCAAGACCTACGCCTCGGGCTTCGAGGCGCTCAAGGGCATCGACCTCGAGATCCGGCGCGGCGAGATCTTCGGCCTGCTCGGACCGAACGGCGCTGGCAAGACAACGCTGATCAACATCGTCTGCGGCATCGTGACCCCGAGCGCGGGCACGGTGACGGTGGACGGCCACGACATCGTGCGCGACTACCGCGCCGCGCGCGCCATGATCGGACTGGTGCCGCAGGAGCTGACCAACAACGCCTTTGACAGCGTCTGGGGCACGGTCAGCTTCAGCCGCGGCCTGTTCGGCAAGCCCCCCGACCCCGCTCGCATCGAGAAGGTGCTCAAGGATCTGTCGCTGTGGGACAAGAAGGACGCGCGCGTCATGATGCTCTCGGGCGGCATGAAGCGCCGCATGCTGATCGCCAAGGCGCTGGCCCACGACCCACAGGTTCTGTTCCTGGACGAGCCCACGGCGGGGGTCGACGTCGAGCTGCGCCACGACATGTGGCAGGCGGTGCGCGCGCTGCGTGATACGGGCGTGACCATCATCCTCACGACGCACTACATCGAGGAGGCCGAGCTGATGGCCGACCGCATCGGCGTCATCAACCGGGGCGAGATCGTCCTCGTCGACGACAAGGCCGCACTGATGCACAAGCTCGGCAGGAAGCAACTGACGCTGCAGCTCCACG
>JAQBBQ010000168.1:0-4763 GCA_032125995.1 Betaproteobacteria bacterium | reverse complement strand
CCTCATCGGCCTCACTTACATCGCGAAGCAGGAGAACCTGGCACAGGTCGAGAACCTCTGGCCCCTGATCTTCCTGGGCGCGCCGATCGCCTACGGCGCCTGGCTCGGCGCGACGCAGAGCGCGGTACTCTTTTTCTGGTTGTTGTTTACCGCCTGGGTCCTGGTGGCGCTATGGTTCCTGCGTCGCCGCAGGAAGGGTGACATTCCGCGCGCCGTGGTCAGCCTGATCGCGGGGATTTCGCTGCTCGACGCGGTCTTGATCGCGGGCACCGGGTCGATTGCACTCGCCGCCCTCGCACTCGCGGGATTCGGCTTGACGCTGTTCTTTCAGCGTTACATCGCCGGGACCTGAGCCTCGCGGCCGCCGCGCCCGCGCGGCATCAGTGGCCGCTGCGCTCGAATTCCTCTACCCGCTGCATCGATGTCGGCGTGAATTCGTTTTGTGGTGCGTCGCCACCGATGACGAAAAGCAGCATGTGCTCGGCGTCTCCCGCACCGGGGGTGACGTTCTCGAAGCGGCGTGCGCAACCCGGCGGAAAGGAAATCGTATCGAGCGACCCGACTTCGAGCGATTCCGTGTGCGGCGCCTCGTTCCACTCCACCCGCCAGCGGCCGCTCATCACGACGAAGGTCTCGTTGGTGTCGTGGTTGTGCATGAGCACGCCCTTACCCGGCTTGCAGCGGACGAATCCAAGATTGAATCCTTCCGAGATCTTGATCGCAGCGTTCGCCGAGGCCGTTTGACCGACTGGTGAATTGACCGCGCCCTGGCCTGCGCTTTCAGGGGTCTGGAAACCGATCACGTTGAACGTGGTTTTCTGCGACTCGGGCAGCGCTGAGTCCTGCAGACCATCGCTGAAGCCCTGCAGCGCTGCAAAGGGGGCGACCCGCTGCATCATCTCTTCGCGGGTCCAGATTTTCACCTGAGGGATCATGGCGCGCGACCTCCGTCGATGGGGCGTGGAACGATGGACTTGCGGCGTGCATCCTACGTCGCCTGCCGCCGGCGTCGCAACGGGGCTGCGCCCGACCGAGCGCCTTGCGGACTATGCCTTTTGTCCGAGCAGCAGGCGCGCCAGGCGCGGGTGGGCATTGAAGCGGCGGATGTAGTCGAACTCGCTGCGCGCGGCCTTGGCCCGCACCACCTCGACCAGCGCGCGCTTTTCCGCGCGCGGCCAGCGCGCGAGGCCCGGCAACGATACGATGATCGGCGCCCAGTGCCGCCAGGCGAGTCTCTCTGCGGCGTGCCATCCAGCAAGCGAGCGCAGCCCGGTCTTTTCGAGGGCCGCGTCGATGCAGGCCTCGATCGCCGCGCTACGGCCGGCGCCGTGCGCGGCCAGCGTCTTCGAGACGCGCGCGCCGATCTTGGCGAGCGGCGGCAGTGGGCAGGGGCGCTGCGGGTCGAGTTCGAAGTACAGATGCCACGCGGCGAGGCGGCGCAACATTGTCTCGTTCGTGCGGTAGGTACGGCGGGCGGCGATGCGCTGGGCTTCGCGCCGTGCCAGCACGCGGGCGGCGGCCGCACGCGGCGCGAAGCCGAGCTTGCGGTAGAACCACCAGGCGCCCGATTCGATGCCCTCGTCATTGTCTTCGCCGAGCTGGTAGGCGTCGATCGTAAAGGCGTCGACGCCGAGCACGTGATGCGCCATCGCAAGCATGCGCCCGAACACCTGCGCGGCTTCACCGCCGCGGAAGGTGGCGAAGGTGTTGAAGGAGATCGCGGCCGAGCGCCCGGCGACATCGAGCTGGATGTAGCCGATCGGTACGCCGTTCTGCAGCGTGAGTGCGCCGAACACCGCGGCGAGCGGGGGACGCCGCTCGGCAATGACGCCGTTCAGCGCGAAGGCGAGGCCACCCGGTTCGTGCACGATGCGCACGTCGCGCGGATCGCCGTAGGCGAAGGCGTCGAGGTCGCGCTCGCGCGTGAGCATCGCGGCGCGCGCCAGCTCGACGAGGGTTTCGCCTTCACGCGTGCTCACCGTGTGCACGCGCTGCGGTGGACGGCGGATCTCGGCGCGCAGTTCCGGCCGCCCGCGGCGCAACGGTGTGCGCTGGGTGACGAGCGGACCGACCGCGTGGTGCGCTAGGGTGCGCGAGGGCGTCTGTCGACCCGGGGCGAGCGCATAGATCGGTTCGATCGCGTCGTGAAAGGCCTCGCGCGTGCGCCCGTCGCCGGGCAATGCGTCGACGAGGTGCATGAAGAACGCCGCGTCGGTCGTCTTTTTCGGGCGCAGGCGGTCGAGCGCGTCGAAGCCCTGCGGGCGGCGCTCGCGTACCCATTCGGCTTCGGCCGAGGTGAGCAGCACCGCGAGCGTCGCTTCGATGCGCCGCGCCGCAACCGTGTCGTCGCGGTCGATGCTGAGTTGCGCCGGCCAGCGCTGCGCGACCCAGCGCAGCATCGGCCAAAAATAGGCGTGACGGATTACCGTGCCGGCGATGCCGCTGTTCTCGAGCGCCTGACGATGGGCGCGCAAGTCGGCGCGGCGGTCAAAGGCGCGCAGCATGCGCAGCAGCTGCGCGTGCAGGCGCGCGTCGTCGGGATAGGCGCGCAGAAAGCACAGCACCTCGTGCAGGCGCAGCACCTGGCCAGCGCTTTTCAGGCGCTTGCGCGCCAGGCGTTTGAGCAGCGCACGCTTCGTCGTGCCGATGCCCGTGCCGTAGCGATCCTTGATACGTTCGAGCGCGGCGAGTGGCGATGCGGGCATGCGAAACGATCCTAGCATGCAGTACCGCAAGGCCTCGGAGCCGCGGCACCTCGGCTACACTGCGCGCTCCGTTTCGCGAGATCCGCCATGGCGACGAGAAACCCTGACGCAGCGCCTGCGCAACGCATCGCGATCGTTGGCGCTGGACTGATCGGGCGCGCCTGGGCAATCGTCTTCGCGCGCGCCGGCAACGCGGTGACACTGACCGACGCGGCGCCCGGCGCGACGCAGGCGGCGCTCGAATGGATCGATCAAACTCTCGAGGAGATGCGTGGTTACGGCCTCATTGACGAAGCCGCCGCGGCGGTGCGCGCGCGCCTTCGCGTCGCGGGTTCTCTCGCCGACGCGCTTGAGGGGGCGCAGTACGTTCAAGAGAACGTGCGCGAGACGCTCGAGGCGAAGCGCGAAATTTTCGCGCAGATGGACCGGTTGGCTGCGCCCGATTGCGTTCTCGCCAGCTCGACTTCGTTCATCCCAGCCTCGGCATTTTCCGAGACGCTTGCCGGGCGCGCCCGGTGTCTCGTCGCACATCCGGTCAATCCGCCGCATGTCGTGCCGGTGGTTGAACTCTGTCCAGCGCCGTGGACCGACGCCGCGGCGCTCGAGCGTGCGCGTGCGCTGCACGCTGCTGCGGGACAGGTGCCGGTGATCGTGCGGCGCGAGCTTCCGGGGTTCATCCTCAACCGCCTGCAGGCCGCCCTGGTGTGCGAAGCCGTGCGCCTGTACGAGGATGGCGTCGCCTCGGCCGAGGACATCGACAAAACCGTGCGCGACGGACTCGGGCTGCGTTGGTCGTTCATGGGACCGATGGAAACGATCGACCTGAATGCGCCGGGCGGTGTGGCCGACTACGCTGCGCGCTACGGTGCAACCATGGTCGAGATGGACCGCTCGCAGACGCCGCGCAGCTGGGACAGTGCAGCGCTGAAACGGCTCGAGACCGAGCGCCGCAGCCTGCTTGGCGAAGATCAGCTCGCCGCGCGCGCCGCCTGGCGCGACCGGCGCCTGATGGCGCTCGCCGCGCACAAGCGCAAGATTTCACAGGACGATTCCGTTTCCTAGGAGACAAGGCTCATGTCCGCACCCCAAGGCAAAGTCATCATCACCTGCGCGGTGACCGGTTCGATTCACACGCCGACCATGTCGCCGCATCTGCCGATCGGGCCGCAAGAGGTCGCCAAGGCGGCGATCGGCGCGGCGGCGGCGGGCGCTGCGATCGTGCACCTGCACGCGCGCAATCCCGAGGACGGCAGCCCGTCTCAGGACCCGGACCTGTTCCACGAGTTTCTGCCGCAGATCGCGGTCGCCTGCGACGCCGTGATCAATCTCACCACCGGCGGTGCCGCGACGATGACGATCGAAGATCGGCTGCGCCCTGCACTCGAACTCAAGCCCGAGGTCGCCTCGCTCAACATGGGCTCGATGAATTTCGGCCTGTTCCCGATGCTGGCGCGCTTCAAGACGTTCAAGCACGATTGGGAGCCGGACTACCTCGAGCGCAGCCGCGACAACGTCTTCAAGAACACGTTCAAGGACATCGAGTATATCCTCAGGCTCTGCGCCGACAACGCCACGCGCTTCGAGTTCGAGTGCTACGACACCGCGCATCTCTACAATCTGGCGCATTTCCTCGAGCGCGGCCTGGTCGAGCCGCCACTGTTCGTCCAGACCGTGTTCGGCATCCTCGGCGGCATCGGCCCGCATCCCGAGGACGTGATGCACATGAAGCGGACCGCCGACCGGCTGTTCGGCAGCGACTATCGCTGGTCGGTGCTGGGCGCCGGGCGCCACCAGATGCAGATTGCCGCCATGGCGGCGGCGATGGGCGGCAATGTCCGGGTCGGGCTCGAGGATTCGCTCTGGGACGGCCCCGGCCGGCTCGCCGAGACCAACGCCGCCCAGGTCCGTCGGGTCCGAAAGATCCTGGAAGGCCTCGGCCTTGAGGTGGCGAGCCCGGCCGAGGCCCGCGAGATCCTGTCGCTCAAGGGGGGAGATCGGGTGGAGTTCTGAGACGCGCGGAACGGAATCGCGCGCCGGCATTTTCCAGAGTATGCTGTT
>JAQBBQ010000167.1:0-2872 GCA_032125995.1 Betaproteobacteria bacterium | reverse complement strand
ACATCGAGGAGTGCAGGAACGGCATCCGCGCGACCTCGGTGCTGCCCGGCGAAGTGGCGACGCCGATCATGGCGAAGCGGCCCGTGCCGCCCTCGCCTGAACGCATGGCCGAAATGACGCAGCCGGAGGACATGGGGGAGACGATCCTCTATCTGGCCAAGATGCCGCCGCGCACCTGCATCGAGGAGCTCATTATCGGGCCGACGCTGAATCGCTTGGTCATAGGCGGACTCGAAGCGCCCAAAGGTTGAGCGCGGCGGAAATCGAACCGGCCGCTGCGCCGGGCAAAGGCTGGCTCGCCGCGCATATCGGCGCGCCGTTTTTTGCTGGCTACTTCGTTTCCTACGTCTATCGCGCGGTCAACGCGCTGCTTGCGCCGACGCTCGCGGAGGAATTCGGGCTGACGGCGGGGATGCTCGGCTTGCTCTCGAGCATGTACTTCCTGTCATTCATGCTGTTCCAGCTGCCGGGCGGACTGCTGCTCGATCGCTACGGGCCGCGCCGTGTCAATGCGACGCTGCTGCTCGTCGCCGCGGCGGGTGGCCTGTGGTTCGCCGTCGCCGACTCGGCATTCGAGGCGATCGCCGCGCGCGCGCTGATCGGCCTGGGCGTGTCGGTGTGTCTGATGTCGACCTTCCAGGCCTTCGTGCTGTGGTATCCGTCCGATCGCATCGCGACCATGAACGGCTATGCGTTTTCGGTCGGTGCGCTGGGAGCTATTGCCGTCACCGTGCCGCTCGAGATGCTCCTGCGCGTGATCGACTGGCGCCAGGCCTTCCTCCTCATCGTCGGTCTGAATCTCGTCGCGAGCGCCGCGCTCTGGCTGTGGGTTCCCGAGCGCAGCGCACGCCCGCGTGGCGAGCGCTTCGTGGAACAGCTGCGGGGCTTGGCTGGGCTGATGGGTGATCCCCGGTATCTGCGTGCCGCGGTGTGTGTCGGCGCGAGCCAGTTCGCCTCTACGGCGTTACTGGCGCTTTGGGTCGCCACCTGGCTGCGCGACGTCATCGGCTATACGCCGGCCGAGGTGGCGCGCGGGCTGCTCGCGCTGAACGTCGCGATGATCGTCGGCTACCTCGGCTTCGGGCGCGCGGCTGATCACGCGGCGCGCCATGGCAGGAGCACGCTGCCCCTGTTCGCGGGTGGAATCGCGGTTGCCTCGCTCGCCCTTGCGCTCATCATCGTCGGCGTGCGCACCGGCAGCATGGTGCTGTTGTGTGTCTTTGTCAGCGCGGGCACGGCGGTCAATCTCGTGTACTCGATGCTCTCGCGGCGCTACCCGAAGGCGATGACCGGGCGCGTGAACACCGGGATAAACCTGTTCGGATTCGTCGGTATGTTCTGCGGGCAGTGGAGCGTCGGCCTGGTGCTCGATCTCTGGCCGCAGAGCGTGACCGGCTATGCGCCCGAGGCCTACACCTGGGCGCTGTCGATGCTGTGGATCGTGCAGTTCGCCGGACTCGCGTGGTTGTGGCGCGGGCGGAAGCTGTTGGCCTAAATGGGGTCAGACCCTTGTGGATAACTTCATCCGCGTGCAGCCGATCGACGCGGCAGCGCGTTGAAGTTATCCACAAGGGTCTGACCCCTTTTTGCTTTTTGGGGTCTGACCCCAAGGGAAAAGGTTCCTGACACCTTTTAGGCCCCGTCCGCCTTCCTTGCCCGCACCGTCCCCTGCGCCTTGGCAACGAGCGCGCCGTCCTCGTTACGCACGTCGCCCTCGACGAAGATGAGCGAGCGGCCATTGCGCAGCACGCGTCCTTCCGACTGCAACGTGCCCTTGCCGCCGTCGATGAACGCGGTGCTCAGCTCGATCGTCATGATGCCCGTGGAGTGCGGGTGCAGCGTGCGTGCCGCCATGCACAGGGTGACGTCGAGCAGCGTCATGATGACGCCGCCGTGCGCGATGCCCCAGCTGTTGGTCATGTGAGCCTTCAGCGCGCAGGCCATGCGTGCAATGCCGGCTTCGAGCGCGACCTCCTCGATGCCGAGGTGGGCGGCGAACGCGACTTTCTTATGGTAGTTGCGTGCGAACTCGACGCCGTCGTGCGCCGCGGGTTGGGTCATGGTCAGATGATGATCGCGCCGCCGTCGACTGCGATCGCCTGCCCGGTGATGTGGCGCGAGGCTTCCGAGGCGAGCAGGACCGCCAGCCCTTTCAGATCTTCCTCGTTGCCCAGGCGCCGGTTGGGGGTCAGTTCAACGACGAGCTTGTTGATCGTATCCATCGCGTCTCGCGTCATCTTCGACGGGAAGAATCCCGGGCAGATTGCATTTACGAGGACCCCGTACTCGCCCCACTCGGCGGCGAACTGGCGCGTGAGGCCGACGACGCCGTGTTTGGTCGCGTTGTACGAAACGGTCTCCACGACACGCGGATCGCTCCCCATCAGTCCCGCCACCGATGCAACGTTGATGATGCGACCCCAGCGTGCCGGAATCATCGAGCGCTTCGCCACCTGCTGCGAGAGGACGAAGGTTCCGGTGAGGTTGAGATTGACGATCTTGTCCCAGGCTTCGAGCGGATGATCCTCGGCCGGGGCGACCCACACGGCACCGGCGTTGTTGACGAGAATGTCGATCTTGTCGAATTTCGCGAGCACCGCATCCACGAGCGCGGGAATCTGGTCGCGCTTGCCGATGTCGCAGACGAAGGCGGTGGCCTCGATGCCTTGCTTCGCGAGGTGGGCGACCGCCGCGTCAAGCTCATTTTTCTTGCGTGCGGTCAGCGCGAGTTTTGCGCCCATCTCGCCGAGGGCTTCGGCGATCTGAAGGCCGAGGCCGCGCGAACCACCGGTGACAAGGGCAATGCGCCCGCTCAGATCGAACAGTTGCTTGACGCTCATTGAATCCTCCTGGGGCGATTCTAACGGCTCGG
>JAQBBQ010000166.1:0-20359 GCA_032125995.1 Betaproteobacteria bacterium | reverse complement strand
CCTCGGCGATGAGGGCGGCCGTTGAGCAGGCGCGCGCGATGGCGCCGGGTGGCGGCCAACAAGCGGCCACCGAGGCCCGCGCTGCGGCCGTGCAACAGGCGGCGAATTCTGCAGCCAGCGCCGGGATTGCCGACAAGGATGCAAAGACGGTGGCGCCCCCCGCAGCACCCGCGCCGGCACTGGCCGTTGCTGCTCCTGCCGCGGCACCCGCGGGCGCGGCATCGGCCCCGGCACCCGCCGCTGCGGCACCCCCTGCTGCGGCAGCTGCTGCTGCGCCCGCTGCGGCACCAAAGCCCGCACAGCCCATGGGCGCGATCCAGATCCTCTCCGGGTCGAACGCCGGCAAGGCGCTCGAGCTCGTGAAACCCCTCACCACACTCGGCAAGCCGGGCGTGCAGGTCGCGGTGCTCACGCGGCGGCCGCAAGGATATTTCATCACCCATGTCGAGGGCGCCAAGCAGCCAATCATCAATGGGCAGGCGATCGGTGCCGCGCCGCATGCGCTGAAGGATCACGACGTCGTCGAACTCGCCGGCGTGAAGATGGAATTCTTCCTCAAGGGCTGACCGAGGGGGTGCGCGCCCACCCCCCCAATCCTGACACCGCGCGCGTGTCGCCGCAGCAAAAGGCCGCGTGAGACAGTTGCTTGTCCGCTTTGCGCTCGGGCTGGTCATCACCCTGTTTTTCGTCGGCCACGTCGCCCGGTTCTACGACGTTGCGCTGATCTCGCAACTCGACAACATCATCTACGACGCGCGCCTGCGCCTGACGATGGCGCGGGGTGTCGACGAGCGCATCGTGATCCTCGACATCGACGAGCGCAGCCTGGCAGAGCGGGAGCAGGGCGGGGTGGGCCGCTGGCCGTGGCCGCGCGACGTCATGGCGACGATCATCGAGAAGCTGTTCGATCAATACGGGGTCGCGATCGTCGGCTTCGACGTCGTATTTGCGGAGGCGGATTATTCGTCCGGCATCCGCAGCCTGGACGCGCTGGCGCGCAACGACCTCAAGGGCGTCCCGGCATTCAACGAGATCTATCAGCGCCTGCGTCCCGCGCTCGACAATGATGGCTTGTTTGCGAAGGCGATCAAGGGGCGGCCGGTCGTTCTCGGTTACTACCTGAGCAGCGAGAAGGGCGCGAAGCGTATTCAGTCAATCCCGGAGCCGGTGCTGCCGAAGGGGACATTCGCCGCTCGCAACATCGGCATCACGAGCTGGATTGGCTACGGCGGCAATCTGGCGGCGTTCACCCGCAACGCGGCCGGCGCCGGCCACTTCAATCCGCTGCTCGATATCGACGGCATCGTACGCCGCGTGCCGATGATCGCCGAGCTCGACGGCGCGTACTACGAAGCGCTGTCGCTGGCGATGGTGCGCGCGATGCTGGGCCATCCGAAGGTCGAGGCGGGTTTTGCCGCGAAGGGGGTCATGCAGAAGGGCTATGCCGGTCTGGAGTGGCTCAAGGTCGGTGACCTCTCGATCCCGGTCGACGACACCGCGAGCGCGCTCGTGCCTTATCGCGGTCCGAAGGCAAGCTTTCCTTACATTTCGCTCGCCGACGTGGTCTACGATCGGGTGAAACCGGACGCCCTCAAGGGCAAGGTGGCGCTCGTCGGGACGACGGCGCCGGGGCTGCTCGATCTGCGCTCGACGCCCGTGGGGACCGCCTACCCCGGGGTCGAAGTTCACGCCAACCTGATCGCCGGCATGCTCGACCGCCATCTCAAGCAGAAGCCGGCCTATATGCTCGGCGCCGAAGTACTCATGCTCGGCGTGGTCGGGATCGCGCTCGCGCTGCTGATTCCGATGTTCTCCGCGCTCTGGGCGACGGTGGCGAGCGTTGCGGGGGCGGTGCTGGTCGCCGGGCTCAGCGTCGGGGCGTGGACGCAAGCGGACACGGTGCTCCCGCTCGCCGCGAGCCTCGTGATGATCGCGCTTCTGTACACGACCAATATGGCGTACGGCTACTTCGTCGAATCGCGTTCGAAGCGCCAGTTCACCGAATTGTTCGGGCAGTACGTGCCGCCCGAACTCGTCGACAAGATGGCCGAGGATCCCGAGCAGTACACCATGGAGGGCAAGAGCGAGGACTTGACCGTACTGTTCTCGGATATCGTCGGCTTCACGTCGATTTCCGAGGCGCTCGAACCACGCGACCTCGCCGCGTTCATCAACGAGTACCTGACGTCGATGAGCCTCGTGATCCGGGACCACGGCGGGACGCTCGACAAGTACATTGGCGACGCGATCATGGCCTTCTGGGGCGCGCCCGTGGTCGACGCGAACCACGCCGTGCACGCGGTGACCGCTGGCTTGAAGATGCAGGTGGAGCTGCAGCGCATCAATCGCGAGATCGTCGCGCCCAGGGGCTGGCCCGAGATTCACATTGGGATCGGCCTTAACAGCGGCGTCATGCGCGTCGGTGACATGGGCTCGAAGATCCGTCGCGCCTACACGGTCATGGGCGATCCGGTGAACCTCGGCTCACGCCTCGAGGGGCTGACGCGGGTGTATGGCGTCGGCATCCTGGTGGGCGAGGAAACCCGCAAGCGCGCCAGCGGCTTCGTGTTTCGCGAGATTGACCGGGTCAAGGTCAAGGGCAAGGACGAGTCGGTCGCCATATTCGAGCCGCTCGGGCGCGAGGGCGCCCTCGAGAAGAGCCGGATCGACGAAGCCAGGCTCTGGCTGCAATGTCTCAAGCAATACCGTGCCCAGGACTGGGATCATGCCGAACTGTCGTTGCTGAACTTGACGCGCATGAACCCGAGCGCCAAGCTGTACGAGGTGTTCGTCGAGCGGATCGCGGGACTGCGTCGAGAGTCGCCCGGGCCCGGCTGGGACGGGGTCACCGTATTCAAGACCAAATAGAGCGTTGGCAATGAGGCTGCGGGTTCTCGGATGTAGTGGCGGGATTGGCGGGCGGCACTTGCGCACGACCTCGTTTCTCATTGACCACGACGTTCTGCTCGACGCGGGCACCGGCGTCGGCGATCTCTCGCTCGCCGAGCTGGCGCTGATCGACCACATTTACCTGACACACTCGCATCTCGATCACGTGACGTCGATCCCGTTCCTCGTCGACACCGTGGGCGGAATGCGCACCGCGGGGCCGCTGACGGTCCATGCCCAGCGCGAAACGATCGACATTCTCAAGAATCACATCTTCAACTGGTTGATCTGGCCGGATTTCACCCAGGTGCCGAGTCCCGAGGCGCCCTTCATGCGCTATGCGGAGATCGAGCTCGGGCGGACCGAAACGCTCGATGGACGTTCGATCACGCCGCTGCCGGCCAACCACACCGTGCCGGCAGTCGGGTTTCACCTCGACAGCGGCACGGGCAGCCTGGTTTTCAGCGGCGATACCGGCAGCAATGACGCGCTGTGGGCGGCGGTCAATCAGATCGAAAACCTGCGCACCGTGATTGTGGAGACGGCGTTTTCCAACCACGACAAGGAACTGGCGGCGCTGTCGCGTCATTTGTGCCCGGATACACTCGCCGAGGAACTCGCGAAGCTCAAACGCCCGGCGGATATTTATGTCACACACCTGAAGCCGGGCGAGATCGAGCTCACGATGGAGGAAATCGAGGCCTGTGCCGGCGCCTATCGCCCCCGTATGTTGCAGAACGGCCAGGTGTTCGAGTTTTGAGGCGTCAATCTGCCCAGGCGGCGCACAGCCTGTGCGGTGACGACGCCGCGCGTCTGCGGGCCGCAGCGGCCGCACCGGAGGTGGCGTTCGTGGCACCGATCGCGGGCATGAAAAGATGTATTAAGTCATTGAACTACTGGTTGAATGTTCGCCCCCCCCGGGCTAGCATAGTCGCCGGGATCCGGCACCCGTGGGTTGCCCCGCGGTTGCGTCCCGCAATCGCGATCTCGCCGCAGTGCCCCGGGCGGTTCGGCAGAGGAGGTACTTCATGAGCGCCGTATTGAGCCATCCGTCCGCGAGCCAGACCGACGTCAATGCGCGGCTTGCCTTCCAGAAGCAGCTGCAGGTCGTCACCAACAAGGTCCACGCCACCAACAACGTGGACGAGATCATGCTCGAGGTCAGCGCGGACATCTGCATGCTGTTCAATGCCGATCGCCTGACGATCTACGCGGTGAGCGAGGACAAGCAGTCGATCGTCTCCAAGGTCAAGACGGGCCTCAACTCATTCAAGGATCTGCGCCTGCCGATCGCCGAGCATTCGATCGCGGGCTACGGCGGTCTCGCGAAGCGCGTAATCAATATCAAGGACGTCTACGACGATGCCGAGTTGCGCGGGATCAACCCCAACCTGCGCTTCCTGCAGGAGGTCGACAAGCGTACCGGTTACCGCACCAAGCAGATGCTCGTCGTCCCGGTGGTCGACGAGGCGAAGGAGCTGATCGGCGTCATCCAGATCATCAACAGCAAGGCCGGCGTGCCATTCAATGCGCTGGCCGAAGAGGGCGTCGCCGAGCTCGCGCAGACACTGGCGATCGCGTTCAAACAACGGCAGAAGACGCAGGTCGTCAAGACCAAGTACGACTACCTCATTGCGGATGCGGTGTTGTCAGCCGGAGAGTTCGAACTCGCTTCGCGCCAAGCGCGCAAAAAGGCGCTCGACATCGAGGGCGTGCTGACCGACGAGTTTCAGGTCAAGCTGTCGGCGATCGGGCAGGCGTTGTCGAAGTTTTTCGGCGTGCCCTATGAGGCGTTCAAGTCCGACCGCATCAAGCCGATTGACCTGCTGCGCAACCTGAAGCGCGAATACGTCGAGGGCAACCAGTGGCTGCCGATCGACGACACGAAGGAAGGCCTGGTCGTGATCTGCCTCGATCCCGAACGGATTCGGAGCTCGCGTATCGCCTCGAACGTGTTCCCCAAGGCGCGGATTCAGTACCGCGTCACGACCACCAAGGACTTCAAGGAAACGGTCAATCAGTTCTACGGGCTGGAATCGGCCGACAGCGGTGACATCGACGACCTGCTGACGGGTCTCGACGACGAGAGCCTGGACGCTGGCGAGGGCATGGGCGACGATGTCTCGGCCGCCGCGGACAACGAACTGGTGAAGCTCGTCAACAAGGTGATCATCGAAGCCTTCCACATGGGCGCATCGGACATCCACATCGAGCCCTATCCAGGCAAGGCGAAGACCGAGATCCGGCTGCGTACGGACGGTGTGCTCAAAGCATACATCGAGATTCCGGCGAGCTATCGCGCCGCGATCGTTGCGCGCCTCAAGATCATGTGCGACCTGGACATCTCGGAAAAGCGCCGGCCCCAGGACGGCAAGATCAAATTCAAGAAGTTCGGGCCCCTGGACATCGAACTGCGGGTTGCGACCATCCCGACCGCCGGCGGCGTCGAGGATATCGTGATGCGGATTCTCGCCGCGGGCGAACCGATTCCGCTCGACAAGCTGGGGCTCACGCCCGCCAATTTCGAGAACCTGAAGGCGACGGTCGAAAAGCCCTACGGGTTGTTCTTCGTCTGCGGGCCGACCGGCTCGGGCAAGACGACGTCGCTGCACTCGGTACTCAAGTACCTGAACACGCCGGACACGAAAATCTGGACCGCCGAGGATCCGGTCGAAATCACCCAGAAGGGCCTGCGTCAGGTGCAGGTCAACAAGAAAGCGGGGCTCGATTTCGCAGTCGTCATGCGAGCCTTCCTGCGCGCCGATCCCGACATCATTATGGTTGGCGAGATGCGTGACAAGGAAACCGTGTCGACGGGGATCGAAGCCTCGCTGACCGGTCACCTCGTGTTCGCGACGCTGCACACCAACTCGGCGCCGGAATCGATCATCCGGCTGCTCGACATGGGCATGGACCCGTTCAACTTTTCCGATGCGCTGCTTGGCATTCTCGCCCAGCGCCTGGCCAAGCGCCTGTGCGTCTGCAAGGAGCCCTACGTGCCGGAAGGCGCCGAGTTGAAGTCTTTCCTGAACGAATACTGTAACGAGCTGCAAGCCACGCCGGCGTTCAAGACCGACGCCAAGGCGGCGATGGAGAAAATCTACAAACAGTGGATCAAGGACCACGCGAACGAGAAGGGTCAACTGCAGCTCTACAAGCCGGTTGGCTGCGACAAGTGCGGCGGCACCGGCATGAAGGGCCGGGTGGGACTGCACGAAATGCTGGTGGCAACGGATCCGCTCAAGCGACTGATTCAGGAACACGCGCGCAACGCGGAAATGCTCGCCCAGTGTCTGGACGACGGCATGCGCACCCTCAAGCAGGACGGCATGGAGAAGTGCCTGATGGGTCTCACGCAAATCAAGGAAGTGCGCGCGGTCTGCATCAAGTAGTGGCGGGCAGGGCGAAACGGCGTACGCGCAGACCTCAATGAGCCGCTCGGTCGATCGAACCCGGGGGCCGCGCCGGTCGTCAAGTCGGGCGCCTAACGCCCCAGCCGACGATCTCGTCCAGCGGCTCGAGCAGCTCAACACGATCGGCGCATCGCTGTCGGGCGAGCGCGATATCGACCGCCTTCTGGAAACGATCCTGACGGCGGCGAAAACCATCACCCGTGCCGATGGCGGCACGCTCTATCGGGTGACCGACGAGCGAACCCTGCGGTTCGAAATTGTCCGCACGTCGTCGCTCGAGTATTACCTCGGCGGGACCAGCGGACAGCCGGTGCCGTTTTACCCGATCCAGCTTTACAAGGACGGCGAGCCCAACCACGGCATGGTGGCGGCCTACGTGGCCCTCACCGGGCAGACGGTCAACATTGCGGATGCCTACACGGCCGAAGGCTTCGATTTCTCCGGCACCCGCGCGTTCGACGCCAAGACCGGGTACCGCTCGAAGTCCTTTTTGACCGTGCCGATGAAGAACCACGAGAACGAAATCATCGGCGTGCTGCAGCTCATCAACGCCGCTGATCCAGCGACCGGCGAGATCGTGAGCTTTTCGTCGTCGGACCAGCGGCTTGCGGAATCGCTCGCCTCGCAGGCGGCGATTGCGCTCACCAATCGCATGCTGATCAACCAGCTCGAGCAGCTGTTCGAGTCGTTCATTAATATGATCAACTCGGCGATCGACGAAAAATCGCCCTACACGGGCGGCCATTGTCAGCGCGTGCCGGTGCTCACCATGCTGCTGGCCGAGGCGGTAAACGACACCGTTGACGGCCCGCTGCGCGACTTCACGATGACCGACAAGGACCGCTACGAACTGAAGATCGCGGGCCTGCTGCACGACTGCGGAAAAGTCACGACGCCGGTGCATGTCGTCGACAAGTCGACCAAGCTCGAGACCATCTACGATCGGGTGCATCTGCTCGACACGCGCTTCGAGGTCCTCAAGCGCGACTTGGAAATCGAACTGCTGAGAGACCAGCAGCGACTGCTCGAGCAGGGCAAGCGGATGGAGGCTGCGGAAGCGGAGAAGCGCTATCGCGACCGCCTGCGCGCGCTAGACGACGATCGCAGTTTCCTGCACGCCTGCAATATCGGCGGCGAGCGCATGCGCGACGAGGACGTTGAGCGGGTGCGCCGCATCGCGCGCTATCGCTGGCGCGACGTCGCCGGACACGAGGCGGACTTCCTGACCGATGACGAGGTCACCAATCTCACCATCCGTGCGGGCACCCTGACTGCGGACGAGCGCCAGATCATCAATCACCACATCGTGGCGACGATCAACATGCTCGAGGCACTGCCGTGGCCCAATCACCTGACCAACGTCCCCGAGTACGCCGGCGGGCACCACGAGCGCATGGATGGCAAGGGCTACCCCAAGGGGTTGACGCGCGACCAGATGTCGGTACAGGCGCGCTGCATGGGGATCGCCGATATCTTCGAGGCCCTGACCGCCAAGGACAGACCCTACAAGAAGGGTAAAACGCTTTCCGAGTCGCTCGAGATCCTTGGCAAGTTTCGCCAGAACGGCCATGTCGACACGGACCTGTTCGACGTCTTTGTCCGCGAAAAGGTGTATTTGCGCTACGCGGAGATGTTTCTCGACCCCGAGCAGATCGATGTGGTCGATGAGTCGAAGATCCCGGGGTATTCGCCTTGAGGCGGTGGCGCGTTCGGCACGCCGAAACGGCGTAGCGGGCGCCGACCGCGCCGGCTACGGAACCGCAACGCACGGCATTGACGTCCCCGGCGCTGCTCAATTGCATCGCGCGCCGCGCGCACGCCGGCGCGCGCATCTTGCCGACGCAGACGACGTATCTCGATAACCCCAATCTTGCCTGAGCCCCGCGTGCGCGAAGCTGCATGACCGAAGTCGAAAACTGGCTGCTGCTCGCTCTGTCCGTGCTGGTCGCGCGCCAGCGCGCGCTGGCGGCCGGCGAAGCGGACACGATGGCCGTCTCGGCGTTGCGCCAGCCGGAACTATTTCCCTTTGCGTACCGGGAGGGCGCCCACCGCTGTGCGTTGGCGAAGGACCGCGTGACGCTGTTTCAGGCCTCGGTACTGGTGCTGGAGACGCAGGATTTCGTCGCCCCGGTCTCCGCGCTCCAGCCGCATCTGAAACTGCTTGAACAGGCAGGCGGCGCCTATGAGGTGAAACTGCTGCCGCGATTCGTCGCAGCGATCGCCCTCGCCGACGATGATCCCGTGCGGGCCTACTATTCCCCGCTGCAGGTTCTGTTTGAGTCGTCGGTCGGTTTTTTCGATCCCGGGCGAGAGCCCTGGCATGCGTACGCGGGCCGCGCACTCGCGGCGCGCCTGCCGGATGCACGCGTCGACTGCGGGGCGACGCGCACCGGCGTCAGCTGGCCGGCCGGCACGCTCGAGCTGGCTGACGGACCGGTGGGCGCGGACGTCAGCGGCCGAACGCCCGGCGTCGAATTCAAACTCGCCGTCGAGGCGCAGGGGTTTGAACTATGGCTGCAGGCGGCCGATCCGACACAGGGCTTGATGGCCGACCTGCTGCGGCTGCGCACGCTGCGATCGCTGCCGATCGGGGTGGCGGCCGCGGGCGACGGCGCCAGCGGGCTTCGCATCCGGGGGGCAATCTGATGACGATACTGGATCCGACCGTCTTGCGCCCGGGTACGGGGCCGCGTGCGCGCTACCACGTCGATACGCGAATCGAGGATGCGAGCGGCGTCGCGGATTTCGGCCTGCAGTGGCGCACGTTCGATCCCTATCCCGAGCTCGAGGTGCTGTCCTATGGGCATCTGTACGGTCGATTTCTGCTGCCACAGCACTTCTTTCGGGGCAAGACGGTGGTCGACCTGGGCTGCGGCAACGGCCGTCTCGGACGCTTCGTCATTGCCGACGCGGCGGCCTACGTTGGGGTCGAGCTAAGCGATGCCGTGTTGGCGTTCGAGGTCCCCGACGGCGCGCTCGATCGCGTCGATCTGGTACGCGCATCCATGGAACGGCTGCCAATGGTTGACGCGTCGGCCGACGTTGTCCTCTGTTGGGGCGTGCTGCATCACGTCGGCGACTATCGCGCGGCGATGCGCGAGATCGAACGCGTCCTAAAGCCCGGCGGCACGCTGCTGCTGTACGTCTACCCTGACGTCTATGCACCGCGCGAAAACCTGAACCGCCTGTTCGGGGTCGTCGAGCCGACCGCGTTGCATGCGTTCTGCGTCTGGTTCTTCCGTACCATCCGGCGCTGGAGCGAGCTTGATCGGGTGCTTGCAAAGGACGTCTGCGCCGCGTTGTGCGTGTCACCGCGTATGCACACTGGATGGGAGGTGATTCAGATGTTCGATGGCCTTGGCCCGGCGTACCATCACCTGCTGGAGCGGGTCATCGCCGAACGCTATGTGACGCCCTGGTCCCTGGTTTCTACCCATAACGGCTGCTTCGTGATCGGCAAGCCACCGACGCGCCAGGCCTAGCGTTTCAGGAACAGGCCCTGGCCGGTCGGCAGTTCGAGCACCGCCTGGCCGATTGATTCGAAGAATTCCTTCTCGCGCAGATGTGATTCGCGGTAACGGACGAAGCCGTAGTCGTCGAGTACCAGCAGGGCGCCGGGCAGCATGCGATCGACGACCGGCTTGAGGCATGCCAATTCAGCCTGCGCGTCGTTGAGGTCGATCTGCGCAAAAGCGATGCGATTCGGCATTGCCTCGGCGAATGTCGCCGGCACCCTGCCCGGGACGACGCGAACGCGTCCCAGGGTCTGCATGCGCGCCCGCACCTGGTCGAAGAGCTCGGGTCCGTGCAGTGCCTTGCGCGATTCCGCGGGCGGATCGTCGAACAGATCGTAGAGAAAGTACCGGTGTCGGGTCGATGCGAAATCGACATAGCGCATGATGATCTCCACCGTTTTTGCGTCGTAGCACCCGACATCGATGAAGTCTCCGGGCAGTCGGAGGCAGGAGCGCGCTGCCCAGCACAGGGTATAGACGCGCCAGATGCGGGCGCGAATCAATGCGTCGGCGGCGTAGGGCAGACAGGCGTCGACGAAATTCGCGTCGGCGAGGAATCCCAGAGTGCGAAACCACACCAGCATGTCGTCCGCGAGGTAGGCGTGGCTGCCAGGCTGGTTCGGCTGCAGTGCCGCCGCCGTGGCGCGCAGTCCGTCTACCAGGCGCTCGCGCTTGTTGGGGTCGTCGAAGGGCGCCTCGCTGTACATCTTATTGAACAGCGCGAAGTGCGGCGTCATCGCTGGCCCCGCGCTGCGCGCCGGCGCCCGCGGCGCGGCCGGCCGCCGACCCATGCGTTGCAGCAGATTATCGAACAGCCGTCGCAGAATTGACATCGCCGGGCGCTTTCGACTCAGGCGGTTGCGCCAACGGCTTCGACCCACATGCCGAGCACGGTCAGCGCCCACCGACTATTGATATTGTCAGGTGCCGCGGCAACCAGATGCGCAAAGGCCTCGCGCCGTGCGCTGAAGAACGGCGTCGCCCGCAGGACCTCGCACGCCGACTGAAACAGCTTCGCAAACAAGGCTTCGTGCGCACCCATGAAGGCGGCGGGCATGCCGAACCCGGTCTTGCCTGCAGGCACCAGCGCCGGATCCAGATGGCGTGCAAGCAGCCGGCGGAGGACTGGTTTGAGCACGCCCTGCGAGGGGCACAAGGCAGACGGCAGTGCGGCGGCGAGGTCGAGCACCGCAGGTTCGAGAAACGGCGTACGCACCTCGAGCGCGTGCCGCATGCTCATGCGGTCCACCTTGGCGAGAACCGCGCCGGGCAGGTAGCTGTGGAAATCGAGCACGCTCAGGCGCTGCGCCTCGTTCCAGCTCGCGCGCAGCGCAACCGGTGCGTACAGTGCGAGGAATTCATCGCGCCAGCCGGCATACTCGTCGGGGAACAGGCGCTTGAGGAGCGAGGGTGCGAACACCGGCAACGCGCCTTCGAAGTAGCCCTCAAGCGCATCGGCCGGCGACCGGTCCTGCCGCAGCCGGTCGAAGCCGGCGTAGCGCGGGTAACCGCAAAACAATTCGTCACCGCCGTCACCGGAGAGTGCGACGGTCACGTCGCGCCGCATCTCGCGTGACAGCAGGTAAACGGGGACACAGCTGCGGTCGCCGTTCGGCTCGTCGAGGCAACCGCCGAACGCTTTCGCTGCGCCGAGAAGATCGTCGCTCGAAAGGATGACCGTCTGGTGCGGCAGTCCAAGCGCCTCGGCGATGCGGCGCGCGCCGGCGGTCTCATTCGACGGGTCTGCCGCGTCGCCGGCGAACCCGGCGCAGAATGTGCGCAGTTCGCGCTTCAGGCCACGCGCGGCGAGCGCGCAAACCAGGCTCGAGTCGACGCCGCTCGACAGGAATGCGCCGAGCGGAACGTCCGCCAACAGGCGCCGCTCGATCGAGCGTAGGAGCGCCACTTGCAACGCATCGGCAACCTCATCGAGCGGCCGCGGCACGGGATCGACCGCCCGATCAAAGGCGAAGAAGTGCCGCATCTGCGCTTCGCCACCCGGCTCGATGGTCAGCAGTGTTCCCGGCGGCAGCGCGTGGATGCCTTGCAGCGCGGTGCGCGGCGCGGGTACATAACGCAGCGCGAGGAAGTCGAAGATCCCACGCGGATCGAGGCGCCGGGCGAATCCGGGCAGCGATGCGATCGCGCGCAGCTCGGAGGCGACGACGAACATCCCGTCAAGCCGCGCGTAGAAGAGCGGTTTCTCGCCGACCCGGTCGCGTGCCAGCGTGAGGCGTCGCTCGACGCGATCCCAGAGTGCGAACGCGAACATCCCGTCGCAGCGGCTCAGGCACTCGATCCCCCACTGCGCGTAGGCAGCCAACAGCACCTCGGTGTCCGAGCGTGAGCGAAACACGTGCCCCTGCGCCTCGAGCTCGGCGCGCAGCTCGAGAAAATTATAGAGCTCGCCGTTGTAGCTGACGGTATAGCGGCCGCTCGCGTCGGTCATTGGCTGGTGGCCTGCAGGCGAGACGTCGAGCACGGCAAGGCGCCGATGGCCGAGGGCGCAGCCGCTCGCGTCATCCCAGCACCCCTCGCCATCCGGCCCTCGATGTGCTTGCGCGTGCACCAGATGGGTGACGGCCTCGCGCAGCGCATTGATCTCGACGGCGGGATTCAGGCCGAGCGCTGCGCCGATGCCGCACATCGTCAGCCCGCCGCGCCGGGGGAACGCTCGGCCTTCGCCGCGAAATTGAAGGCGTACTTGCGCGAGCCCTTGAAATGGACGACGAAACGCTCGTCGAGGTGATCCACCGACGAGGCGGCCTCGCCCTCGCCGCCGGAAAAATTGAACGTGTCGCAAGGGAAAAAGCGCAGGCCTGCCCCCTCCGACTCGCTGCGCCGGTAGGGTGAATACGGCCGCAGATCGTGGACCAGTGCGTTCAGGGACAGCTGTCCCCCGCGCCAGCGTTTGACGTCGCTGTAGTAGCCGGTAATGAACGGATCGGCCGCGACCGCCGTGTAGGTTGCAAGCCGGCATTCGAGGAAGCGTCGCACCACGTCCGGGCGGCGCGCGCAGAGAAAGATCACGCCTTCGTTGGCCGGCATGAGACGCGGACCCTCCCGGTAGGTCAGGCCGATGTCGAAGTCGAGGCTGAACACATCGTCCAGCCGGCGATTGACGAGGGCATCGGCGTCCAGGCAGACCGTGTTGCGCGCGAAGGCCCCTGAGCGCGCGTAGGCGAGCAGCGCGGTTGCCCGCTCGTACATGGGACGCGTCGTGTCCAGGTCGAGCTCGACCAGCGCCACATCCGGCGCCGCAAGCGCACTGTAACGCGCGCCGCGCGCAGTGACGAGGGTGATCGTCGCGCCTGCGCAGTGCCGGCGAACGTGTTCAATGAATCGACGCAGGATGTCGAAGTAATCGAAATCCTCGGGGACGAACTTCGCGTCGACGTAATCAATTTTCGTCTTCGCAGGCATGTCCGCGTGGAACACAAAAACGTCGACGCCGATTCCCTGCCGAGCGGCCCGCGTAAATGCGTTCTCGAACGCCTTTACGCGCGTTTCAATCGTGGCTGGAAGGTGCTTCGCGCGCAGCGCCGCCGCGCGGGAAACGATCTGGTCGATGGGAATCTCGTTCTCGGCACCGCGCGCGCCGCTGCCGCCGGGCGCCTGCTTGCCCGTGATGCGCACCTCCTGGCCGCTCGCGAGCGACGCGAGTCGCGAGAGCAGATCGAGCTGCGATAGCTGCTCGTCCGCCGCGGCTGCGGAGCCCTTCTGCTTCGCTGCAACGTCGGCTTTGCGCGTCGCGGGTGCAGCGCGGTGGCGTCGACGCCCTAGGGCAGACTTCAGCAGGCGAAACAGCACGCCCGTCGATCCAGGCGGAGGCCGGCGCCGCGTCCGATGCTCACTTCGGTTCTGGCTCTTGTTTTCCGCTACCCCGCGTGGTGTAGACGACGAGGCCCTCGGTCGCGACCTCGATGAACTTCTCGCTGTAGCCCAGCTCCTTCAGTTGCCACTTGAAGGCGTTCGCCAGGCGCGCCTTCTTGAAGAACCCGAGCCGATTCTTTTGTCCGTACCTTGCGGCCTCGTCGAGGGCGTCCTCCAGCACCTTCGTGATCCGATTGGCCGAGACGCGCTTTTCCTTGGACTGGTCCAGCGTCGGTGGGTAGCGCTTGGCGACCATCTCGGCGAGTTTTGTGGCGAACTCGTCAACATCCTTGCCGACCAGCTTATCCAGAATTCCCATAGTGACCTCAGTTGTCGCTGTGTTCGGGACGATTATCCCATCTTGCCGGTTGCCGGTACCTAGGCCGGGGCGGGCGCCTGCGCGACTACGTTCCGGACGTAGATGTTATAGAGAAAAAGATTGCGCTCGATCGCCTTTGCCTCGATGACCTCCACGCCGTGAAAGGCCTGATCGGTCTTCAGGAACCCGAACAGGCTGTTCGGCGAAAAGCCGGCGGTGGTCACTTTCTTGAACAGATCGAATGAATGGCGAGCTCTGCCGTCGCATTTGAACGCCGGATCCTTCGGCACGAAAACCGAGGTCCCCAGCGACCGCATCGAATCATCGGCCGGAAGGTAAAACAGCAATGAAACCAGCTTGGAGGGCATATCGGTATGCGGCATGATGGAGTAATCGGTCATGTCGCGCACGAACCGGGCTTCCACTTCGGTCAACAGCTTCACCTGGGTGCCGTAGCGCGCGTGGATGCCGGCGATGAACTTGCCAATGATGAGATCGCGGAACCGCTCGCCGAGCAGCCATGCGGAAATGCTGCGCCAGGTATCGCTGCCGCTGCCGTACGTCGCCTCCTCTTCGACCTCGAGAACCGACAATTCGGCGAGATAGCGAGGCTCGAAACTACTTTTGTGCTGGCGCTTTCCACTCTTGTCGAAGACGCCAACCGTGCCAAACTCGTGCATTGGCGTGAGCGCTTCCGTATCCGGCATCGTGTTCAGAATGCGTTGGTAGAACGCCTCCGGAAACACCGGCTGCACGTAGAAGTGCGGAAACGGATAGGCGCGCACCACCGCATTCGCGATCTGATAGCGGACGAATTCCTCAACGTCGAAAGACATAGTTCCCTACGCCCTTGAACGGGCCGTCTGAACGTTGCGCGCGTGCCACCTGCTCGCGGGAGAAATCGAAGCCCAGATCCAGCATCGTGTCGATGATGCCCCAGTGCTCGTCCAGATTGGTGTTGATCTCGATGAGCACCGACTTGACCTCTTTTGCGGCGAAGGTCTTACGTGCGCCGCGCACAATCTTGTGCTCGATTCCGTCGACGTCTATCTTGACGTGCTGTGGCATCGGAAATCCGTAGCGTTCGACAAGATCGTCTAGCGGTACGCCGACGCTGCCCTGACGGAACGCGGCGTTGAGCGGCTGGTCCTGGTAGTCGCGCGCCGCGCCGAAGTTGTGCAGCGATCCGCCGGGATCGAAGTAGCTGAGGAACAGGTGGTCGAAGGCAAGGTTCTCCGCGATTGCGATGCAGTAGGCGGAGACGCGATCCTGGATCTCGTTGATCAGAATGTTGGTATTCAGGATCGCGTAATTCTGCGATTCTGGCTCGAATGCAAAAACCTTCGTGCCCCGCGTCTTTGCCGCCCAAACGGTATAGGTGCCGACGTTTGCGCCAATGTCGAACAGCACGTCGTTCGATTGGAATTCCGCGATCCACTCGAGCGTGTCGGGTTCCTTCGTCCGCAGCGATTCGACGCGCCAGCGCGTCGTGCGGTTCGGCGTGAAGAATCGAACGAGGCTGCCCTCGTGTTCGATCTCCATGCGCTCGCTCGGCAGCGGCGGGGCGTTTACGACGGCCATGCAATGACGATCAGCGTACGTTGCATCGGTGAAATATACCACCGTCAGTCTGCGCGCGTTCGCTGAGCGGGCTTTCAAACACGCCGATGCGTTTGACGCTCCGATCCGGAATCAGATCGTAGAGACCTGCGTCCTTGCCTTCGACGCATGCGAAGACATCGGCGTTGTCGTCCCCGAGCCACATTTCTTTCGACTATCATGGCGCTGGGGATCAAGGGAAACCGAGTATGGAATACAGTCGTCAGCAGCCGAGTCCACGCTACGAATCGCTTCTGCGCATGTACCAGGAGATGCATCTGCACGGCGAGCGCCACCAGGGAATCCCGGCGCAGAAGACCTTCGATGGGCGTAGTCTCGCGGCGCATCTTGAGCGCATCAAGGGCTGGATCGACCAGTCCCAGGCGCGGTCGGTCCTCGATTATGGAAGTGGCAAGGGAACGCAGTACGACCCGCGACCGATTTCCGGGGCAGACGGCGCCGAGCACGACGGCGTGGTCGATTACTGGGGTGTCGACGAGGTGACCTGCTTCGACCCCGCCTATGGGCCCTACAGCCGGCTGCCGACGGGAGTATTCGATGGCGTGATTTCCACCGACGTCCTCGAGCACTGCCCGAAAGAGGATATTGGCTGGATCGTCGGGGAGATGTTTGGCTACGCGGAGAAGTTCGTCTACGCGGTAATCGCCTGCTATCCAGCTGTGAAACGCCTGCCCAACGGCGAAAACGCGCACTGCACGATCGAGCCGCCGGAATGGTGGGCCGAACGTTTCAAGGCCGCTGGCGCCAGACACCCGGGGGTGAAATGGGAAATCCGGCTGCAGACCGTGAACCCGGACGGCAGCAAGCGGGAACAAGGCATCGCCTCGGCTTGAGCCTGAGCCTATGCTGCGCGCGCTCCTCACCCAGCTGATCTCGCGCAGGCGTCCCGATGATGCGCCGCCGACTGCGCAGCTAGCCGACGATCCGCTGTCCCGCGCAAAGCGGCTCGCAGAGGGCAAGGCGCATGACCAGGCACTTGCGCTCGCCGACGAGGTGCTACAGGGCGACCCCACCAATGTCGAGGCCGCAGTGCTGCGCGCGGATTCACTTCGCAAGACCGGTCGCATTCAAGAAGCGAAAGATGCGTATCGCCGCGCACTTGTACTCGACCCGACACGCGCCGACGCCTGGCTCGATCTGGGCGTTTGCCACCATCTCGAGGCGGACTACTTCTGGGCGCGCGTGTATTTTCGATCTGCTCTCGTGCTTGCCCCTGGCAACGCAAGTATTCTCAATGAGTCTGGGATGGCCGAATTGGCATTGGGAAACTTGGAGCGGGCGGAAGTGTCGCTGGAAGCGGCGGTCAATAGCGATCCACAGCACGCCGAGGCCTGGAACAACTACGGCATCGTTCTCGCCCGGCGTGGCGACCGAGCGAGTGCGCGCCGAAGTTTTCTGCGCGCGACGTTCCTGAAACACGGCTTCTACACGGCACACTGCAATCTGGGCTTGGTTTGCCGCGAGCTTGAGCTGACCGAGGAGGCAGAGCAGGCGCTGCGCAATGCGCTTCAGCTCGAGCCGAAGGGTGTCGCTGCGATGCTCGCCCTCGGCCTCGTCCTGCAGGACCGCGGCGAGCTGGATGAGGCGTTCCATGTCCTCGAGGCCGCGCGCGTGCTTGCGCCAGATGACGCCGACGTACTGACCGCCCTAAGCGCGTTGCACTTGTCCAAAGGCGATGCGACAGCCGCCTGCGGGGCGGCGCGCGCCGCCCTGGACCGCCGGCCGAACGACGGTGACGCCCGGCTTGCCTTGGCGCACGCGCTGCTTTCGCAGTTCGACTTCGAGGCCGGGTGGCCACTCTATGAGGGGCGCCGCGATGCCTCGGTGTCGCCGATCCGACGCGTTCCCGGCAAGCCCTGGCAGGGCGAGCCGCTGAACGCAACATCGATCCTGGTGACCGGAGAGCAGGGCGTGGGTGACGAGATCATGTTCTCGTCCTGCCTGCCCGACCTGCTCGGGCTCGGCGCACAGTGCCGGATGAGCTGCGACGATAGGTTGCGTCCACTGCTCGCCCGCGCGTTTCCGTCGATCCAGTTCATCGACGATCCCGCACGCGCCGACGCAGAGTTCACGGTTTCGCTCGGTTCGCTGCCGCTGCACTTTCGGCATGCGGTGACGAACTTTCCCGGCACCGCCTATCTCGCGCCCGACGCCGAGCGGGTGCGTTCCTGGCGCGCCCGGCTGGACGGACTCGGTGACGGCATGAAAATCGGCATCGCCTGGCAGGGCGGGCTGCTGAGAACAGGGCGGGCCATGCGTTCGGTCGACCTCGAAATGCTGCTTCCCTTGCTTCGAGCGCCGGGCGTGCACGGGGTGAGTCTGCAGGCAGGCAACGTGGAGGAGGAACTGCAGGCGCTGCGGCGTGCCCACGGCGTGTCGGTTGCACATTGGCAGGATGCGCAGCCCCTGGATGAGGCCGCCGCCCTGATCAGCGCGCTCGATCTGGTGATTACGGTGTGCTGTACGACGGTGCATCTAGCGGGTGCGCTCGGACAGCCGACCTGGGTGTTGACGCCCTACGCGCCCGCCTGGCGCTACGGTCTGTCCGGGACGCAGATGCCCTGGTACCGGTCGGTGCGACTGTTTCGCCAGCCGGCGCCGCGCGATTGGTCTCAGGTGATCGCAGCCGTGACGGACGCGTTCGCGCTGACGACGCAGGCTGCCAAGTCATGAGTGCCGACCGCCTCGAGCGCGCCGAGCGCCACCTCGTCGACGGCGATGCCGCGCAGGCGTACCGGCTCGCCGGTGACGTGCTCTCCAGCGAGCCCGACAACCCTCGGGCATTGCTGCTTGCCGGGCGCATCGAGCGCCTCGGCGGGCGTCTGGAGGATGCGAGCACCCGTCTGGAGCGTGCTGCAGAGCTGGCGCCCGAATTGGCGTCAGTGCATCTCGAACTGGCGGCAATCTACCGATTGACTCGAGACTTCGAGCGTTGCATGGACGAGCTCGCGCTCGCAATGCACTACGATCCCGACGGTGTGGAGCCCTACGTTGAAATGGGCAGAGTCCTCCGGCTGCAAAACGATTTCGAAGGTGCCGAAGCCGCGCTGCGCGAGGCCGTCGCGCGTGCGCCAACCGATGCCAAGGCGCTGTCCGATCTCGGCTGGCTCCTGGTCAATGCGAAACGTCCTGCAGAAGCGCTCGGCTATCTCGAGCAGGCGGTGGAACTCAACCCGCGGGACATTCCCGGCCAGAACAGCCTTGGTTACGCCTATGTCTTTCTCGAGATGTACGAGCGGGCCCTGGAGGTCTTTTCCCGTCTGTGCGAGCGCTCGCCTGCGTATTTGCTCGGGCCGCGCATCAATCTTGGGAATGCCTACGCTCACAATGGCGAACTCGAGAAATCCGAACAGGCCTACGAAAGCGTCTTGCGCTTCGAGCCGAACAATTTTGCGGCGCGTTGGGACCGTGCACACCTGCTTCTCGGCCGCCAGGCGTTCGCGCAGGGCTGGACCGATTACGAATACCGTCTGGTACAGGAGGGGGTCTGGAACCCGCGTCTTATCCCGTTCCAACCATGGAAGGGCGAGCCATTGGAGGGCAAGACGCTGCTGTTGAGCGCCGAACAGGGTTTGGGCGATCAAATCATGTTCGCATCGTGTCTTGGCGAGGTGGCCGCGCGTGCCAAGCGTTTGATCGTCGAGTGCGATCGGCGGCTGGAATCGCTCTTTCGTCGGTCGTTCCCAGGCATCGAGATCATCGGCAGCGAGCATGAGCTGATTCCGCCGTGGCTACGGGAGATCGGCGCGGTCGACTATCACCTGCCGGCTGGCAGCCTGCCGGGCTTCTTTCGTCAGCGCCTGGGCGATTTCCCCGCGCACGCGGGCTATCTTCAGCCCGATGCCGCTGACGTCGTACGGTGGCGGGCGAAGCTCGATTCAATCGGGCCGGGCTTCAAGGTCGGAATATCCTGGCGCGGCGGCACGTACACGACACGCCACGCGCTGCGTACCATCGACGTCGAAGAACTGGCGCCGATTCTACGCAGTCCAGGGTGCACGTTCGTCAGCCTGCAGTACGGCGCCGACGTGGCGCAGGATCTTGCCCGCCTCAAGCAGACCACGGGCATCGACGTCCACCATTGGCAGGAGGCGATAGACGATTACGATCAGACGGCAGCGCTGTGCGGAGCGCTGGACATGACGGTGAGTGTTTGTACCGCCGTCATCCATCTAAACGGAGCACTCGGGCGACCGGTCTGGATCATGGTGCCGAGTGCGGCGGAATGGCGCTATGGGTTTAGCGGTGAACGCATGCCCTGGTATCCGGCGGCGCGCCTGTATCGACAGCCCGCGCGCGGGCAGTGGGGGCCTGTCATTGCGGCCGTGGCCGACGCGTTGCGGGAGCGGGTCGCGACCGGTCGGAATCCAGTCGCCCAATGACGCGATTAGGCACAGTTAGGCGCAAATGGTCACATTTCGTCCAACCGGTGAATTTCCGTCGTTTTTAGATCTTCTTTGACGGCAGGGGATTACCGACAAAATGTGACGTTGTACCGGCTTGCAGACAGGTGGCATGAAACCTGCGTCACTGGGGGTACGAGGATTTTCTCGGGTCTCTGGGAGCACCAAGTGGTCAAACAACTTCAACGTGGTTTTACCTTGATCGAACTGATGATCGTGGTCGCGATCATCGGTATTTTGGCAGCCGTCGCGTTGCCCGCGTATCAGGACTACACGATCCGCGCCAAAGTCTCGGAACTGATTCTCGCGGCGAGTGCCGCGCGGACT
>JAQBBQ010000165.1:0-8837 GCA_032125995.1 Betaproteobacteria bacterium | reverse complement strand
TCGCCGGCGACCGAACGTCCGTGACCGCACACACCGCTGCACTCATGCTCGCCCGCACAGACGGGAAGTCGCCTGCGCAGTTCCTCGACCCTCCCTCCCGCGAACGCGCCCGCGAGGCCGGGTTGATGCTCCTCCGCCGGCCCGAGGAAGGTCTCTGACAATGGGCCTGATCGCCGGGGTGCACGCGTGGGAGGCGCTCGATTCCCGCGGCACCCCGACCGACGGCGACGACCAGCTTCGTCACCGCGCCGATTGCGCGTGAATTCGGTGTCGCGCACCTCATCGCCACCGAGCCCGAATCGCGCGACGGCCGCTTTACCGGCCGCGTCGCGGGAACGCCGTGTTTTCGCGAGGGCAAGATTGCGCGTGTCGACGCCTGGCTATCCGGGCTGGGACGGCCGCTCGAAGGATTCGAAGAGAGCGTGTTTTACAGCGACTCGCACAACGACCTGCCGCTGCTCGAGCGGGTCTCGCGACCGGTTGCGGTCGATCCGGACCCGCAGCTTGCGGCCGAAGCCGCCCGGCGCGCCTGGCCGATCATCTCCCTGCGGGGCTGAGTGCGCCGCCCGTCCTGCTCGCAGGCCCCCTGCTAGAATCCGCCCCGCTGCATGATCAAGCGATTCATTCGACGCGTCTTTGGCTTGCGTGGAGACGCCCCAGTCCGCACCCCCCGGTCGAAGCACGGCCTGTCGCGCGAGGAAATCAGCCCCGGCGCGCTGAAGGTTTGCGACGTCTTGCGCGAGGCAGGGTTTTCCGCGTACGTCGTCGGCGGCGCGGTGCGCGATTTGCTCCTCGGCACCGAACCGAAGGATTTCGACGTTGCCACCGATGCACGGCCCGAGCAGATCAAACCGCTATTTCGCCGTGCACTGATCATCGGGCGGCGTTTCCGCCTCGTGCACGTCATGGTCGGGCGCGAAACGGTGGAAACCTCGACCTTTCGCGCCGCCGACCCGGAGACCAGCGTCGCGGGGACGTCGCGGGCCGAGGGCACGCGCGTGCAGGATGAGCACGGTCGCGTGCTGCGCGATAACGTCTTCGGCTCTCAGGCCGAAGACGCGCGGCGGCGCGATTTCACTGTCAACGCGCTCTATTTCGATCCGGCCACCGAGGGCGTCATCGACTACCACGGCGGCCTGGCGGATCTGAAAAAGCGCGTGCTGCGGGTGATCGGTGACCCGGCGACGCGCTATCGCGAGGACCCGGTGCGCATGCTGCGCGCGGTGCGGCTCGCGGCCAAGCTCGGCCTGACCCTAGACGCCGCCACCCGTGCACCGATCCGCAGGCTCGCGCCGCTGATGGAGCGCGTACCGCCCGCGCGCTTGTTCGATGAAATGCTGAAGCTGCTGCTTTCGGGCCACGCGAGCGCCTGCCTGCGGCAACTGCGCGACGAGGGCCTGCATCACGGCGTGCTCCCGCTGCTCGACGTGATTCTTGAACAACCGCTGGACGAGCGATTCGTCACGCTTGCGCTTGCGCAGACCGACGAGCGGGTGCTCACCGACCGACCGGTCTCGCCGGCGTTCCTCTTCGCCGCGCTGCTGTGGCACGAAGTCCTCGCGGCGTGGCGTGCGCGCGAGAAACGCGGTGAACGTCCGATTGTGGCCCTCGAAGAGGCGATGGACGAGGTCCTCGACGCGCAGTGCGAAAAGCTTGCGATCACGCGACGCCTGACGGCAACCATGCGTGAAGTCTGGGTCATGCAGCCGCGATTCGAGCAGCGCTCGGGGGTTCGCGCGCAGCGCCTGCTCGAGGCGCCGCGTTTTCGAATGGCCTACGATTTCCTCGCGCTGCGCGCCGCGAGCGGTGAGGTCCCTGCAGAGCTGGAAACCTGGTGGCGCGCGTTTCAGAGCGCGGACGCCGATACGCGCAAGGCGATGCTCGTTCCCGAGACCGGCCCGACGAAAAAACGCCGCCGACGCCGGCGCAAGAAGACCACTCCCGCGGGCGACGCCGCGCCGGCGTGACCCACGTCGCGTTCGTCGGCATCGGCTCAAATCTCGACGGACCGTGTGCGCACGTGCGCACGGCATTCGACGAACTCGATGCGCTGCCGCGGTGCCGCGTGTCGGGCCGCTCCTCGCTGTACTGCAGCGCGCCGATCGGCGGCCCACCGCAGCCGGATTACGTCAACGCGGTCGCTCGCCTCGAGACCCGCCTCGCGCCGGACGAACTCCTCGCCGCGCTGCTCGCGATCGAGACGCGTCACGCGCGCTCGCGCGCAATCCCGAATGCACCGCGCACGCTCGATCTCGATCTCCTGCTCTATGACAGCGCGACACGCGATTCACCCGGACTTCAGCTACCGCACCCGCGCATGCACCTGCGCCGCTTCGTCCTCGCCCCACTCCTCGAAGTCGACCCCGAGGCGCAGATTCCAGGACGCGGGCCGGTTACGCAGCTGCTCGAACGCTGCGCCGCCCAACGTCTCGAGCGGATCGACTGATGGAGCGCCATCGCTATATCACGGTGGAAGGGCCGATCGGCGCCGGCAAGACATCGCTTGCACGGCGGCTCGCGGCGCGCATGGGCGCCGAGCTGTTGCTGGAACAACCGGACGAGAACCCGTTTCTCGGGCGCTTCTACCAGGACATGGCACGCTACGCGCTGCCAACGCAGCTGTTTTTCCTCTTTCAGCGTTCGCGTCAGCTCGAGCCGCTCGCGCAGCGAGACCTATTCAGCCGCGCCACGGTGGCCGACTTCCTGATCGATAAGGACCCGCTGTTTGCGCGCATCACGCTGTCAGGCGACGAACTGGCGCTCTACCAGCGGGTCTACGAGGCGCTCCGCCCGCAGGCACCGGCACCCGATCTCGTCATCTACCTGCAGGCGCCGACCGAAACCCTCGTCCAACGCGTACGGCGCCGCGCGGCGCCATTCGAACGCGGCATCGACGAGGAGTATCTCGCGCTGCTCGCCGAAAGCTACGCCCGGTTTTTCTACCACTACGCGGCCGCGCCCGTCCTCATCGTCAACTCGGAGAGTCTCAACTTCGTCGACCGGGACGCGGACCTTGAACTGCTGGTGGAGCGCATGCGCGGGATGAAATCGCGCCGCGAATTCTTCAACGTCGGTTGACGGGGTCGGCGGCGGACGCCCGACGGCCTGCGCCCGCGACAGCCGCGCGCTGCGCAGCTAAGGCCTATGCCGGATAGGGGTCGAAGGTCATGGACTCGACCGGATAGCCCAGGGCCTGCGCCATCTTGTCCATGGCGTCATCGGTGAGCGGTACCGGCTGGAACTCGGCCTCGCCGCCCTTGGAGCGGATGAACGCCGCGGCCGCGTCCTCGCTGTTCCAGGTTACGACTGGGTCTGGCGACACGCCAGGCAGCTGCCGGCAGATCGGAAAACCATCATCCTTGTAGACGATCGCGTACATGCAACCACCCTCGAAGAAGTAAACGCGCGGGTTCGCACGCAGTCACGCTCGAATGTAACCCAAGCCGTGCGAATGTTCCACTGTCGGGCGCTCGGCCCTTGTCGGCGCGCAAAAAAGCGCGCTGCGACGTTGGCTTAGTGCGTGCCGCGCGTGAAACTCGGTACGGTGCACGAGGCCGCGCACGAAATTTCGGTGCACGCAATGGCGCGGTTCACGCGATCGGCGGCAGCCTCGTCCGTGTCGCGCGACGGACTGCTTGCCCGCGCGCCGCATCGCCTGCGACGCGACCGCGCACAGCGTTCTGCGCGAGATTCGGCAATGCTGGCCACGGGTCAGGCCGCTCGCGTGTGCGTCGCGCGCCGCGAATCGCGGCATCGAGCCGCGTGCGATCGACGTTGCAGCGCTGCGCGACGCGTTGCGCAAACAGCACGCGTTCGTTCGTGACAGGGTTCACGCAGGCGCCTCGACGGCCGGCGCTGAGCGTGAATTAGTTCACACTCGTCCTGTCGCCATTTAGCGACAATCCGTCTGTATGATTGCATTACACACGAAATCAGGCGTTTAATCGCCGTAAGCGTCTGACAAATGTTCACTTTTTGTCTTGCGCACGGGTGTAGCCCTCGTCGAAAGCGAGGGCTTTATTTTCGTCAGAGGAAAGGGAGTGCGACATGAGCAACATGAACGATGTGTTTGGCCCGCGGGTGCCGTACGGGAAGATCAACAGCCAGTATCAAACGGAGTTCGAGCCTGCGACCCGGACAATCTGGGGCCATTTCAATCCGAAGGGCAACGCCTGCTTTAGCCTCGGTCTGCTAAAGGACATCCGCGCACATGACAGCGCACTCGAGGCGAACGGCGGGACGGTCGACATCGGCGGGATACCCCAAAAAGCCGACGTCTATGTGCTTGGTTCGCGCGCGCCACGCGTATTCAACCTGGGCGGCGATCTTGCGCTCTTCGTGCTGCTCATCAAATCGCGCGATCGGGACGCGTTGGCGCACTACGCGCGTCTGTGCATCGACAATCTGTTTCCGAGAATTCAGAATTTCTCTTGCCCCAATCTCACCACGATCTCGCTCGTGCAGGGCGACGCGTTGGGCGGTGGCTTCGAAGCGGCACTGACCTCGGACGTGATCGTCGCCGAAGAAAGCGCTCAACTCGGCTTTCCCGAAATCCTGTTCAACCTATTCCCGGGCATGGGCGCCTACAGTCTGCTTACGCGGCGCATCGGAATGCGCGCGGCGGAAGAGCTCATCCTTTCCGGACGCGTGTTGCCGGCGAAGACATTGCAGGAAATGGGCGTGATCGACGTCGTGACCAAGGCTGGCGAAGGCGAGTCCGCCGTAACGGAATGGATTGCACGCACCGCGAAGCGGCGCAACGGCATGCACGGCGTGTACCGCGCGCGGCAACAAGTGCACCCAGTGACGCGTGAGGAACTCGACGCCATTACCGACACCTGGGTCGATTCGGCGCTGCGACTCGAGGATCGAGATCTGAAGATGATGGGTCGGATCGTGCGCGCGCAGATGCGGCGCACCGAGGTCGGTGACGTGACCGACGTGACGGCCGAGGCGCTTGAAGGCGAGCGGATCGCCTGTGCGGTCGAGGCGCTCGAAGACGAGCGAGTCGCCTGTGCGGTCTAAGGTCGATGCGGTTCAGCCGGCGGCGCGGGTCACGAACCCGCCGTCGCCGAACATGAGACCGAACTGAAAGAAGTTGACCCGCGTGGATTCGACGACCGCCTGCTGCGCGACCGGGTCCCCGATCGTCTTAACGAGCTGGTTCATCTCGGCAACGTGGTCCGCGTCCATAGTCGCGTGGGACGAAAGGAATTTGAAGCCGCCGGCGTTCACGTCACGACCGAGAGCCTGCGCGATCGAGTCCGAGACGCGGCCACCGTACACCGAGGCCACCACTTCGAGCGTGTAGAGCATACCGAGCACCGAACAGGGGTGGCCGCGATCGGCCATGTGGTAATTGAAGGCGATCATCGCCAGCGTGGGCGGGGACGGCACCTCGACGCGCACGCGCTCGACGTCTCCCCCGACCGCCTCAACGTCCTCGAGGACCCAGGTTTCGTGGCCCTGCTCCTCCTCGATGCGCCGGTACAAGTCGTAGCGGACATTGCGGAACCGGTCGTCGAGCCGCGATGCCGCGGCGGCCATGATCGGGCAAAAATTCCAAACGATGTGATAGAGATCGTGCAGAAAGGCCCGATACTCCACGAGGTTCAGGCCGTGATGCACCATCTGGTGAACCTTCGGCAACGCTTCCAGGTCGCGACGGTGCGCGTCCGTGCTTTCTAGCAAGGTAATGAAGAACGACATTATTACCGATCCAAAACGACACCGCGCGCTATTGCGCGAATTGGATTGTAGCCGTCTTTGCCACCTGATCGTTCAGCCCGCTGAACGTTGGCGTTCGGTAATGTAGCGCTCAAGCTCGGAGCGCGCGGCGGCAAGTTCCTGCGTCAACGAACGCACCAGCGCCGGCGTCTGCAGTCGCAAATCACCATCGTTCATTGTGCCGAGGTTCGTGCATAGCCGCGTGAGGCGATCCGTACCCATGCTCGCCGACGATCCTTTCAGCGCATGCAGGAAGCCGCGAAATTCCTGAAACGCCTGCGCGGCGACCGCAGTTTCCATCTTCACGACGAGCGTGGCATTGTCGGCAAGATAAACGCCGATCAACTTCTCGATAAAACCCGCTGAGGAGCCGAGCTCCTCGAGGTGGGAAAGCGTTTCCACGTTGACGACAGGCACGGTACCCTCGACGCCCGCGCGCGGCAGCCGCGGACGTGTAATCGGAGCGGGTTCGCTCGGCGCCGCACCCGCAATGCGCTGCACCTCCATCAGCAGACGGCTCGCTTCGATCGGCTTACCGAGGAAGCCATCAGCCCCGGCTTTGACGCACTCGTCGCGCGACTCCGGGGTCACGTCAGCCGAGACGATCAGCGTGGGCACGCGTGATTCCGTCGGGAACATCGCACGCAGCGTCTTCAACACCTCGAGACCACCCATATCAGGCATGTTGCGATCGAGCAGGACAACGTCGTAGCGCATCTGTTCGATCGCGTCGAGCGCTGCTTCGCCGCCGGCAACCAGTTTCGGTTTGTGTCCGGCGCGATCCAGGATCCGCCCGAGCACCTCGCGGTTCGTCGCATTGTCGTCTGCGACCAGTACATTCAACACGCGTCCGGCCGCGCTCTGCTGCGCGTAGTCCTGCAGTCGGATCACGCCCTCGCGCACCTCCTCCCCAGCACTGACCGCGTGCAGGATGTTGAACAGCAGCCGCTTGTCGAACGGCAGCTCGAGCACTGCGGCGAAGCCCGCCGACAGGGCGTCGAAGCGCGCAACGTCTACCTCGGGCGGCAGCGCGAGCACCATCGGTGGCGCTGGCGCGGGCACCGCCCGCCGGAATCGATCGGCGAGCGACAGGTCGCCGTCCGCGCTGTACACGAGCACGCTCTGGTAGGGCCGCTCGCGGCTGATTTCCGCGACGATGCGCGCAACGCCACTCTCGATGCGGCCGGACACGACCGGCACGGCGCCCCAGCCGCCGAGGGTACTCGCCAGAACGACACGCTCCGCCGCCGGGAAACCGACCAGCAAAATGCGCGCGCCGGCCAGCTCGCCCGTCGCGACGCCCGGGCGCTCGTGCTGCTTCTCGAGCGTCAGCTCGAACGAAAAGGTGCTGCCGAGCCCGACGGCACTCTCGAGGCCGATGCGCCCTCCCATCAGCTCGACCAGCTGCTTCGCGATCGTGGTGCCAAGTCCGGTGCCGCCGAAGCGCCGTGTGGTCGACTGGTCGGCTTGGCTGAAGCTGTCGAAGATCCGAGCCTGTGCCTCCGGCGGTATGCCAATGCCGGTGTCGCGCACCGAAAACTTGAGCGCCACGTCGCCCGCCGTCTCCTCCTGCACGGAGACGTGAACCGTGACGCTGCCCCGCTCGGTGAATTTGACGGCATTTCCGGCGAGATTGATGAGTACCTGGCGCATATGATGCGGATCGCCCCGCACCGCGTGCGGCACTTCCGGCATGATCGAGACGACGAACTCGACGCCTTTCGCCGCCGCCTGCGCGGCGATGATGCGGCAGGTGCTGTTGACGAGCGCGTGCAGGTCAAAATCGGCGCGCTCAATGACCAGCTTGCCCGCCTCGATCTTGGAGAAATCGAGCACGTCCTCGACAAGGCCGAGCATCACGTGCGACGAGCCGCGCAGGGTCTGCAGCATGTCGGCCTGCTCCCGGTTGAGGGACGTGTCGCGCAGCAGATCGGACATGCCGATGATTGCGTTTAGCGGCGTGCGCAACTCGTGGCTGACGACGGAAATGAAACGGCGCTTGGCCTCGTTGGCGATCTCCGCACGCGCGATTGCACTGAACAGCTTGGTCACGAGAGAGCGCACGTACAGGCTCAAGGCGATGAGGCCGACCATGAGCCCAAGGCCGAGCCCGAGATGGGCCTGCCAGAATTCGCTGACCAAGAGCACGATCGAAAAGCCCGCGACGCTGAACCCGAGCGCCCACAGCAGATAGGGCGTTCCGAAGCGGAACCCATTCGCCAGCGTGATCCAGACGTAGAGCAAAATCATTGGCGCCGCCCGCTCGCCGAGGGTCGCCATGCAGACGGTCGCCGTGCCCACGTCGCCAAGGGTAGCCAGCACGCGCCGTGTCGGCGAAATGCCCGGCACGACGAAGATGTGCGCCAACAAGCACACCGAAATCCCGAGGTAGCCGAGCATCACCCACATGATCGGCTCGGCACCCCGTTCGAGCGCACCGGGCACCAGGTAAAGAACGAGCATTAAGACGATCAACACGCGCAGGATCGCCTGCTCGTGCTCGGTGTCCGGGCGCGCCGCAAGATGCGCGCGCAGCCGTCCGATCACGCCGGTCGCGTCGCTCATGCCAGGACCGTCCGGCCCGGGTGCTCCGTCGGTGTGCGCGACGCCGTCAAGCCTTGAACCCTGGTCTGCGAACTCATTGCCGTCCCTCCCAGGGTACGGTCGTTGATCTAGATCAAGCCTACGCCCGGGACCCCGCGATGTCCAGAAATCCTCCGCTGCTGCGCATTAGATTCGCGACCGAATTGCAAGAATTGACAGTCGCCGTGTGCCGACGACCGGCGTTGCGCTGCGTCGTGTTTAACCGGACGCCCTGTGCGCCAGGCCTGCGCGCCGTCGTCCGAGCCAGCACAGGCCGACGCCCAGTGCAGACACCACGATCGCCGTTGAATTAATTTCGAAGTGCGTGTAGGCGAAGATCTTCGGGTTCGCCGGCAGCGCCAGAATAATGCCACCAATGATCAGGAGTGTGCGTCCGGGCCATGCGGCGGCACCGCCATCGAGTGGGCCGACACCGTAGAGGTAGCCTTGCAGGCCACCGGCGATGAGCACGATGCCGATCGCCGCGGTGGTCAGCACCAGTGCGATCTCCCCCAGCGGACCCTTGC
>JAQBBQ010000164.1:0-3824 GCA_032125995.1 Betaproteobacteria bacterium | reverse complement strand
CCCAAGAGCCTCGCCGCGCCTGCCGACCAGTACGATGGGGTGGTGAACGGCGTGATGGACGCCGCGATCCAGTTCAACCAGTTCATCTCGAACAAGGTCACCGGCATCCAGGTCGGCCAACTGCCGTTCATCGGCACCGAGAGCGGGGAGTCGGCGAGCATCGCGCTGTGGCGTACCTACCAGAAATTCTTCGCCGCCAAGAACGAGTACGGGCCGGTCAAGCTGCTCGCTGTCTACGCAACGAACGGTGCCGAGTTCTTCTCGATGACCGACGCACCGATCACGACGATCGAGGACATCAAGAGCCGCAAGATGTGGGCGCTGCCGGGCGTGACCGCCAACATCATCAAGGGCACCGGCTCGGCCGTGGTCGCCGGACCCGCGGTGCAGATGCTCGAGCACATCTCGAAGGGCGTCGTTGACGGCTATACCGGGGTGCCGTTTTCTTCCGTGGTTCAGTTCAAGCTCGCCGGCTACACCAAATCGGCGACCGTGTTCAGCAGCAAGATCTTTACGCCGACGTTTTCGTTTTTCGTCCACGAGAAGAAATGGAACGCGATTTCCGAAGCCGATCGAAAGGCGATCGTCGCCCTGAGCGGTGAAAAGATCTCGCGCCACTTCGGCCAGGTGCAGGACGGCGTGCAGAAGAAGTTCCGCGCGCAGCTGAAGAAGGACGGCTTGAAGGAGGTTGCGGGCGATCCTGCGACCCTGGCGAAGCTCGAGGCGATCGGCCAGCCGATGACCGATGCCTGGCTGAAGAAGGTTTCGGCCATGGGCGTTGACGGCAAGGCGGCAATCGCCTACTACAAGAGCGTCCTCGTCGAGGAGAACGCCAAGCGCAAGTAGTGCTGCGGTCACGGCGCGCGGCGGTTCGCATCGTTCGCATGGTTCGACACCCCGCGCGCACCGCTTACCGGCAGAACTGACCGAACGTGCTGCAACGGATCGAAGCGTTCGCCTCGCGCATGCTGGGCGCAATCGCGGGCACTGCCCTGTTCGCGATGATGGCGCTCACCTTCGTCGACGTGATCGGACGCTACGGCTTTCACAAATCGATATTCGGCGCCGCGGAGATCGTCGAATTCCTGATGATCGTGACCGTGTTCGCCGGGCTCGCCTTCATCACCGCGAAGAACGAGCACATCACGGTGACGCTGATGGAGCCGTTGATCGGGCGCACCATCGCGACACCGCAGCGCTGGATCTCGATCGCGATGTCGGTCGGCTGTACCTTGCTGATCACCTGGCAGATGTACGAGCACGGCGCAGATCTGCTGCAAAGCGGCAAACGCACGGCGGTCCTCGACCTGCCGCAGTGGATGCAGCCGATGTCGGCGGCAATCCTGTCGCTGGTCGGATTCGGGCTCCTGGTGGCGGCGATCATCCACACGCGCGGCCGGCTTGGCGCCACGTCCACGCATTCCGGTTGAGCGCTGGCGATGACGATTGCACTCGTCGGTTTTGCGTGCCTCCTGCTGTTGTGCTTTCTGGCCTTGCCGCTCGGATACTCGACATTGATTGCAGGGCTGGTCGGCTTTGCCTACATGCGTGGCTGGGACTGGCATGCCGCGGTGACGATGATGTCGCAGCAGATCGTCGAGATTGGCGCGAACTACGGCCTGTCGGTGATTCCGCTCTTCCTCCTGATGGGCGTATTCATCCATCGAGCGAACATCTCCGAGGACCTGTTCGAGGCGTCGTACGCGCTGCTCGGCAAGTATCGCGGCGGGCTTGCGCAATCGACGGTGCTGGCCTGCGCCGGATTCTCGGCGGTGTCGGGTTCGTCGCTTGCCACCGCGGCAACGATGACCAAGGTGGCAATGCCGCACATGCGGCGTTACCACTATGACGACGCGCTCTCCTCGGGCGTGATCGCGGCGGGCGGCACGCTCGGCATCATGATCCCGCCTTCGGTGCCGTTGGTGATCTACGGACTGGTGGCCGAGCAGGACATCGGCCAGCTCTTCATTGCCGGCGTCGGCCCCGGCATCATGCTGGTCGCGCTCTACATGGCGGCGGTGGTTGCCGTTGTCTGGGCACGGCCCGGCGCCGGGCCGGCGGGCGAGGCGGTGCCGCGTGCCAAACGCTTTCGAGCCTACCGCAACGTGTGGCCCGTGATCGCGTTGTTCGTCCTCGTCCTGGGGGGAATCTACTTCGGCGTGTTCACGCCAACCGAGGCCTCCGGGATCGGGGCGACCGGTGCTGCCGCCTTCGCCTGGTGGCGTGGTCGCTTGCGCACGCTGACCGAGCTCTATGCATCGTTGCTCGAGGCCTGCCGTACGACCGCGGCACTGTTCATCGTCATCTTTGGCGCCCAGGTGTTTTCGAACTTCATCAACCTGTCGGGCCTGCCGAATGCGCTCGTCGACTTGGTGGAGAGCATGGCGCTCTCGCCGGTTGGCACCGTGTTCGCGATATGCGTCATCTGCATCGTCATGGGCATGATCTTCGAGGCGATCGGTATCCTGTTGCTCCTGGTACCGGTCTTCCTGCCGACGCTGATCATCATGGACGTGGACCTGATCTGGTTCGGCATCGTGATGGTGGTCGTCGTCGAGCTGGCGCTGATCACGCCGCCGATCGGCATGAATGTCTTCACCGTGCGCACGATGATGCCTGACCTTAAGCTTTCCCGAATCTTCCGCGGCGTGATGCCGTTCGTCGCCGCCGATCTGGTTGCGCTGGGCCTGCTGTTCGCGTTTCCGGCGATCGCGCTCTGGCTGGTCGGCGTCAAGTGGTAAGGCGGCGAATGACCGGCGACGGCGCGCAGCGATTCTTCTCAGGAGCCTAAAGGCATGCAGTCGGCAGTCAAGAACAGACCCAACTTCGTCTTCATCCTCGCCGACGACCTCGGCTACGCCGACCTCGGTTGCTATGGCGGGCGCTCGCTGCACGCGCCGCGCGGCTCCTGCTCGCCGGTGCTCGATCGCATGGCCACCGAGGGCCTGCGTTTTACCGAGGGCTATTCAAACTCGCCGGTGTGTTCGCCGACCCGCTTTGCGCTCGCCACCGGGCGTTACCAGTATCGGCTGCGCGGCGGCTGGGACGAGCCGATCGCGAGCGCGGTGCGCATCGATCCGACTGGCAGCCCGATGATCGGCCTGCCGCCCGAGCATCCGACGCTGCCCTCGCTGCTCAGGGACGCGGGCTACGCCACCGCGCTGGTCGGCAAATGGCATCTGGGCTATGCGCCGCATTTCGGGCCGCTGAAAAGTGGCTATCAGGAATTCTTTGGCGCGATGAGCGGCGGGCTCGATTACTTCACTCATCACGACTCGGGCGGGGTGCACGATCTGTGGGAGAACGACACCGAGGTGCATCGCAAAGGCTATCTGACCGACCTGATCAGCGAACGCTCGGTCGATTACATCCGGCGTCAGCGCGACAAGCCTTTCTTCCTCTCGGTGCACTACTCGGCGCCGCACTGGCCGTGGGAAACACGCGCCGATGAGGTCGAAGCAAAGCATCTGGCGAGTACGCGCGAACACATCGGGCATGTCTCGGGCGGTTCGGTCGAGACTTACCTGACGATGATCCATCACATGGACGAGGGCATCGGCAGGATACTGGCGGCGCTGCACGAGTGCGGCGCGGACGAGAACACGGTGGTCGTCTTCACGAGCGACAATGGCGGCGAACGTTACTCGGACGTGTGGCCGCTGACTGGCAAGAAGATGGATCTTCTGGAGGGTGGAATTCGCGTTCCGTATCTCGTGCGCTGGCCGGCGCGCGTCAAGGCGGGCGGCCTGACCGCACAACTCGGGATGACGATGGACTGGGTGCCCACCGTTCTCGACGCCGCGGGTGTCGCACCGCATCCTGAC
>JAQBBQ010000163.1:0-10576 GCA_032125995.1 Betaproteobacteria bacterium | reverse complement strand
GCCGCGTGGCGTCGAGGTGAACTCGGGATGGAACTGGCAGCCGACGAACCAGGGATGCCCGGGCAGCTCGACCATCTCGACCAGATCATGGTCGGGCGCGCGGCCGGAAAAGCGCAGCCCCGCCGCGACCAGCCGCGGCACATAGGCGTTGTTGACCTCGTAGCGGTGGCGATGGCGCTCGATCACCGAATCGGCGCCGTAGACCTCGTGCACCAGGCTGCCCTTCTCGAACCTGCAGGCCTGTCCGCCGAGCCGCATCGTGCCGCCCAAGTCAGAGCCTGCATCGCGTTTCTGGATTTTCCCTTCCCGATCGACGAACTCGGTGATCAGCCCGATGACGGGGTGCGGGGTATCGATATTGAACTCGGTCGAATGCGCGTCCTCGAGCCCGGCGATATTGCGCGCGAACTCGATGATCGCGAGCTGCATGCCAAGACAGATGCCGAGATAGGGCACGCCCTGCTCGCGCGCGTAGCGCACCGCCGCGATCTTGCCCTCGGTGCCGCGCTTGCCGAAGCCGCCGGGCACGAGGATCGCGTCGACCTTGTCGAGCACGCCGGTGCCGTGGGCCTCGATGTCCTCGGAATCGACGTAATGGATGTTGACCTTGCTGCGGGTATGAATTCCCGCGTGCAACAGCGCCTCGTTGAGCGACTTGTAGGAATCCTGCAAGTCGACGTATTTACCGACGAACGCGACGTCGACCTCGTGCTCGGGATGCTCGAGCGCGTCGACCAGCGCGCGCCAGGCCGAGAGGTTCGCCGCGCGCGCGAGGATGCCGAGCTTGTGGCAGACGATCTCGTCGAGCATCTGGTCGTGCAGCATCATCGGGATCTTGTAGATCGAATCGACGTCGCAGGCCGCGATCACGGCCTCTTTCTGGACGTTGCAGAACAGCGCGATCTTGCGCTTGTCGTCTTCCGGCAACGGCCGGTCGGTGCGGCACAGCACCACATCGGCCGAGATGCCGATCTCGCGCAGCTCCTTCACCGAGTGCTGCGTCGGCTTGGTTTTGATCTCGCCCGCGGACGCGATGTAGGGGACCAGCGTGAGGTGGATGTAGCAGACGTTGTTGCGCCCGAGCTCGAGGCCCATCTGCCGGATCGCCTCGAGAAAGGGCAGCGACTCGATGTCGCCCACGGTGCCGCCGATCTCGACGATCGCGACCTCCGCATCGCCGGCCCCACGCGCGATGAACTGCTTGATCTCGTCGGTGATGTGGGGGATGACCTGCACCGTGCCGCCAAGATACTCGCCGCGGCGCTCCTTCTTGATCACCGATTCGTAGATCTGGCCGGTGGTGAAATTGTTCGAGCGGCGCATCTTGGAACTCTGGAAGCGCTCGTAGTAGCCGAGGTCGAGGTCGGTCTCGGCGCCGTCCTCGGTGACGAACACTTCGCCGTGCTGGAACGGCGACATCGTGCCCGGATCCACATTGATGTAGGGATCCAGCTTGATGTTGGTGACTCGGATACCGCGCGATTCGAGGATCGCTGCCAGGGATGCTGCGGCAATGCCCTTTCCAAGGCTGGAAACGACACCGCCGGTGACGAAAACGTACTTGGTCATCTCACCCAGCGCGGCGCGGTTGCGCAAGTTTACACCAATCTTTCCGCTGTCGGAACGTGGCCAAGCTAAGCGGTACGCTAGGCGCGCGTCGCATGGGCAAGGGCCAGCCCGGGCCGCGGCCACGTCGCGCGGACCAAGCGCCCGCTCATCGACAGTGTCGCAAACACGGTGCACAAATCCGTGCCGCCGAAGCAGACATTGGTCACCATCGGATCGGGCAGCGCGTGCTGGGTGATCGCACCGCCGTCGGGCGCGATATCGGTCACGCAGCCCGTAATCAGCGTCGCCACGCAGATATGTCCCGCCGCGTCGACCGCGAGCGAGTCGAAGTACTGGTAGCCGCCCAGCCCCGCGAGCACTTGGCCCTTTTCGCCCCGGTAGGGGCCGTTCGCCGAACGGATTTCGCCCGGCGCCGACAGCGCAAAGGCCCACAGCCGCGCGGTGGTCGTCTCGGCGACGTAGAGCGTACGGCCGTCGGGCGAGAGCCCGATCCCGTTCGGCCGCTCGAGCGGAAAGATCTTCTCTTCGATCTTGGAGCCGTCGGCGCGCGCGTAATACACCGCGCCGCGGTCCTGTTCGCGCTCACGCGTCTTGCCAAGGTCGGTAAACCAGAACCCGCCCGCCGCATCGAACACCAGGTCGTTCGGCCCGCGCAGCCCGCGCCCGTCGCAGGCGTCATAGAGCGTCTCGAAATGCCCGCTCTCGGGGTCGACCACCTCAATGCGCCCGCCGCTGTAGTCCTCGGGCTGGGTCCCGGGGAATAGGCGTCCGTCCGGCAGCCGCACCCAGTTGAAGCCGCCATTGTTGGCGACATAGATCTTGCCGCCCGGACCGGGCGCGGCGCCGTTCGGCCCGCCGCCGAGCGTCGCGACGACATGGATCTTGCCGTCCGGCGTCACGCGCGAGAGCGTCCCGCGCGCGATTTCCACCAGCACCACCGAGCCGTCTGCCATCGCGATCGGCCCTTCCGGGAATTGCAGCCCGGAGGTCATCTCTTCAAAGGCGAGCGTATTCAACATCACATCGTCGCATCGTCATTCTGTGGTCAGCCCTTTTCAATCGGTCGCCAGCTCGGCGCGATCGCGAAAGTCATCGAGCGCTTCGGGATTCGCCAGTGCTTCGACGTTTTTCACCGACCGACCGTGGATCACGTCGCGCACCGCGAGTTCGACGATCTTACCGCTCTTGGTACGCGGGATGTCGGCGACCTGCAGGGTCTTCGCCGGTACATGGCGCGGCGTGGTGTTGTCGCGCACGCGTTGCTTGATCCGGTTGACGAGATCGCGATCGAGTGTGAGGCCCTCACGCAGCTTCACGAACAACACCACGCGCACATCGCCTTCCCATTGCTGACCGACGACGATCGACTCGACCACTTCGTCGATCGCCTCGACCTGGCGGTAGATCTCCGCGGTGCCGATGCGAACCCCGCCCGGATTGAGCACCGCGTCCGAGCGCCCGAAGATGATCATGCCACCGTGCGCGGTGATCTCGCACCAGTCGCCGTGGTGCCACAGGTTCGGGTACTTGTCAAAGTACGCGCTCCGGTATTTCGCCCCGTCGGCGTCGTGCCAGAAGCCGACCGGCATCGACGGAAAGGCTTTGGTGCAAACCAGCTCGCCCTTTTCGCCGATCACCGATTGTCCGTTGGCGTCGAATACCTCGACCGCCATGCCGAGGCCGCAGGCCTGGATCTCGCCGCGCCATACCGGGCCGATCGGATTGCCGAGGACGAAGCAGGACACGATGTCGGTGCCGCCCGAGATCGACGCCAGGCAGAGGTCGGCCTTGATCTTCTGGTACACGTAATCGAAGCCCTCGGGCATCAGCGGCGAACCAGTCGAGAGCAGCACGCGCAGTGCGTCGAGTTTGTGCGTGCGGCGCGGCTCGACGCCGACCTTGGCGATGGCGTCGATCCACTTCGCCGATGTGCCGAGGTGCGTCATGCGCTCGGCGTCGGCAAAATCGAACACGATGCGCCCGCGCGCAACGAACGGCGAGCCGTCGTAGAGCAGCAGCGTCGCGCCCGAGGCGAGTCCCGAAACGAGCCAGTTCCACATCATCCAGCCCAGCGTGGTGAAGTAAAACAGCCGGTCGCCCGAGCGTACGTCGGACTGCAGTTGATGCTCCTTTAGGTGCTGCAGCAGTGTGCCGCCGGTGCCGTGGACGATGCATTTCGGCACCCCAGTCGTGCCCGACGAATACACAATGTAGAGCGGGTGGTTGAATTCGACCGGTTGGTAAGCGATGTCGCCCGCGGCGAAGGGCGCGATGAATGCCTCGAGCGTCACCGCCCTCGGCAGCGCGGCCGCGCCCATCGGTTCCAGGCCATTCGGCGCATCGGCGTCATAGGGGATCACCACGCATCGCGTCACGCTCGGCAGCTGGCCCAGAATTTCGCCGATCTTGTCGAGCGTCGAGAACGCCTTGCCGCTATAAAGATAGCCGTCGGCGCAGAACAGCACCTTGGGCTCGATCTGCCCGAAGCGGTCGAGCACGCCCTGGACGCCGAAATCGGGCGAACACGACGACCAGATCGCCCCCAGGCTCGCGGTCGCCAGCGTCGCGGCAATCGATTCGGGCAGGTTCGGCAGATAACCGGCGACGCGATCGCCTTTCTTCACGCCGGCCGCTGCCAGCGCCTGCGCCATGCGCGATACGAGTTCGTGGAGTGCGCGCTGCGAGAGCCCCCGGCGCACCTTGTCCTCACCCCAGAACACCAGCGCGTCGCTGTCCGCCGCGCACCTGTTTAGCAGGTTGGCGGCGAAATTGAGCCGTCCATCGGGAAACCAGACCGCGCCCGGCATGCGATCACCGTTCGTTAGCGTCGTCGCGCCCTTTTCGCCGCGCACCTCGCAGAAATCCCACACCAGGTTCCAGAACGCCTCGCGTTCGTCGATCGACCAGCGATGCAGCGCGGCGTAATCCTTGATCGAGCCAGGGCTTTTCTGCAGCGCCTTCGCGCCGGATTGGAGCGCGCTCGCGCGCTGCATGAACTGCGCAAGGCGCGTTTGCGCGACGCGCTCGGGCGACGGCGTCCACAGCGGCGCGTCGCTCACGTGGCGTGCACCTCGGCGCGTTCAAGCCGTTCGCGGATCAGTGCGGGAATACGCACCGCCTTCTGCCGCACCGAGTCGATGAACACCACCATCGCCGCGCCGTCGGCATAGGGCAGCGGGTCGTCGTCGACACGCAGCTCGTAATGCGTGGCGACGCTCGAACCGCCCGGTGCGCCGATCGAGAGCCGCACCTCGACCGTCCCCGGATAGGTCATCGGCCGCTTGTAGTTGCACAGCGCGTTGGCGATCACGATGCCGGTCGAGCGCCAGGCATCGGCTTCGGGCACCAGCCGGTCGAACCAGCTGATCCGCGCCTGCTCCATGAAACGAAAATACACCGTGTTATTGACGTGGCCCATCGCATCCATATCGCCCCAGCGAATCGGAATGCGCTCGATGTGAGCGAGTCTGCGCGGTTCGGTCATCGTGCGACGTGGTCTGGTGGCGTGCTGGCTTGGTGGCGTGAGGCTGCGGGAAGGCGCCATTCTATAATTGGCCGCATGGAACGCGAATCGATGCAGACTGACGTCGTCATCGTCGGCGGCGGCCCCGCGGGGCTCGCTGCCGCGATCCGGCTCAAGCAACTCGCAGCCGAAAAATCACGCGACGTCTCGGTCTGCGTGCTCGAGAAAGGTTCGGAAATCGGCGCCCACATCCTCTCGGGCGCCGTCATGGATCCGCGTGCGCTGAACGAACTCATTCCCGACTGGAAGGCGCAAGGCGCACCAGTCACGGTCGAGGTGAGCGAGGACCGTTTCCTGCTCCTCAGCGAAACCGGCGCGCGGCGCACACCGAACTGGATGCTGCCGGCCTGCTTCCAGAACCACGGCAATTACGTGATCAGCCTCGGCGCGGTCTGCCGCTGGCTCGGCCAGCGGGCCGAGACCCTCGGCGTCGAGATCTTTCCCGGCTTTGCCGCCGCCGAGGTGCTCACCAACACCGACGGCAGCGTAAAGGGCGTCGCCACCGGCGACATGGGCGTCAACCGCGCCGGCGAAAAGACCGCCGCCTTCCAGCCCGGCATGGAATTGCTGGCGAATTACACCTTCTTTGCCGAGGGCTGCCGCGGGCACCTGGGTCTCCGGCTCGAAGCGAAGTTCGACCTGCGCAGAAACGCCGATCCGCAGGTCTACGGCATCGGCCTGAAGGAGTTGTGGGAGATCAGGCCCGAGAAGCACCAGCCGGGGCTCGTCATCCATACCGCCGGCTGGCCGCTCGATGCGCAGACCTATGGCGGCTCTTTCCTTTATCACCTCGACGACAACCTCGCTTCAGTGGGCTTCGTCGTCGGCCTGGGCTACACCAACCCCTACCTCAACCCCTACGAGGAGTTCCAGCGCTACAAGACGCACCCCGCGATTCGCGGCTTCCTCGAAGGCGGCAAGCGCGTCGCCTACGGCGCGCGCGCGATCACCGCGGGTGGGCTGCAGTCACTGCCCGAGTTCGTGTTTCCGGGCGGCTGCCTGATCGGCGACGACGCAGGCTTCCTGAACGCCGCGCGCATCAAGGGCAGCCATTGTGCGATCAAGACCGGGATGCTCGCCGCCGAGTCGGCGTTCGATGCACTCGCCGCCGGGCGCGCGCATGACGCGCTTACCACATACCCTGAAGCCTTCCGCACAAGCTGGCTGTTTGACGAGCTGCACCGCGCGCGCAACTTCAAGCCCTGGATGGCGAAGGGCCTCTACCTTGGCTCACTCATGTTCGGCATCGACCAGGTCCTGTTGCGGGGCAAGGCACCGTGGACGCTGCACCACAGCCACGCCGATCACGAAACGCTGGTGGATAAAGCCGCGGCGACGCCGATCCTGTACCCGAAACCCGACGGCGTGCTGAGCTTCGATCGCCTGACCTCGGTGTCGTTTTCGAACACCAACCACGGCGAGAATGAGCCGATCCACTTGACGCTGAAAGATGCCGACGTTCCGATCGACGTGAACCTTGCGCACTACGACGCGCCCGAACAGCGCTACTGCCCGGCCGGCGTCTACGAGATCGTGCGCAACGACGATGGCTCGAACCCGCGCCTGCAGATCAACGCCCAGAACTGCGTGCACTGCAAGACCTGCGACATCAAGGACCCGATGCAGAACATCGTCTGGGTGGTCCCCGAAGGCGGGGGCGGACCGAATTACCCCAATATGTAGTCGCGCCAGGAGCTCGGAATGGAGAACGTCGACACCAAGGCCGGGCGCTACGCGACATTCGCAGCGTTCTACCCCTTCTATCTATCGGAGCATGCGAACCGGACCTGCCGGCGCCTGCATTTCGTCGGCACCAGCCTCGGGCTCACCTGCCTCGTCGGTGCGCTGCTCACGCTGGACGCCTGGTGGGTACTCGCCGGACTGCTCGTCGGCTACGCCTTCGCCTGGATCGGGCATTTCTTCTTCGAGCACAATCGTCCGGCCACCTTCAGCTATCCACTATGGAGCTTCATGGGCGACTGGGTGATGTGGTCTGAAATCCTCCGCGGCCGGATCCGCTTCTGACGCCCGAAGACCTCGTCGAATCGTTCGAGCCGATCATCGGCCGACCGGTGACCATCCGGCCGCTGCAGCCGGCCGACGCCGCGATCGAGCGCAGTTTCGTCAGCGGACTGTCGGAGCGCACGCGCTACAACCGCCTGCTCGGCGGCGCGATGAAGATCACCGATGCGTACATTCGCAGCCTGATCGAAATCGACTGGTCGCGCGACATCGTGCTCGCTGCGATCACCATGCTCGACAATACGGAAGTGATCATCGGCGTCGGGCGTTACGTCGTCGACGAAGACGGCCGCAGCTGCGAATTCGCCTTGGTCATCGCCGATGCCTGGCAGGGTCACGGGATCGGCCATCGCATGCTCGAAAAGCTCGTCACCGTCGCCCGCGCGCGCGGCCTGAAGGTCATCGCGGGCGAGGTGCTCTCGACCAACCAGTCGATGTTGAAGCTCGCCCGGCGCCTGGGATTCAAGCTCGCGCGCCACCCGGACGACGCGACGATCACCTGCGTTACGCTGCCGCTTTGACCGGTACGAACGCCCCGGCATGCTCGAACTAATCGTCAATGGCAAACGCGTGCGCGTCGAGGCTGAGGCCGAGATGCCGCTGCTCTGGGTGCTGCGCGACCTGCTCGAGCTCACCGGCACGAAGTTCGGTTGCGGCATCGCCGCCTGCGGTGCCTGCACCGTACTCATCGACGGCCACCCGGTGCGCAGCTGCGTATTCCCGGTGTCGGCCGTGGCAGGCAAGCGGGTGAGCACGATCGACGGCGTACCCGATCGCGTGCTGCAGGTATTGCAAAAGGCCTGGATCGCCGAGCAGGTCCCGCAGTGCGGCTATTGCCAGTCCGGCATGCTGATGGCCGCCGCAGGTCTGCTCAACCGTCACCCGGAACCGACCAACGCGGTGATCGACGACCTGATGACCAACCTGTGCCGTTGCGGCACCTACCAGCGCGTGCGCGCGGCGATCCAGCGCGCGGCGCGCGCGCTGCAGGGCGAACGTGCCTAAGGCGATGCGGCGATGAAGCGGCGCACGTTTCTGCTCTCCGCGCTCGGCACCGCCGGCGCGCTGGTCATCGGCTGGGGCGTGCTGCCGCCGCGCAGCCGGCTCGGCGATGCGGCGCTGCTGCCGGTCGAGAACGGGCAGGTCGCGCTGAACGGCTGGGTCAAGATCGATGCCGGCGGCGGCGCGTCAGTCATCGTGCCGCGCTCGGAGATGGGACAGGGCGTGCATACCGCGTTGCCGATGCTCGTCGCCGAGGAGCTCGACCTGCCGCTTGCGCGCGTCCGCATCGAGCAGGCGCCGTTCGATGCCATCTACGGCAACGTCGGCGGCATGGTGGCGCTGCTGCCGTTCCATCCGCTCGAGCAGGAGGGCGCTCTCGTGCAGAGCGCGGAGTGGATCACCGCCAAGGTGGCGCGCGAGCTTGGCATCATCGTCACCGGCGGCTCGACCAGCGTGGCCGACGCCTGGGACATCATGCGCCGGGCGGGCGCGACGGCGCGCGCTGCACTCGTCGAGACCGCGGCACGCCGCTGGAACGTGCCGGCAAACGAATGCACCACGCGCGCCGGGCGCGTACTGCATGGCGCAACCCGGCAAGCACAGTACGGCGAGCTCGCGCGCGATGCGGCCGGTCTTGCGCCCGAGCACGTCGCGCTCAAGCCGCGCGAGGCCTGGACGCTGATCGGCACGCCGGCGCCGCGAATCGACGTGCCCGCCAAGGTCGATGGCAGCGCGGTCTTCGGCATCGACGTGCGCCTGCCCGAGATGCTGCACGCGTCGGTACGCATGTGCCCCGAACTCGGCGGCGGGCTCGGCGCGCTCGACGCCAAGGCCGCGCTCGCGATGCCGCGCGTGCGTCAGTTGGTCGAGCTTCCCGCGGCAGCGGGCTCGAGCGCCGGGTTCGCAGTGGTCGCCGACAGTTGGTGGCATGCCGAGCGCGCGGCCGCCGCGGTCAAGGCGCGCTGGACGCCCGGGCCGAACGCGGCGCTGGACGATCGCGAGGTGATGAAACGGCTGCGCGCCGCGGTGGAAAACGAAAGCGGCTACAGCTTCTATCGTCGCGGGGACGTCGACGATGCCTTCGCGGGCGCGGCGCGCAAGCTCGAGTCCTGGTACCAGGCGCCCTACCTCGCGCATGCGCAGATGGAGCCGATGAACTGCACCGCGCGCCTGTCCTCGGACGGCGTCGAGGTCTGGGCGCCGACGCAGGTGCCGAGCTTCGCGCGAACGGCGGCGGCGCAGGCCGCGGGCGTCGCCGAGGACCGCGTCACGCTGCACGTAACCCTGCTCGGCGGCGGTTTCGGGCGCCGGCTGGAAACCGATGTCATCGTGCAGGCGGTACGCGTGGCGATGAAAACCGCCGGGCGCCCGGTCAAGCTCACCTGGTCGCGGGAGGAGGACACGACGCACGGCTTCTATCGCCCGGCGCACGTCGCACGGCTGGAGGCGGCGATCGACGGCGCCGGCAGCGTGCGAGGCCTGCGCATCCGTGCCGCGGGCGACGCGATCGCGCCGCGCTGGGGCGGACGCGTCTATCCACTCATGGCGCTCGACATTCCGGATCGCACCGCGGCCGAAGGCCTCTATACCCTGCCCTACGACATCGCCAACCAGCGGATGCAGCAGGTCGCCACCCGCATGGGCGTGCCGATCGGTAACTTGCGCAGCGTCGGCTACTCGCACAACGCGTTTTTCGCCGAAAGCTTCGTCGATGAAATCGCCCACGCGCTCGGGCAGAATCCACTGGCGTTCCGGCTCTCGCTGCTTGGCCCCGCACCGCGCTACGCCGCGGTGCTCGAGCGGGCCGCGCAGCGCGCCGGCTGGGAAACCCGCTTGCCGGACGGTCACGCGCGCGGCATCGCGCTGGTCGGGTCCTATGGTTCGATCGTCGCCCAAGTCGCCGAGGTTTCGCTCGACGACATCGGCAAGCCGAAGGTGCACCGTGTGGTCTGCGCAATCGACTGCGGCACGGCGGTCAATCCCAACATCATCGCGCAGCAGATGGAAGGCAGCGTCGTCTTCGGCCTGACGGCCGCACTGCATGGTCGCATCGACATCCGGGAAGGCCGCGTGCAGCAAAAAAACTTTCCGCACTATCCGCTCCTCGGCCTCGCGCAGACGCCCCGGATCGAGACCCACATCGTGCCGAGCGATACGCCGCCCACCGGCGTCGGCGAGCCCGGCGTGCCGCCGATCGCGCCCGCCGTCGCCAACGCGCTTTTTGCGCTGACCGGCAAGCGGCTGCGCGAGTTGCCGCTAGCCCTCTAGAAAGGGGTCAGACCCCTGTGGATAAGTTCTAGACAAGAACGAATTGACGATTACCCTTGGGAACTTATCCACAGGGGTCTGACCCCGTCGTCTGACCCCAAGGAGCCCACTTCATGTTCAAGACGACGATCGCCGGCAGCCTGCCGAAACCGTTCTGGCTTGCCGATCCGGAGAAGCTCTGGCCCGAGTGGC
>JAQBBQ010000162.1:0-3140 GCA_032125995.1 Betaproteobacteria bacterium | reverse complement strand
ACGCTGGCCGCGACGCAGCGCACGCCAAGTTCGGCCTCCTCGTTGTCGGTGGCCCAACCCTGGTGCTGGACGCGCTCGAGATCGCGCTCGAGGAGTGCGACGCTGGTCTGGGTGTTCTTGGTGTAGGCCGACAGTCCGGTGCGCTTCGCGTAGTCGCGCAGGCGCTCGAATCCGTCTTCGAGCAGAAAGAGCTTACCTGCCGCGGTCACGTGCAGTGGCGCGCGTGCGCCGATGACGTGCACCACGCGCATCGCCGAGCGTCCGCTCGAGCTGCGCTCGACGTAGACGATCTCGTCGTCGTGGCGCACCGAGAGGTTCACCGTTTCCCCGGTTTGGGCGTGCAACTCCCGCATCACCGGCAGCGCGAGTTCGCGCACGCTGATGCGCGACTTGACGAGATTGCCGAGTTCGAGCAGCCGTATGCCGAGCCGGTAGGCGCTCGGATCAACGCGGTCGACGACGCGGTCGGCGGCCATCGCCGACAGGATGCGGTGCGCGGTCGAAGGATGCAGGCCCGCGTACTGTGAAATCTGCTTGAGTCCCAGGGGCTCGGGGTGCTGGGCGAGCACGTCGAGCAGCTTCATCATCCGCTCGATGACCTGGATCGGGCTTTTCGGTTCCTTTTTCATGAGCATGACGCGCGGCATTGTAGCGTGAGTCGCGCGGTTATTCCACGATGTGAAATTGGGCGCATGCGCATGCTATTCTTCTCGCCGCCATGCGCGTCGGGCTTTTGGTCACTTGTCTTGTCGATCTCATGCGCCCACGCGTCGGTTTCGCCGCGTTGACGCTGCTCGAGGCGGCGGGCTGCGATGTCCATGTGCCCCCGACGCAGACCTGCTGCGGGCAGCCGGGCTGGAATTCGGGCGAGCGGCGCTCGGCGCGTGACCTGGCCGAGAAGCTGATCGAGGAGTTCGAACCCTTCGACTACGTAGTCGCGCCTTCGGGTTCATGCGCGGGCATGGTGAAAATGCACTACCGCGACCTGTTTCCCGGCGAGGGCGACTGGCTCGCGCGTGTCGAGGCCCTCGCGGCGAAGACCTGGGAGCTCACCGATTTCCTGGTCAACGTCGTTCGCATCGAGGCGTTGCCGGGCGACTTTCATGGCACGCTGACCTATCACGACAGCTGCTCAGGGCTGCGCGAGCTCGGCGTGAAAGCACAGCCGCGCGCGCTGCTCGCGAAGCTGCCCGGCGTCGAATTGCGCGAGATGCCCGACTGCGAAACCTGCTGCGGATTCGGCGGCACCTTCTCGATCAAGTTTGGCGAGATCTCGGCTGCAATGGCCGACGCGAAGTGCGAGCATATTGCAGCAAGCGGCGCGGACGCCGTGGTGCTCGGTGACCTCGGCTGCATGCTGAACATCGAGGGTCGGCTGCGGCGGCGCGGCGACACGCGCACGCAGGTCCTGCATATCGCCGAAGTGCTTTCCGGCCGAGCCGACTGATGCAGAACCAGTCGATGCATTTCCAGGCGCGCGCCGGCCGCGCGCTCGCCGACGTCCGGCTGCAGAGCGTGCTCAAGCGGTTTGGCAGCGGGTTCGCCGAAAAGCGCGATGCCGCGCGCACGGCCTACGGCGTCGAAGCGTTCGAGGAATTGCGCACCGCAAGCGCCGCGATTCGCGATCGCGGGCTCGAACATCTTGACAGCTGGTTGCTGCGTTTCGAGGCCGAGGCGACGCGGCGCGGCACCGAGGTGCGCTGGGCCGAGAGCGCGGAGGACATCTGTGCGCAGGTGCTCGAGATCTGCGCGCAGCACGGCCTGAAAAAGGCGATCAAATCGAAGTCGATGGTCTCGGAGGAAGCGGGTCTGAACGCCGCGCTCGAGGCGAACGGCGTCACGCCGATCGAAACCGACCTCGGCGAGTACATCATCCAGCTCGCGAAGGAAGCACCCTCGCACATCATCGCGCCGGCGATCCACAAGGATCTTGACGAGGTCGCCGATCTCTTCGCCGCGCATCACCAGCGCCCGCGTAGCACCGACATCGAGGCGCTGACGCGCGAGGCGCGCCTCATGCTGCGCGAGCATTTCCTCAGCGCCGACCTCGGGCTGTCGGGCGGAAACTTTCTCGTCGCGGAAACCGGGTCCGTGGCACTCGTCACCAACGAAGGCAACGGCCGCATGGTGAGCACGCTGCCGCGGGTGCACATCGCGATCACCGGCATCGAAAAAGTGATCCCGACGCTCGAAGACCTGTCGACCCTGAATCGCGTGCTGCCGCGCTCGGCGACCGGTCAGGACATCGAGAACTATTTCACCATCGTCACCGGTCCGCGTCGCGCAGGCGATGCCGACGGGCCGGCGCATATGATCGTGATCCTCGTCGACTGCGGGCGCACCAAGCTTGTCGGCAGTGACATGAAGGAGATGCTGCGCTGCATTCGCTGCGGCGCCTGCATGAACCACTGTCCCGTCTATCACACCGTCGGCGGCCACGCCTACGGCTGGGTCTACCCGGGCCCGATGGGGTCGGTGCTCACGCCCGTCTACAACGGGATCGAGAACGCGCTCGACCTGCCGCAGGCGGCGACGCTCTGCGGGGCCTGCCACGTCGCCTGTCCGGTGAAGATTCCGCTGCCCGAGCTGCTGCGCACGCTGCGCGAAAAGCAGATGGAGCAGCATCTGCGACCGTGGACTGAGCACCTGGGGTTCGCGGTCTGGGGGTTCGTCGCCCGGCGCCCGCGCCTGTACGCGTTCGCCGCGTCGCTGGGCGCGCGCGTCCTCGCCTGGATGGGCGGCGCGCGCGGCCAGATCTCGCGCCTGCCGCTGGGCCGCGGCTGGACGCGCGGTCGCGACCTGCCGGCGCCCGAGGGACGCACCTTCCGTTCGCTCTATGCCGCGCGCAAGTTCGCCATCGTGTACGGCGAGCGCCGTCGCCGCGCGCGAGACGCGCGCGAGGAGCGCGAATTGCGACACGATCCGCGCGCCTGAGGCGGCGCACGCGACCGTGGCGCTGCGCGGCGCTCAATCCGAGACGCCAGCGCCGCGGGCGGCCGCGCGGACGAGGAAACGCCCGGGATCGAGCGCGTCGACGAGCGCACCCTCGAGCGGTAGCGGCTCGCCCTCGATCTGGCTCGCGAGCAGTTCGGCCGCGAGCGAGGCCCACACCAGTCCGCGCGAGCCGTAGCCGAACGCGC
>JAQBBQ010000161.1:0-9007 GCA_032125995.1 Betaproteobacteria bacterium | reverse complement strand
TCGGTCACCGCGGTGCCTTCGATGAAGTCGTCGCCGTCGGTGCCGTCGATGTCAAAGCCTTGGGCGAGGACGTCGGCGTAGGTCATCACGTCGCCGTCGGCAAACAGGATGGAATCGAGGACGGGAGTGGAAAGCGGGTCGTCTGGATCGAAGCCTTCAAAGTGGAGTTCGTCGCCTGCGCCGAAGTCGATCATCAGCGAGCCGAGGCGGAACTTGACCTCGGACATCAAAATGCCCGGGCCGACCACAACGTTGCTCAGATACTGACTGTCCTTAGAGATATCCAGGTCTTGCACCGTGTCGTTGCCGTCACCGCGGTAGTAGACGTAAGTGTCCTTGCCGGCGCCGCCAACAAGCAGGTCGTTACCCCGCTCGCCGACGAGGATGTCGTCGCCGTCGTTGCCGCTGAGTTGGTCTCCGCTATCGCCACCGAACAGGATGTCGTCACCACCACCTCCGAAGAGGAAGTCGATGCCAAGGCCACCGTCGAGATAGTCATCGCCAGAAAGACCCGCTGCGTCGACGGAAGCGGAATCGCCGTGCAACGTGTCGCTGCCTGAACCACCGATCAGAATGTCGTCGCCCGCCTCGCCGAAGATGACGTCGTCGGTGAAGTTCTCGTCGCCGAGCGTGTTTCCGCCTTCGACATAGTCGTCGCCTGCACCGGCGAAGATCCAGTCAGCGCCGGCGCCACCGTAGATCACGTCGGCCGCACCTGCGTCCGTCGGCTCAGCACCTGAAAGGGTATAGCTCGTGGCCTGTACTCGGTAGACCTTAACGCCACCATCGAACGTCTCAATGCGTGTCGATGCCCATCCGAAATCTGCGCTAAGGATCGAGGCGTCGCCGTAGATGTTGTCGTCACCGGCACCGCCGACGATCAGGTCCGCATCCGATCCGCCCGACAGAAGATCTGATGTCGCGGCGCCGAATAGACGGTCCGCTCCGCTGTCGCCAGTGATCAGATCGCCCTGACCTTGTACACCGGGTCCCGCATTGCCAGCCATGATTGCTTGCGCGAGCGTGACCGGTACGCCGTTGACGCTTCCGGCGTCCGCCCAGATCACGTCGTCCCCATAACCTCCGCCAAGCAGATCGTCGTCCGCGCCGCCTTCAATCCAGTCGTCATTGCCGCCTGCTTCGACCACGTCGCTTCCGTCTCCGGCGCGGACGATGTCTCGTCCACCCGCAGTCAAGGCCGTGCTGTTCGGTCCGTCGGCCTTTACCACGTCGTTGCCCGCCGCGGTCTCGAAGCGTTCGACTTCGTCGACCGCGCTGCCGTTGAAAACGTCCGCCCGATCTATCTCGGACTCGTCTTGCCGCCCTTCCTGTCCGTCGGCGCGGATCACATTGCCGAAGCCATCGGATTGCGTCTGCACGCCGTTGCTCGGATCGTTGTCCGAATCCCAGTCTTGCTTGTCGCCGTAGAAGGTGCGTACAGGATTCGTCGTTGCGGTCGTGTCCTCCATCAACCGGACGCCCAGAAAACCTTCTGTCTTTGCCTCGGCGTAGTCAAAGTCGTAGATGAAGACACTTCCACCGGCGTCGCTGTTTATGGTCGCCGTGAGTCCGGCGAATTTCTCCGTATACGTGAACTGCCCGTCCGGGCTCTGCCATTCGGTCGCGGAAGTCTTGACGCCCACACCGCCAAACACGCTGCTTCGCACCGTGTCGGAGAGCAGTCCTGCTTCGTTGTAGGTGTAGCGGATAAGCCCGTTGCCGTCGGTGTCGCGAATGTCGTCGGCGCCGTCGTTGGTCAGCGTTCCGAGAAGGGATTTCGACGCCGTGTACTGATAGACGTCTTTGCCGGCACCGCCTTCGAGATAGTCGTTGCCTGCGTTGCCCTGAAGCAAATCGGTGCTGGAGCCGCCGTACAGGCGATCGCTACGCGAAGCACCTTGCAACGCGTCGCTGCTGTCGCCGCCGAAGACCGCCAGACGCGGGGGTGCCGCGGGTGGCGCGCCGCCGCCAATGACGTCGACCATGTAGCGCTGTGGAGCGTCCACGTAACGCCAGTTCTCACTCGCCAGCGGATCGTGCTGAATGCCTGTATCGGCAACGTTCGCCGGGTTCTTCCACGCAAGGAACGCCGCGCGGGCCTCGATGTAGCCCGCCGTCATGCCTGCGGGCGTCGCCGTCGGGGAGGTGTAAAGATCAAGGTCCCCGGCTGCGTTCAACGCAGGAAGGGTCCCGGTGGCGCTGGTCTTGGGGTCGTTGTAGATGGAGTCTGGCCCTAGCAGCGCGAACGGATTGAGTTCGCGCAGCGCGTACCGGTAAGCAAGCCCGTTTGCTGCCTGCGCGGGCGCGGTCAGTTCATTGAGGTCCATGCCGACGAGCGTTGCCAGCGTCAAGGCGCTATTCGGACCTATCGCATCCTTTACCGCGTACAACTCCTTATAGTAGGTCTCCAAATTCTCAAGATCAGTTGTCGTCACATCCCGGTTGAGGAACAGCTTAACCAGCGGACGCAACGTCGCTTCATAAGTGGAGGGATGGTCGAGCGCGCTTGCCCGGATGAGCGCGTCGATTCGCGGATAGTTGGGCGGTTCGCCCACGACACCGGAGTCAAATCCAGGCGAGATCTGCTCAAAAAGCGCGTGCAACGAAATCGAGCGGGCCTGCAGCGCGATCGAATGATTTCCAGAGATAGTCGGCGCCTGGTCCTCGATTGCAACGCCGACACGTTCGCCGTATTGGGTGTGGAGAAGCGTGTTGGAGATGTACTCGCTCCCGTTGTACGAAAAGACGTTCTTGATCTTCGTTGAATCAAAGGCGCCGACGTTGGGGTCGATCAACTGAAAGAATGCGTCGGCGTTCACCGGATAGAAGCCCGCCGAGTTGTGCGCATAGGCGGTCTCAATCCGGTCCGAGAAGAGCTTCGACAATGCTTGGGCGAGATGCCCCCCGAGCGAATAGCCCGTCAGATCAATCTTGGTACCGGACGGGAGCCCCGCCAGGATGCCGATAGCGTTGTTCGCCGTGTATCTGGTTAGCGCAAGAAATCCCGAGCTTGGGCCAATCAACCCCACAACCGGCACGTACGGGCGCCCATCTATCGGTGGGAGAAGACCAAATTCGACGTCGACCTGCGCAACTGGCTGACCTACCCGCGTAATCAGACGTTGAAAGTAGTTATATGCGGCCGCGATCTGGTACGGCGCAAGCCCCCAAGAACTGATGTGCAGGATCGAATACGTCGCATCCACCGAAACCGGCTCCGTGCCCCGCAGCGCCAGCACGTACCGCCCGCCAATCCGGTTGTCCTTAAACAAAGTGGCCGAGAATCCGATCGCATCGTTCGCATTCGCACTGTTGTCGGCGACCGAAAAGCCGGATAGCCCGACTAATCTGATCGCTTGGGTTTGTGAAAACCTGTAACCAGCAGGGGCGGTGTCACCTCGTAACGTGTCCACCACAGCCTGATCAGTCAACAACGGAAAATCGACGAAGGCCGCTTGGGCAAGCTGTGCAGATTCCCAGTATTGCTGGAGCGTAGGCACCGCTATTTTTCCCCGCGTACGGGTTTCAAGACCGAGGTAATGAATCTCTCGGGATCGATCCCCGGGCGGCACTTCGCGCCAAATCCGCCGAATCCGGCCAGCAGAGCGCGAATCAACCAGCCGCCGCGGTACTGAAAGCTGACGTGTTCGGCAAGCATTTCTCCCGTGCGCCGGTCGGCAATCATCCTTCGATATCGAATGATTCCCAATTGACGCTCTTCGGGCTGGGTTCGGTCCGCCGGATCCACAACGTAAGTGCTTATGGACGGGACGTTCTTGTACTCGGTGACCGTACCGTCTTTCACCTCATACCTGCGTACTCTGTCTACATCAACCCCACCCTCAACAAAGGTGTAGCCGTATTGCAGTGCCATCTGCCCGCTTGAAATTGCCCACCACTGGAAACCCTCCGCTTTGGGCACGGTCCGATAGATCTTGGTACCCCCTTCTCTCTCACAGAGTTGGGAAAAATGGACGTAGCCGAGCGCATGATCGCCAAACGGTATCGCGAAGGCGAGAAATGCCACTGCGAGCGCCGCCGCGCTCCTGCCGATTTTTTCGAACTTCCGCCGCGCCGCCCACCGATATGCCCAGATCATGCAGACCAGGGTAAGCAGCAGATAAGCAGGGACAACGACAAGAACGAGAAGGAAAAGCTTCAGTTCCACGGTGAACTCCCGAGTAGTAACAATGCAATAGCGCGCGAGGATTCACGGAGCGATGCGATGACTCCGTGCGGTTGAGTTGGCGGCGATCTGTATGAGCTTGTGTTCTTGCTGTTTGACATTGCAAGACCGACAAGATCAAAACGTTGAGGTCTTTCGACGCGAGCTACACGCATGATTGATCCCCCAACCTCACTACCTCATCCACCTCCAACCCCCGCGGCAACTGATGCGCGATAAACACGATCGTCGCCGCTCCCTTCAACCGATTCACCGTCCGCGCAAAACTCTCCGCGGTCGCCGCATCCAACCCGCTTGTCGCTTCATCAAAGATCAAAATCCGCGGCCGCTTGAGCAGCGCCCGCGCAATCGCCAACCGCTGCTTCTGCCCGCCGCTCAAGCCCACACCGTGCTCGCCCAACAGCGTCCGGTACCCCTGCGGCAACCCCTCGATCACGTCGTGAATCTCGGCCTGCCTGCACGCTTCGACGATCTCGTCGAACCCCGCGTGCGGGTTCGCCATCGAAAGGTTGTCGTACACGGTCCCTGAAAAAAGCGTCGTTTCCTGCGGCACGACACCGAAGGCCGCGCGCAGCTCGTTTGCCGAAAGCTGCTGCAGGTCGCGCCCATCGAGCAGGATCCGGCCGTCGCTTGGTTGATAAAACCCGAGCAGCATTTTTGCGAGCGTGCTCTTGCCGCAACCGGAGGGCCCGGTGACGACGACCAGCGTCCCGGGATCAATCGAGAACGACAGGTCCCGGTATAGATAGGGATGGCGTTCGCTGTAGCGGAACGCGAGACCCTGAGCATCGATAGCACCGGCCTTCACCACCGTCGCGCGCGAGGGCCCGAGCGCATAGGGTTCGGCGGGCGCGTCCATGATGTCGCCCAGGCGCTTGACGGCGATGTTCGCCTGCTGAAACTCCTGCCACAGGCCGGCGATCCGGAGCATCGGCTGCGCCATGCGGCTCGCGAACATCTGGAAGGCGACGAGCATGCCGATGGTGAAGCCTTCTCCTTTCATCACGAGCAGCGCGCCCATCAAAAGGATGCCGATGGTCATCGCCTGCTCGAGCGCGTTGACCAAGGTGTTGTAGGTGTTGGCGAGGCTGCGGGTGGAAAACCCCGCGGCGAGGTAACCGGCAAGGTAGTCGCCGTAGCGGCGCTCGAGCGAGGGCTCGAACTGGAGCGACTTCACCGTCTCGGCGCCCGCCACGTACTCGGTGAGGAAGGCCTGGTTGCGCGCCCCGAGCATGAACTGGCGGTTCAGCCGCTCGCGCAGTACCGGAGTCACGAACGCGCTCAGCGCGGCGATCACCACGAGTACCGTCACGGCGATGAGCGAGAGCTGCCAGCTGTACCAGAACATCACCGCGAGAAAGATGACGAGAAACGGCGCATCGAGGAGGAACGCCACGGCGGCGCCGGTGACGAACTCGCGGATGGTCTCGATGCCCTGCAGCCGCGCGACGGTAATGCCGGTAGCCCGGTGCTCGAAGTAGGGCAGCGGCAGGCGAAAGAGGTGGGCAAGCACCTGGCTGCCGAGCACGGCGTCGACGCGGATGCCCGTGTGGATGACAAGGTATTGGCGCATCCAACTCATGAGCGCGTTGAAGACGAGAAATATCGAAAGCCCGACCGCTACCGCGATCAGCGTGCTTTCGGTGTGGTGCACCACCACCTTGTCGATCACCACCTGGGTGAAGAGCGGCGTGGCGAGCCCGACGAGTTGCAGCGCGAGCGAGGCGATCAGCACGTCGCGCCAGATCACGCGGTGCTTGGCGAGCTCGGGCAGGAACCAGCGAAAGCCGAAGGGCGCCTTCTTTTCCTCGAACCCACGTACGGGCTCGTCGGCCGCGCCTTCGTGCGATACGAGAATCACCTCGGGCTCGAAGAACTCCTCGAAGTTGCGCACGAGGTGCGTGCGTGGCGCTTCGTTCCCCGCCTCGACGTAGAGGATGCGCTCGCCTTTGTGGCGCAGAATCAGGCCGGGTGCGGCGGCCTGTGCCGCCTCGCCTTCGGCGGAAATCGGGCGCAGGAATGCCACCAGGGGAAGCGGTGCGCCGTTCAGCTTTCTGGCGCCAAGTGAGGTGACGCCGACACGAAACCCGAACGCACGCACGGCGTCGACGAGTTGCGCGCGATCGTGCGGCGGCGGGAACTGCTGCAAGACCAGCGCGGCATCGAACGGCAGGCGATGAATCTTGCACAGATTGCCGATCAACCAGACGAATTGTTCGGCGCTTAGCGCCGAGCCAGTCGTCTCCTGCGCCGTCCGCAACACCGCGGCAGCCTGTGCCATCGTGATTCCCCCCTGCGGGGGAAATCTACTCCGCGAGTGCGCGTTTGTAAGCTAGACAAAAGGATTAGTCGCGCGCGAATTGGAGATTCAAGACAGCGCGATAAATCGAGCGGCGTTTTGGCAGTATTTCCTGCGCAAGCCTGCACAGGTGACACCCGAACGGGTGAAGGGAGAAAGGGGTCAGACCCTTGGCGAAACTGGGGTCAGACCCCTGTGGGTAACTACCACGGTGCACCGAGCCCATCGAAGCAGTTATCCACAGGGGTCAGACCCCATTGTCTAACCCCGTTAAGCCTTCCGAATGAACTCCCGTACGCGCGGATAAATCATCTCGCGCCAGCGCCGGCCGCTGAAGATGCCGTAGTGGCCGACCTTGGGCGCGACGTAGTGCTCGCGCCGCCCGGCCGGGATGTTCAAACACAGCGGATGCGCGGCCTCGGTCTGGCCGTTGCCCGAGATGTCGTCGAGCTCGCCCTCGATGGTGAGGAGCGCGGTCTTGGTAATCGCCTGCGGGCGCACCAGCGCATCGCGCACGCGCCAGCGTCCCTGCGGCAGCGCGAAGTCCTGGAACACGGTCTTGATCGTGTCGAGGTAGTACTCGGCGGGCATGTCGAGCACCGCGTTGTATTCGTCGTAGAAGCGCCGGTGCCCCTCTGCGGAATCGCCGTCGCCCTCAAGCAGGTGGTTGTAGTAGTCCCAGTGCGCGTTCATGTGCCGGTCGGGGTTCATGCCGACGAAACCCATGTGCTGCAGGAATCCCGGATAGACCCGGCGCATGAAGCCGGGGTATTTGGCCGGCACGCGGTGGATGAGATGCTGTTCGAACCAGGAATGCGGCTTCTTGGTCGCGAGGTTGTTGACCGCGGTCGGACTTTTGCGCGCATCGATCGGCCCGCCCATCATCACCATGGTTTTCGGCACGCACGGTTCGTCCGCATCGGCCATCAGCGCGACCGCGGCAAGCACCGGCACGGTGGGCTGGCACACCGACATGATGTGCAGCTCGGGCGAGAGCAAGCGGATAAAGCCGCGCACGTAATCGACATAGTCGTCGAGATGAAAGGCGCCTTGCGCGAGCGGCACCATGCGCGCGTCGATCCAGTCGGTGACCCAGACTTCATGCTCGGGCAGCAGGCGACGCACCGTGTCGAGCAGCAGCGTGGCGTGATGGCCCGAGAGCGGCGCGACGACGAGCACCTTGGGATCGTTGCGTGGCGCGGACAGCTCGCGCCGGAAGTGAATCAGGCGGCAGACGGGCAGTTCCTGCGCCACCTCGATCGAGACCGGCACGCGCTCGCCATCGACCGTGGTCTCGTCGATCGTCCAGGCGGGTTTTTCATAGCGCTGCGTCACGCGCAGGAACAGGTCGCTCCCGGCGCTCACGCGGCGTGAACCCGGCAGGTGCGTAAGCGGGCTGAACGGATGTCCGAACCAACCGCGCGAGAACTCGGCGACGAGCCGCAGCGGCTCGAGCGCCGCGTGCTGCGCTTCGTACAGGCTATAGAGCACTCAAAGTTCTCCAAAAACCCGTTGTAAGTGTTTGCTTATAGCAGATTTGCGGCGGTGCCGCATTCACGCATGGCAGCGTGGAACGGTATTCTTCGGAAATGCGCTTTTTGCTGCGTCTGGTGCTGTTTTTGTTCCTGCCGCTGGTTCTCGTCGCGGCTGCCGTCGTCGGCGGCGGCTACGCCTATCTGCGCGGCTCGTTGCCGAAAACCGAAGGCAGCGTTCAACTCGCGGGCCTGAAGGCCGAGGTCACCGTGTTGCGTGATGCATGGGGTATCCCGCACATCTACGCGGCCTCAGTCGACGACGCGATGTTCGCGCTCGGCTTCGTGCATGCGCAGGACCGCCTGTGGCAGATGGAGATGAACCGGCGCATCGGCGCCGGGCGGCTCGCCGAGGTGCTCGGGCCCAAGGCGCTCGACACCGACAAGTTCCTGCGCACGCTCGGCGTGCAGCGCGCCGCGCAGGCGAGCCTCGATAAGCTCGACGCCGAGACGCGCGGCGCACTCGACGCCTACGCCGCCGGCGTGAACGCCTTTCTCGCCACCGATCCCGTCCTGCCGCCCGAGTTCTGGCTGGTCCGCGTCACGCCGCAGCCCTGGATGCCGGTCGACTCGGTCGCGTGGACCAAGATGATGGCCTGGGACCTCGGCGGCAACTGGAAGAACGAGCTGTTGCGCATGCGGCTCGCGAAAACCCTGCCGCTCGCACGCATCCAGGAATTCATCCCGCCCTATCCGGGCGAGGCACCACCCAAGATCCAGGACCTGAAGGAGCTGTACCGCGCGCTGCGCGTTGACACGGTTCAGCTGGCGCAGGAAGGCGAGCACATTGCAGCGGGACTGTCCGAGTACACGGTCGAGGCGGCGGGCTCGAATAACTGGGTGGTGAGCGGCGAGCGCACGGAATCGGGCAAGCCGCTGCTCGCGAACGATCCGCACCTCGGCCTGACCGCGCCGCCGGTGTGGTACTTCGCGCATCTGAGCGCGCCCGGGCTCGATGCGATCGGCGCCACGCTGCCGGGCGTGCCCGCG
>JAQBBQ010000160.1:0-6609 GCA_032125995.1 Betaproteobacteria bacterium | reverse complement strand
GTAGCCCCGCGTGATGGCATCGAAGGTGTTTTCGAACCAGCGAAAGAAACCCTTCTTCTCGCCGTGATGCCCCTTGATGATGATCGCCGCGAGCGCGGGCGACAGCGTGAGCGCCATGACCCCCGAGATCACCATCGAGATCGCGATCGTGATCGCGAACTGCTTGTAGAGCGTACCGGTCACGCCGCCGAGAAAGGCGACCGGCAAAAACACGGCCACCAGCACGAGTACGATCGAGATCAGCGCGCCGGCGATCTCGGTCATCGCCCGCTTCGACGCCTCGAGCGCCGAGAGGCCGTGCTTCGCGATGTTCGCCTCGACGTTCTCGACCACCACGATGGCGTCATCGACCACTAGTCCGATCGCGAGAATCATGCCGAACAGCGTCAGCATGTTCACCGAAAACCCGAGCAGGTGCATGCCGGTGAAGGTGCCGATGATCGAAATCGGCACCGCGAGAATCGGGATGATGGTGGCGCGCAGGCTTTGCAGAAACAGGAACACCACGGCCACCACCAGCACCACCGCCTCGAAGAAGGTATGGATCACCTTTTCGACCGAGGCGAGCGTGAAGATGCTCGTATCGAGAACGATCTTGTAGTCGAGCCCGGTCGGAAACTGGGTCTTCAGCTCCTCGAGTCGCGCGCGCACCGCCTTCGCCGTCTCGACCGCGTTGGCGCCGGGCTGCTGGTACACGGCGACCGTGGTGGCCGACTTGCCGTTCAGACGGCTCGAAATCGAGTAGTCGCGCTTGGCGAGCTCCACCCGCCCGATGTCCTTGATGCGCACGATCGCGGTGCCCTCCTTGGCCGCGCGCACGATGATGTCCTCGAACTCTTCGGGCTTGGTGAGCAAGCCCTGGGCGGTCACCACGAACTGCTGCATCACGCCGGGCGCCGCGGGCTGGCCGCCGATCTGGCCGATGCCGAAGGTCTGGTTCTGGCTCTGGATCGCGTTCGCGACTTCCTGAGTCGTGATGCCGAGCTGCGCCATGCGATCAGGCTGCAGCCACACGCGCATCGCAATGTCGGGCAGGCCGAGTACCGACGAGCGATTTGCACCGGGGACGCGCTTGAGCTCCTCGAGCACGTAGAGGTTGGTGTAGTTGTCGAGGTAGGTCGTCGAGTAACGCCCGTCGGGGGAGTAGATCGAGAGCACCATCAGGAAGCTCGACGATTGCTTGTCGACGGTAATGCCCTGCTGGACGACCGTCTGCGGCAGCTGCGCCGTGGCCTGGCTCACCCGGTTCTGGACGTTGACCTGGTTGATGTCCGGATTCGTGCCGGGCTTGAAAAAGACGTTGATCGTGATGTTGCCGGTCGACGAGCTGGTCGAGTAGAAATAGAGCAGATTGTCGACGCCGTTGATCTGCGCCTCGATCGGCGCCGCGACCGTGTTCGCGATGACCTCGGCGGTGGCGCCGGGATAGCGTGCCGTGACGGTGACCTGCGGCGGCGCCATCTCCGGGTACTGCTCGATCGGCGACACCGACATGGCCACTGCGCCGGCCAGCACGATCAGGATCGAGATGACCGACGAAAGAACCGGCCGGTCGATAAAAAAGTGGGTGAACATCCGATCGCGTGCCGTTCGAACTACTTCTTCGTGCCAGCGCGCTTCTCAGCCGCCTTTGCCGCGCCGGCGCCCTTGGCGCCGGCCTGCCCCGGCTCGACGATCTGTACCGGCCGGCCGGGCACCACCTTGAGCACGCCCTCGACCACGACCCGGTCGCCCACATGCAGGCCGTCGACGATCACGATGTCGGCCATGCCGTAGTATTCGCCGACGATCACCGGACGCACCTCGGCCGTGCCGTCCTGCTTGATCACGTAGACCAGGTGACCATTCGAGCCCTGCTGCACCGCGAGCTGCGGCACGACGATCGCGTCCGGGCGCACCGCCCCGCTGACATTTGCGGTCACGAACATGCCCGGGCGCAGCGACTGCTTCGGGTTCGGCAGGACCGCACGCACCAGGAATGAGCCCGTGTCCTGGCTGAACGACGGATCGGCGAAGCTGATGCGCCCTTTCTGCGGATACGTCGAGCCGTCCGACAGCAACAACTCAACCTCGTACTGACGATTCTTGGGCGGCACGATGCGCCCCTTTTCGGCGTCATTGCGCGACTTCGCCATCTGGTTCTGCGAGACGCTGAAGTTCACCCAGACCGGATCGAGCGCTGCGACGTACGTAAGGCGCGCGTTCTCGGACGTGGCGTTGATGAACGCGCCTTCGCGCTGCGACGAGCGGCTCGCCACACCGGTCACGGGCGAGCGGATCGTTGCGTAGCCGAGATTGAGATCGGCTTCGGTCACCTTGGCGCGCGCCGCGTAGACCGCCGCGACCGACGCGTCATACTCGCCCTGCGCACGGTCGAGATCAGACTGCGAGAGCGCATTCTGCGCGGTGAGCGGCTTGACGCGATCGAGCGTCGCCTTCGCGGTTTTCAGGCGTGCTTGCTGCGCAAACATCTCGCCCTTCGCCGCGTCGAGCTGCGCCTGGAACGGCTTGGGATCGAGCTTGAAGAGGACCTGCCCGTCCTTGACCAGCTCGCCTTCCTGGTAGGCGATCTTGTCGAGGTAGCCCGAGACGCGCGCGACGATGTCGACCTGGCGCGAGCTTTCGGTCTGGGCGACGAATACCTGCGTCGAGGGGATCGTCTTCGCGACCACCGTAAGCACGGTGACGGCGGGCGGCGGGCGCTTGGGCGCCTCCGGCGCCTTCGAGCAGGCGCCGAGGCCGAATGCCAAAGCCAATGAAACAAGCGCGAACGCGCGTTTGCACATTGCAGAACTCCAAAGGGGGATTTACGGGCCGAATGATACCGCGGCAGTGCAGCAAAGACGGGGTCAGACCCCTGTGGATAACTCGAAAGGGGTCTGACCCCTTAGAACAACTCGAAGTACTCGCGCTGCTCCCAATCCGACACCGCGAGATTGAAGCGCGCGATCTCGGCCTGCTTGATGTGGCAGAAGTAATCGATGAAACCCTCGCCAAGCCCAGCGCGCAGGACAGTGCTCGCACGCAGGCAGTCGATCGCCTCGGCGAGCGTCGCGGGCAGCGTCTCGGCCTGGGTTTCATACGGCGTGTCCGCCGAAGGACCCGGATCGAGATTGCGATCGATGCCATCGAGTCCCGCAGTGATCTGCGAAGCGAAATACAGATAGGGATTTGCCGCCGGCTCGCCGGCGCGATTTTCGATCCGCGTGCCCGGATCGTCCGCCCCGCCCAGCACGCGCAGCATCACGCCACGGTTGTCGCGCCCCCAGATCACGCGGTCGGGTGCGAGCACGAAGGGCCGGTAGCGCTTGTAGCCATTCAGCGTCGGTGTCGACAGCGCGGTGCAGGCGCGCGCATGGGTGAGCAGCCCACCGAGCCATTGGCGGCCGACGGCCGACAACTGCCCGTCGGCCTTGTCGGGCATGAAGGCGTTGGCGCCGTCCGAAATCCCGCGCAGCGACTGGTGCAGGTGCCAGCCGCAGGACATCACGTTGGGTAGCTTGGGCCGGCACATGAAGGTCGCGTGATAGCCATGGCGGCGCAGGATCTGTTTCGCCGCGCTGCGAAACAGCACCATCGCATCCGCCGAGCCGAGTCCCGGCAGCGCGCTGAGGGTCACTTCGACCTGGCTCGGCCCGTACTCGACCTCGAAGGAGCGCAGCGGCAAGCCGAGCGGCGCCATCTCGCGGCGCAGGATCTCCATCACCGGATCGATCGCATCGAATCTGAGTTCGGTGAGGTACTGGTAGCCCTGGGTGAGGAGCGACACCTCGGGTGGTTCTCCGGGCTGACCCGCGTCCTCCGGGCGCAGCTTCGGATCAATCAGCTTGAAGACGTGGAACTCGATTTCGAGCCCGGCGAGGTAGTCATAGCCCGCCTGCGCAAGGCGCTCAATCGCACGTCGCCCGAGGCGGCGCGTATCGAACGGCACCGGCTTGCCGTTGCCGAACCAGGTTTCGCACAGCACCCAGCCGGTGTCGGGCGCCCAGGGCAGCACGCGGAAGGTGGTCGGGTCAGCGATCATCAGTGCATCCGCCCCGCCCTGCATCTCGTCCAAGCCGAATCCGCCGCCCGGCGTGAACACCGGGAATACCGTTTTGTGCGAGCTGTCCTTGGCAAACAGCGTGGTCGTGATCGTTACACCGTCGGTGAGCGCCCCGGCAAGCTCCGCTGCGGCCACGGCCTTGCCGCGCAGCAGGCCGTGCTGGTCGCAGAACGAAAACCGCACCACCTGCAGGCCGCGCTCGGTGACTTCGGCGAGCATGTGGCGCGCAGCCTCGTGCTGCGCATCGCTCCACAACGCGTGCCGCTCGACGAAGCTCATGCTGCGCGTTCTTGGCCCGCACCCAGCCACGGGCAGGTTCGCCTGCGCTTGGCGTCGGCATCCTTCCAATAGGTTTCCCAGCCCTCGCTTGGGCCGATGCCATCGATCGCAGCAGGCCCGGTCAGCGCGCGCGCCTGCGATTCGTCGAGCACCATCAGGGGGCGCTCGCCCGCGCCGTTGCGACGAATCGCGTCAACCAGCAACCGCCGGTAAAGCACGATGCCCTTGTCGGTGGTGCCGAGGTTCTCGCGCCCGCGGTCCTGAATCGACCCCATCGATTCGCAGGCGAACTGGTCGTGGATGTTGATGTCGAAACCCATCCCGGTGAACGTCTGCGTGCGCTGTTCGCGCGGGTCGTAGCCCCACCGGTTCGCGCGATTGACGATCGGTCGGTAATCGGGCGCTGGGTAGGTCTTGAGGCGCTGCGCGCGCATCGTCGCCTTGTCGACCGGTTTGCCGAAGCTGGTGAAAAACGAATACCAGTAGCAGCTGTGGTCGTCGATCGGCACATGCCATTGCGAGATCGTCATCTCGGCGCTCATCGGGATCACGAAGGCCTGCGGAAACAGGATATTGGTGATGCGCATGTGCATGCGGGCGTCGTCGATCCGGCGCAGCGTCGACAGGCGCAGGCCCCAGTCCGCGCGCTCGGCGCGAATCTCGGGCTGGCCGTGCTCGCGCAGCAAACGCGTCATCGGCAGGTCGGAATCCATCGAGGCGCTACGGAATTGGCGTCCATAGCTGGTCGCCGTATCTTCGTCCTCGGTGAAGCGGTGCAGCCAGGATGCATGTGCCGGATCGATGCCGACTTCGAGCGCCTGCAGCCAGTTGCAGTCCCACAGCCCCTTGAACGCGAACACGTGGCTGTCAGGCGCGACGAAGCAGTCGAAATGTGCAAACGCGGGCGCCTCGCCCTCGCCGAGCCAGGCCCAGAGCACCCCGGCCTTCTCGACGACGGGGTAGCTGCGCTGGCGAATGTGCTCGCACAGGCGACTGCCCGCGGGCTCCGCCGGCGTCTCGAGGCAGCGCCCTTCGACATCGAACAGCCAGCCATGGAATGCGCAGCGCAACCCGCCATCTTCGAGCCGCCCGAAGGCGAGGTCGGCGCCGCGGTGCGGGCAGGCGCGATCGATCAGTCCGTAGCGGCCCTTGGCATCGCGAAACAGCACCATGTCCTGGCCGAGCAGGCGTACCGGGTGCAGCGGCCGCTCGCGGTCGACCTCGAATTCGTCGACCAGCGCCGCCGGCTGCCAGTACCGCCGCAGCAGCGCACCCGCCGGCGTGCCCGCACCAACGCGCGTCATGAGGTCATTTTGTTCCGCACTGATCATCGGCAACCCCCGTCGTGGCGATCAATGTAGCCGCGGACCCAGGCAACGGCAACCGCGGTTTTACGCTTTACGGTTTAGACTGCCCACCGTACCGCGACCCCACAAACCAACGACTGACGGAGAACGACCTCAGCATGAGCACCCCAGGAAAAGTCGCCATCGTGACCGGCGCCGGCACCGGCGTCGGACGCGCGTCCGCGCTCGCGCTGCTGCAGGCCGGCTACCGCGTCGTTCTCGCCGGCCGCCGCCCTGAACCGCTCGACAACGTGAAGAGAGAGGCCGGCGCCGACGGCGCGAATGCGCTGTGCGTGCCGACCGATGTCGCCGACCCGGCGTCAGTCAAAGCCCTGTTCGCGAAGACGAAGACGGCCTTCGGGCGCCTCGATGTCCTGTTCAACAACGCCGGCGTCAATGCACCCGGCATCCCCCTCGACGAACTGAGCGTCGAGCAATGGAAGAGCGTCGTCGACATCAATCTCACCGGCATGTTCCTGTGCACCCAGGAAGCGTTCCGTCTCATGAAGGATCAGTCACCGCGCGGCGGACGCATCATCAACAACGGCTCGATCTCGGCCCATGCGCCGCGGCCGTACTCGGCGCCCTATACCGCGACCAAGCACGCGGTGACCGGGCTCACCAAGTGCACCTCGCTCGACGGGCGCCCCTACGACATCGCCTGCGGCCAGATCGACATCGGTAACGCGCGCACCGAAATGGCCGAGCGCATGGCCAAGGGTGTGCCGCAGGCCGATCTTTCGATCAAGGTCGAGCCGCTGATGGACGTCAATCACGTCGGCCAGGCGGTCGTCCACATGGCCGATCTGCCGCTCGAAACCAACGTCCAGTTCATGACCATCATGGCGAGCAAGATGCCCTTCGTCGGACGCGGATGACCGGGGAGGCCCGGCGCGCGACCGCGACGCCCCCGGTGCCGACCTTCGAGACCGGCGCAGT
>JAQBBQ010000159.1:0-4165 GCA_032125995.1 Betaproteobacteria bacterium | reverse complement strand
GTGTGGTCGATCGGTGCGCCCGAGGAAGACGAGCGCGCCACGATCCAGCGTTTTTTCGACGGCATCGAGCGCTATACCCCGCAGCTCGTATCGTGGAACGGCGGCGGCTTCGACCTGCCGGTGCTGCACTACCGCGGCCTGATGCAGGGCGTGCACGCAGCGCGCTACTGGGAGCAGGGCGACGATGACCGCGACTTCCGCTACAACAACTATGTCAACCGCTACCACGCGCGCCACACCGACCTGATGGACGTGCTGGCGATGTTCCAGCCGCGCAACAATGCGCCGCTCGACGACGTCGCGCGCCTCGCGGGATTCCCGGGGAAGCTCGGGATGGAAGGTGCGGCGGTCTGGTCGAACTTTCAGGACGGGGAGATTCAGGGCATTCGCGACTACTGCGAAGCCGACGCGGCGAATACCTACCTGCTGTTTCTGCGCTTCCAGTACCTGCGCGGCGTGTTCAGTCTCGAGCACTACCGCCGCGAGTGCGCTCTGCTGCGCGCCTTCGTCGGAAAACAGCCCGGCGCGCACTGGGCGGAGTTCCTCAAGCGCTGGAACGATCCCCTGGCCTGAGGCGGTGAAGCGGCACGACCGGGTCAGGCTTTCGATCGATTCGCTAAACGCCGAAGGGCGGGGCGTCGCGCGCAACACCGCGGGCAAGGTGGCGTTTGTCGACGGCGCGCTGGCGGGCGAGCGGGTCGACGCCGTGGTCGTGCGCAGCAAGCCGACGTTCGACCTCATGCAGGCGCACGTCGTGCACCAAGCGTCTTCGGGGCGTCGCACGCCGCGCTGCCGCTACTTCGGTATCTGCGGCGGCTGCGCGACGCAGCATGCGGACGCGCGCACGCAGATGGCCGCCAAGCAGCGCGGGCTCGAGGATTGCCTCGAGCGCATCGGCAAGGTTCGCCCGCAGTCCCTGCTGCCGATCTTGTACGGCCCCGAGTGGGGCTACCGGCACCGCGCACGGTTGACGGTGCGCTGGGTCCCCAAAAAGGGCGGCGTGCTCGTCGGCTTTCATGAACGGCGCTCGCACTATGCGGTCGACATGGAGAGCTGCGAGGTGCTGCCGAGCGCCGTGTCGGCGCTCATCCGCCCCCTGCGCGACCTGGTCGCATCGCTGTCGGTTCGTGCGCGGCTGCCGCAGATCGAGGTGGCGGTTGGCGATGCGATGATCGCGCTCGTCTTCCGCCATCTCGATGCGCTGACGCCGGAAGACGAGGCGCGGCTGCGCGAATTTGCGCAGCACACGGGCGTCTGGGCCTGGTTGCAGGCCGGCGGGCTGGACACGGTGCGGCCGTTTTACCCCGCCACCGCCCCGCATCTCGGTTATGCGCTGCCCGACTTCGGCGTACGGATCGCGTTCTCGCCGATCGATTTCACCCAGGTCAACCCGGCGATGAACCGTGCGCTCGTGCACCGCGCGCTGAACCTGCTCGCGCCTGCCCCCGGCGAACGCATTGCAGATCTGTTCTGCGGGCTGGGCAATTTCAGCCTGCCGATCGCGCGCAGCGGCGCCACCGTCGTCGGCCTGGAAAGCAGCGCGTCGCTCGTTACACGCGCGCGTGAAAACGCGCATGCCAACGGCCTGGGCGAAGACCGGGTTACGTTCCGAGAGGCCAACCTATACGACGGCGAGGGCGTCGCGGCGGCGCTTGCAGCCGAGAGGCCGTTCGACAAGCTGCTGATCGACCCGCCGCGTGCAGGTGCGATGGAGGTGGTGAACGCGCTACCAGAGGACTGGCCGCGCCGCATCGTCTACGTGTCCTGCGATCCGGCAACGCTCGCGCGCGACGCGGGCGTTCTCGTCAACACCAAGGGCTTCCGGCTCGAGGCGGCGGGCGTCGTGAACATGTTCCCCCACACGGCGCACGTGGAATCGATCGCACTGTTCGAGCGCTAGCGCAGCTCGCCGCGCACGCGCAAAAGAAAAGGGCGCCCGCAGGCGCCCTTTATTGAACCGCTATGTGCGTGCGGTGAGCTTTTACGAGCGCTCAGTCGCGCTGGCCGGTCAGTGCCATCAGCAGATATAGCAGGTTGGCAAAGATGTTGAACAAGCTCATGTACACGCCCGTCGTGGCCATGATGTAGTTCGTCTCGCCACCGCGCACGATCCGGTTGAGGTCGTAGAGCAGGAACAGCGAGAACACCACGATCACCAGCGTCGAGATCGTCAGCGCGAGCGCCGGAATCTGCAGGAACATGTTGGCGAACATCGCGATCAGCAGCGCAATCATGCCCACGAAGAGGAATTTACCCATAAAGCTGAAGTCGCGCTTGGTGGTGGCCGCGACCGTGCCCATGGCGAAAAAGATCACGCCGGTGCCGACGGCCGCGTAACCGACGAGTTGCATCCCGTTCTTCATTGACAGCGCGATGTTCAGGATCGGCCCCAGCCACCAGCCGAGAATGCCGGTCATCAGCAGGAGCAGCGCAATGCCGAGCCCACTGTTGCGGTTTTTCCTGATCGCGAACTGCAGACCAATCACTGCGCCCAGCATCAGGATCGTGCTGAAAATCGGGCTCTGCACGATGATGCCGCTGGTTGCCATGCCGATCATCGCGCCGATTACGGTCGGGATCATCGTCACGGCCAGCAACAGGTACGTGCTGCGCATGACCTTCTGCGCTTCCGGTGCGATGCCGACGCCCGCTGCCGCGTCACGGCGCATGCCATGGCCGTAGCCTGAGTTATCGGTGCGCACGGGTTTCAATTCGGGTTGCATTCAACGTCCTCCTAGGGCGGATCATTCCGCACGGGGTGTAAGACTACCAAAAGGCGGCAAAGTTTCAACCGCAAAAACGCTGTTGTTACACTGCGTTACGCGCTGCTGGCGGATTTTGCGCCCGACACTGAAAATGGCGACGAATCGGGCCAGTTCAAGGACCCAAATCCGGCTCGGAAGGGTGGCAGAGTGGTCTAATGCACCGGTCTTGAAAACCGGCAAGGCGCAAGCCTTCGTGGGTTCGAATCCCACCCCTTCCGCCACCTTAGGACCGCAGACGTTTGAGGAGATTGCGTATGGCGAACCCGAAACCCGCAGCTAACGGCAAGAACCTTCCCGACCTTGCGTCGCGCTACATCAAGGGCGACGAGGTTCCCTGGACGCCAATGGCGCAGGCGCCCGGAGTCGACGTCAAAGTGCTCTACGAGGACAAGGCGAGCGGCATCTTCACCGGCCTGTTCCGCATACCGCCGGGCGGCGTCGTGCCCGACCACGTCCACACCGCGCTCGAGCAGACCTACGTGCTCGAGGGTACCTTCGGCGATGAGGAAGGCATGGCCGGCCCGGGCGATTTCATCTGGCGGCCGGCGGGCAATCGCCACGAGGCCATCTCGCCGGACGGCTGCCTGATACTCGGCTTATTCCTCAAGCCGAACGTGTTCCTCAAGCCCGTGTGAGGGGTTCGCGACGTCGTTCCGTGGGCTAGGACTCGAAGGGCAGCCCCGCGTACTGCTCGCACATCGAGCGCCGCGCGTGCTCCGAGCGCGCGATGTAGTCGAGCTCGGCCTCGCGCGCGCGTTGATCGAACGCGGTCTCGTCCGGAAACGGATGCAGCAGCAGGGTGAGCCACCATGAAAACCGCGCGGCGCCCCAAACGCGGCGCAACGCCATGTCGGAATAGCTGTCTAGATACTGCGCGCTGTTGCGTTTGTAGTATTCAATCAGCGCGCGCGACAGGTAGAACACGTCGGAGATCGCCAGGTTGAGGCCCTTGGCCCCGGTCGGCGGCACGATATGCGCCGCATCGCCGGCGAGAAACAGGCGCCCGTAGCGCATCGGTTCGGCGACGAAGCTGCGCAATGGCGCGATCGATTTTTCGATCGACGGCCCAGTGACGATGCGCTCGGCGACCTCCGCTGGAAAGCGGGCTTTCAATTCCGCCCAAAACCGTTCATCGGGCCAGTCCTCGACGCGCGTGTCGAGCGCGCATTGGATGTAATAGCGGCTGAGTGTCGGGCTGCGCTGCGAGGCGAGGGCGAAGCCGCGCGCGTGACGCGCGTAGAGGATCTCGTCGAGCGGCGGCGTCTGCGACAGGACGCCGAGCCAGCCGAAGGGATAGACCTTTTCGAACGTCTGCAGGACGGCGGCCGGGATCGACGCCCGGCTCACGCCGTGAAAGCCGTCGCAGCCGGCGATGAAATCGCAATCCACGCGATGCGTCG
>JAQBBQ010000158.1:0-2819 GCA_032125995.1 Betaproteobacteria bacterium | reverse complement strand
GTCGTGATCCGTGAATTGAATCTGGCGCAACACGGCCTGCGCATCGTCGAGCGCCCGCTGGCGAATTTCCTGCCGCTGGACGACGCGCGTTACCTCTGCGTGGGCGGCGGGGTCGAGGCGACGCAGCGCGAATTCGCCAAGTTCTCGGCGCAGGACGCCGCGCGGCTGCCGGCGTACTGGGCCATGCTCGAAAACGTCGCCGACGTGCTGCGTGACCTGGTGCTCGAGACCCCGCCCAACGTCGGCGGCGGGATGGGCGATCTCTGGCGCGCACTGCAGGGCGTGCGGCGTGTGCGGGCACTCGACATGGAGGCGCGCCGCGACCTGCTCGACCTGTTCACGAAAAGCGCCGCCGATCTGCTCGCGCGCTGGTTCGAGTCGGACCCAGTGCGCGCGGCCTTCGGTTTCGACGCGGTGGTGGGAAGCTACGCGAGCCCGTTTCACCCGGGTACGGCCTACGTGCTGCTGCACCATTGCTTCGGCGAGGTGAACGGCAACAAGGGCGCCTGGGGTCACGCGATCGGCGGCATGGGTGCGATCTCCGATGCGATTGCGGCCGAAGCGCGTGCGCACGGCGCCGAGATCGAAACCGCGGCACCGGTCGCCCGCGTCGAGCTGCGCGACGGCGCCGCCTGCGGTGTCACGCTTGCCGACGGCCGCGCGATCGAGGCGCAGCGCGTGATCGGGAATGTCAACCCGAAACTGCTCTATCTCGACATGGTCGATGCGGCTGCGTTGCCGGCCGCCTTCGTCGAGCGCATGCGCGGCTGGAAATGCGGTTCGGCGAGTTTTCGCATGAACGTTGCGCTGTCCGCCTTGCCGCGCTTTTCCTGTCTCCCCGAGCCAGGCCCACATCACGCGAGCGGCATCATCCTCGCGCCCTCGCTCGCGTACATGGACCAGGCCTATCTCGATGCGCGCAAGGACGGCATTGCGCGCGCGCCGATCGTCGAGATGGTGATTCCGAGCACGCTCGACGACTCGCTCGCACCGTTCGGCGCGCATGTCGCGAGCCTTTTTTGCCAGCACTTCGCGCCCGACGCCGACTGGGCGGCGCGCAAGGACGAGGCAATCGAGTGCATCTTCGATACCGTCGAGCGCTCAGCGCCCGGATTCCGTGCGAGCGTGATCGCGCACACGGCGCTCTCGCCCGCCGACCTCGAGCGTGAGTTCGGTCTGGTGGGCGGCGACATCTTTCATGGCCAGCTCACGCTCGATCAGCTCTGGTCCGCGCGGCCGATGCTCGGACATGCGGACTACCGCGCGCCGGTTAAAGGTCTTTATCTATGCGGCTCTGGCGCGCATCCCGGTGGTGGGGTGACCGGCGCGCCGGGCCGGAATTGTGCGCGCGAGGTGTTGCGCGATTTGGGGCGGCGGTTGCGTTGACGTGGCGCTGAAAAATTTCGGTGAATCTTGTGGCGATTCTCGCGGCCCGGGCCCGGACGACGGCACCGTTCGACGGTTTGCCCGCGCGGGGGACGCGACGTAATTCCGTGCACGTTCGAGGGCTGCTTCGGGTCGAAATCGAACGCGCGCGAATGTCGACACTGTGGGGCAAGCAGGTACGCGATAGAGTGATCATGGCAAAACGAGCTCGGCTCGATGTTCATGGCGCGGCGGCTGCATGGCCTGCGTACGGTTTCGATCGCTAAATCTCGCGCCGATCTCCTCGGGCATCCGGTACCTACGGCCGGCGCTCACGCAAGCGGGCCTCAAAAGCAAAACCCGACCGAAGCGGGGTCTCTGCGGAACTAGCAGGATTTGATTGGGCCGCTTCGTTTTGCTTCCCTTCCTACAGCAGCGCGCAATCGCTAGAACCTAGACGAATCGGCAGAGCACGACGATCGCTGGCCAACCGCACAAAACCTTCCTTAGGCGTTCACATGCAACGCATGTGAGCAGGGCCTTGGCAAGCAAGGATTCGATCGCTCCACAGGCTCTTTAGATAGGCGACGAGATCGTTTGCGTCCTTCACCGAGAGGATGTTGCGGAAGACCGGCATTCGAAGCCGCGAGCGCTGGTTGCCGTCCAGAATCGTGGCCACGAGCTGCTCGTCACCGTGGTGCCATGCGTGAGACGACTCGTTCAATGGCATCGCTTGGATGAGATCGGGGTGACGAATGCTCCATGGGATGTACGGTTCGCCGACGCCGTCCTTTCGATGACAGGCGACGCAGTTGGTCTCATACAGTTTCGCGCCCTGGGCGACGGCGGCGGGATCGGGTCTGACGCCGGTCTCCGCCCAAACACTTTGGACGCAGACGAGCAAAAGGAGGAGCAACCAGCGCATGAGGTCGAAGCGTACACGGCGCAACAACCGGGTGGCCATTAAATGCCCCTGGGGCCACGTTAGCCAAATGGATGCTAAGGGTGACAAGGGACGCCGGTCTGCTGAAAGCGGTCGTCGCGCCGGTCACTTGCGCCGAATCCCGCACAGATATGCGATCGTGGCGGCGCGGCCGGACGGACCGCAGAACTTCTGCCCTTCTGCCGGGTCGTATCTTTGGTTCACGGCGCTGATTGATGTGCGTCAACACCGCACGGAACCGCAAGCGCAAGGTACACCTCTGAAATGGGTGGCAACGGAACCAACTCGATGAGCGGCGCATTTGGCAGACCCGGTGTGCGCAAATGGTGGGCTGCGCTCGCCGTCGTGGCGCTAACGTTCCTTTTGCTCCGCCCCGCGTGTGACGCTTGGCTGTCGCACTCGGGTGGGCAGGGCGGGTCCTTGCATGCCGCTGAGACGGCGCTGCAGATCGGCGATGGATCGACTCGGGCGCCTCACGATGTCCAGTGTTGCGCAAGCATCAAAGGTTCGA
>JAQBBQ010000157.1:0-17275 GCA_032125995.1 Betaproteobacteria bacterium | reverse complement strand
TCTGCGACGTAGGCGAGCCACGCCTTGTCCGCCCACATCGCGGCGCGGCGCTTTTCGCGGTCCCCGGCATTCTCGTAGATCCAGATGTGAAGGTACTCGTTCGGATTTCCGGTTTCGGTCGTGAGATAGCACAGCGGCGCGCCAAGGTGGCGCGTCTGCGGGACCTTGCCCATCTTGTCGTAAAGCGCGATGTGGCGGCCGATTGTGTTTGGCTTGCAGCGGTAGGTGCGGACGTCTAGCAGCATGGGGAGATCCTTTATGGGTAAGAGTCGGGTCGCCGGCGACGCGCGCCGACCCGCCGCGAGTCTACCGGTTGGCGCCCTCGGCTAGAATCCATTGAACCGAAACAGGAGGGTGAACGACATGCGAGGGGTGGTTTTTCTCGGCGAGCGTGAGCTCGAGATACGCGAGTTTCCGGATCCGACGCCCGGGCCGGGCGAAGTGGTGCTCGAAATGAAGGCTTCGGGCATGTGCGGCAGCGACCTGCACGCCTACCGCGCGGCGCGCAGCGGCACCGGCATGGCGGGCGCGCTCGGTCTCGGCGGCACGGGCGGCCCGGTGATCGCGGGACACGAGCCCTGCGGCGTGGTCGCCGCGCGCGGCCCCGGGGTGTCGGAAGCGCAAGCGCCGATCGGCGCACGCATGATGGACCATCACTACAGCGGTTGCGGCGTATGCCCGCATTGTCGCGTCGGCTGGTCGCAACTCTGCGGCAAGGGCATCACGGTCTACGGCGTGACCGGCAACGGCGGTCACGCGAGCTACCTCAAGGTGCCCGCGAGCACGCTGGTGCCGCTGCCCGACGAACTGTCGTTCGAGGAAGGCGCCGCGGTGTCCTGCGGCACCGGCACCGCCTACGGCGCGCTGCGCCGCATGCAAACCTGCGGGCGCCACACGCTCGCGGTCTTCGGTCAAGGACCGGTCGGGCTTTCCGCGGTTCTGCTCGGCACGGCAATGGGCGCGCGCGTGATCGCGGTCGACATCGGTGAAGAGCGCCTCGCGCTTGCGCGCGACTTCGGCGCCGACGCGACGATCAATTCGAGCACCACCGACCCGGTGCAGGCGCTGAAAGACCTGACCCATGGCGAAGGCGTGGATCTGGCGCTCGATTGCAGCGGCGCGTCCGCGGCGCGCGTCGCCGCGGTGCGCAGCACCCGGGTGTGGGGGACGGTGTGCTTCGTCGGCGAGGGCGGCGACGTGACGCTCGAAGTCAGCCCGGACATGCTCAGAAAACAACTCACGATCGTCGGCTCGTGGACCTTCTCGACCGTCGGCCAGGACGAATGCGCGCGCTTCGTTGCCGAGCGCAAGATTCCCCTTGCAAAGTTGATCACGCACCGCTTCAAGCTCGACCAGGCCGTCGAGGCCTACCGCCTGTTCGACACCCAGACCACCGGCAAGGGCGTGTTCATGTTCTGATGCCACGCGGTGGCACGAGCTAGCACGACGGCGCGCGCTTGATGTAGCTCAAGTGCGGCGTCACGCGGCTCTGGCAGCGTGGGCGCTCGGTAACAGGAGGGTTGATGCTGGCAGGCTGTACGCCATGGCCGGAAACGTTCGCCCGCCGCTACCGCGCGCGCGGCCATTGGGAAGGCATATCGATCCCAGCCGCGCTCGCCGCGGCCGCGGCACAGCGCCCGGACAAGGTTGCGCTCGTCGATGGGGACCAGCGCGTGACCTACGGGCAGCTCGTCGAGCGCATCGAGCGCCTTGCTGCGCGCTTCGTCCACGCCGGCGTCAAGCCGCTCGACCGCATCGTCCTGCAGCTGCCGAACGTTCCGGCGTTTCTCTACGCCTATTTCGGGCTCATTCGCGCCGGCGCGATCCCGGTGATGGCGCTGCGCGCGCACCGCCACACGGAGGTGAAACACTTCATCAACTCCTCGGGCGCGGCGGCTTACGTGATTCCGGACCGGCTGCGCGAATTCGACTATTGCGCCATGGCCGAGGAAATGCGCAGCGCCTGCCCGACGCTCAAGCAGGTGTTCGTTGCCGGAACGCCGCGCGACGGACAGACATCGCTCAACGAGATGCTAGACGCGCCAATGGCGCCGGGTGATGCACGCGCAACGCTCGCCGGCATCACGCTCGACCCGGGCGAAGTGGCGCTGATGCTGCTCTCGGGCGGCACGACCTCGCTGTCGAAGCTGATCCCGCGCACCCACGACGATTACGTCTACAACGCGAAGCAGTGCGGCCGCCTCGCCGGCTTCGGCGAAGACACGGTGCTCATGCTGATCCTGCCGCTCGCGCACAATTACAACCTCGCTTCGCCCGGATTGATGGGCGCGCTCTACGCCGGCGGCAGCGTGGTCCTCGCCCCCGCCGGCGATGCCGAAACCGTGTTTCCGCTCATTGAGCGCGAGCGCGTCACGGTCATTCCGGCCGCCGTACCGCTGATCTCGGCCTGGCTTAACACGCAGGTTCCGGAACGCCATGACCTGTCGTCGCTACGCGTGGTGCAGAACGGCGGTGCGCGGCTCGCACCCGAGTTGCGCGCCCGGCTGCAGGCACGCCTGGGCTGCCGGGCGCAGGAGATCTACGGCACCGCCGAGGGCTTGATCAGCATGGTGCGCCTCGACGCCGACGCCGACGCGGTGCTGGAAAGCTCGGGCACGCCGGTCTGCGACGATGACGAAATCCGGGTGCTCGACGACGCCGACCGCGAAGTCCCCGATGGCACGCCCGGCGAGCTGTGCGTGCGCGGGCCGTACACGATCCGCGGCTACTACAACGCGCCAGACAACAACCGTGAGGCGTTTACGTCAGACGGCTTCTACCGGATGGGCGACATCGTGCGCAAGCGCGGCCGCCTGCTCTATACCGAGGGCCGGCGCAAGGACATCATCAATCGTGGTGGCGAAAAGATCAGCTGCGACGAGATCGAGAACTACATCTTCGCGCATCCGAAGGTGAAGTCGGTCACCCTGGTCGCGATGCCGGACGAGACCTTCGGCGAGAAGGCCTGCGCCTTCGTCATTCCGAAGCCGGGCGAAACACTCGCCTTCGACGAGTTGATTGTCTTCCTCAAGGCAAAGCGGATCGCGAGCTTCAAGTTGCCCGAGCGGCTCGAGATCGTCGCCGAATTTCCGACCAGTCCGGTCGGAAAGATTCTCAAGCGCGCGCTGCGCGAGCGCATCGCGGTGCAGCTCGCCGCTGAGAAACGGGGCGCCTGACGCGCGCCCGCCACACAAGGAGATGCAGATGAGTCAACGCCCGGGGGAAGCCAAGCTTCCCCACCTGTTCAAGCCCGGCCGGCTCGGCCGCTATCCGACCAAGAACCTGATCAAGTACGGCGCCTGCTGCGTGTCGAACTACAACACGCGCGATGGCTACATCACGCCGCGCGAGCTCGCGCGTACGCGGATCATCGCCAACACCGGCTGCGGCATCATCACCAACCAGGGCGCCTATCCCGATCCCAAGGGCGAGGGAAAGTCGTACTTCCGCATGGTCGCGCTCTACGACGACAAGTTCCTCCCCCAGTTCGAGACCATCGCGGGCTACATCCACGAGGCGGGCGCGGTGGCGATCCAGCAGATTCTGCACGCCGGTCGCTACGGCGGCATCGACCTTGGCTACTGCGTACAGCCCTCGGTGGTGCCGCAGACGCTGCCGCATTTCCGGCCGCCGCGCGAAATGTCGAAGGAGGATATCCGGCGCTGCATCCAGGAGCATGTCGACGCCTCGCGGCGCGCGATCAAGGCCGGCTTCGACGGCATCGAAGTGACGAGCTTCATGGGTTACCTGCTCGCGTCGTTCAATTCCAGTTTCACCAACCAGCGGTCCGATGAGTACGGCGGCTCGCTCGAGAACCGTGGCCGCTTCATGCGCGAGCTGATCGACGCGGTCAAGCAGGCGCTGCCCGAGCATCCGTTCATCATCCGCCTGAACGGCGCAGAGCTGATGGACCAATGGGGCGGCAACAGCGAGGACGAGTGCTTTGAGTTGATGAAACAGGCGGCAGGCTGCGGCGTCGACATGATCAGCGTCACCGTCGGCTGGCAGGAGGCGCCCGAATCGTCGATCGGCCGCGATGTCGCACCGGGGCATTGGAACTACCTCGCGGCACGCGCGAAGCGCGAATGCCCCAATACGCTGATCGCCTACGGCAACCGGCTGCCGGACCCGCGCATGGCGAACGATTGCCTCGGCAACGGCGAGTTCGACTATTGGGAGGTGTGCCGGCCGATGCTCGCCGACCCCGAGCTCGTGCACAAGGCGGCCGAGGACCGCCTGGACGAAGTGCGGCGCTGCATCGGTTCACTCAACTGCCTGTCGCGCGTATTCCGCGACCTACCCTATAGCTGCACGATGAACCCCGCGCTCGGCCACGAAGTCGAGCCCGAATACGCCACCACGCCGGCCGCGGTGAAGAAGAAGATCATGGTGATCGGCGCCGGCCCGGCAGGGATGGAATTCGCCATCACCGCGCGCCGGCGCGGACACGCGGTCACGGTCTACGAACGCGGCGAGCGTATCGGCGGCAACCTCGTAGGCTACGCGACGCATGACCTGGCGCGGCCCGACGACCTGCTCTCGGTCGTACGGCACTACGAAGTGATGGCGAAGAAGCTCGGGGTCGAGGTACGCCTCAACACCGAGGCGAACGCAAAGCTCATGCGCTCGGTGCTGCACCAGTACGACGTCTGCGTCGTCGCCGCGGGTGCACGCATCGACATGGCCGCCTATGACGGGCTGCCCGGGCGCGACCGCCTGGTCGATGCGCTCGACGTCGCCGCCGGCCGCATCGAGCCCGGCAAGCGCGTCGTCGTCATCGGTGCCGGCAAGATCGGCCTGGTGGTCGCCGAATTTCTCAAGCAACGCGGCAACCAGGTCACGCTCGTCGAGCCCGAGAAACGCATCGCGGGGGACGTGATGCCGACCTTCAAGTGGCGGCACAACGCCTGGGTCGAGGAACTCGAGATACCCGTGCTCACCTCGACCCGTCTGGTGGGCGTGACCGACGCCGGCGCGGTCGTCGTCGATGCGAAAGGCGTCGAGACCACGCTGCCCGCTGACACGGTGATCGCCGCCGCGCCGCGCAAGTCGAACCAGGCGCTGTTCGCCGATTTCGAATGGATGGTCGACGAGCTGCACGGCTGCGGCGATGCGTTGATGCCGCGCGGGATGGATGCCGCGATCCACGAAGGCTACCGTCTGGGGGTGAGAGTGTGATGGCTGCGATGGTGCAAGACGTGGCGCCTTGGCAGGAAGTGCTCGATGCGCATGCCGATCTGTTCGAGTCGGTCGTGCCCGGCGCAAGCATGGCTCTGATTCCGCGCTGGAGCACCGACGCACAGGGCCAGCGCCGCGCTAATTTCATGCAGAAAACCGACCCGGTGCCGATGCAGGTCTGGCTGCGCGAGCCGCGGGCGATGGCGGTGTGCGGCGGCGAGTTCAGGGGTCTCGCAGATCTCGCCTCGGACCTGCTGTTGCTCGCTGAGGACGGCGCGCTCGCAGAAGCTCTCGCGGACGCGCGACCATTGAGCGAACTCAAGCGGCGCCTGCGCCGCGGCAAGCTGCTCTTCATGGTCATGCGCACGCGCGACGAACTGCGCGAGCGCGGCTGGGGCGATTTCCTCGAGGCGCTGGGGCTGCCGTTTCTCGGCACCTGCCGCTGAGGCGCGCGATGGTCTTTTACAACCCGGCGGGCGCACCCGAACTGGCTTGCGACGAATGCGGCTGCCGCTGGTTCGACCGCATGACCAACTGCTGCTACGAATGCGGCGTCGCGGTCAGCCCCTCAGCACTGGAGGAATACCGCAAAGTGCTCGAGGCGTTTGCCGCCGGCCAAACACCGCAAGCACCGGCGCCCGGCTGAGACGCGCGCGCCGAGTCGGCTACGAACCCGCGTCGATCCGCGCGTCCGGCGTCAATGGAAACAGCCGCGGCGCCTCAGCGCGCGAAAAGGCGACGATGTGATTCGGCGGGACAGCGCGCCAGGCCTGGTCCGCCGTCAGGCGTTCCGACGACACGACAACGGCTTCGCCCTCTTCCTCCGACTTGCGCTGGGCAAACTCCTGCGACGTGGTCGGGTAAATACCATCGTGCAGGGTATAGAGCGTATCGGGCGGCAGCGAAGGGTGGCTGGTGAAGCGCGACACGGCCGCGTGCACGCCATCCGACACCGCCACATTTAGAAAGCACGGCGCGCCCGGGTCCACTGCGTTTACGACCGCGAGCACGCGCGCGAGTGTCGCCGCGAGGTGTTCGGCGAGGCGCGCGGCCCCGCCCGGCCGGTCGAACGCCTGGTCCACCGAGTCTCCACGCTTGAGCAATTCGTCGACGAACACCGCGAACAGGTGCTCGGTGTCGGTACTGCCGCGGATAACACTGTAGGCCTCGTCCGAGAGGTCGGTGACCAACCGCCGACGCACGCGATTAAAGGCGCCGATGGAACCGTTGTGCATCAGCAGATGGCGGCCGAAGTTGAATGGGTGGCAGTTTGACTCGTGCACTTCACTGCCCTCGGTCGCCGCGCGTACGTGAGCGAGTACGCAGGGGCTCGCCACGACGCGCGCGATACTGCGCAGGTTGCGGTTGTTCCACGCCGGCGAAACCGAATGGAACACCGCCGGCTCAATCGACAGTCGGGGCGAATACCAGCCGAGGCCGAAACCGTCGCCGTTCAGCGGTTCGTCGCGCTCGGCAGCGCGAAAGCTTTGATGGATCAGCGAATGCGCCGGTTCGATGAGCAGCGTGCTCAGTCGAATCGACGGACCGAGGTAGAGCGTGAAGCGGCACATGGCGACCTCCGGGCGTTTGCGCCCGCGACCATGATAACCAAGCGCTAGCGCGGCGGTGTGCGCAGATCCCGGGGCTGGCGCGGCGGCCGGCACCAGACACCCGAGAGGTCGGGATCGAGCCACGACACGCCGATCGCCCAGACGCCGCCGATCAGCGCGGTAATGCCGAACCACAGTGCGCGCTCGCGCAGCGCAGCCGCAACCGAATCGTCGGCGCCGAACATCGCATACGCACCGACCGCGAGAAAACCGGTTCCCGTGAGCGTGCCGAGCACGCGCATGGCGAGTTGGTTGGTGTGCAGTCGGAGCTGCATTATTTGCGTGCCGGCAGTGCGACGGTGAGCAACGAGGCGATCACCAGCGCGAACGCAGCGTACTCCACCGCCGACGGCTGTTCGCCGAGGAACAGGATACCGCTTAGCACGCCGATCAGCGGCGTGAGCAACATCGCGAGCGAAAACACCGTTACTGAGAGCGAGGTCGCCAGCGTGATCCACGCCCAATGCGCCCAGGCGAAGGCGATGAGTGCGTTGTAGAGCACGCCAAACCAGGCTTTCCCGCTGACCTGCGCAAGCGCACCGAAGTCGTCGAAGGCCAGCGCGCCGACAAAGATCGGAATGCCGCCGATCAGCATGATCCAGGCGGTGTACGAACCGACCGGCATCGACACCGGGTAGCGTTTCTGGAACACCGTGGCGAGCGCCCACATCAGCGCGGCGCAAAGCACGAGCAGCGAGCCGATCGGCGCCGCGCCGAGGTCGCGCAGGCCTTCGCCGAGCAGAAGCGCGAGCCCCGCCATGCCGAGCACCAGCCCGGTGATCTTGCGACCGTTCAAGCGCTCGCCGAGCAACCAGACCGACAGTGGAATTGCCCAGGCGGGCATCGTGTAGGCCAGCATCGCCGCGCGACCCGAAGGAATCATCGACACGCCGTAGGCCACAAGCAGGTTCCAGGTGGTAATCGCCACCAGCGCGAGCCCGATCAGCCGGCGCCGCTGGCCCTTGGGCACGACGAGCGAATGGCCGCCGGCCCGCATCACCGCGAACAGCACCGCGGCGCCGACGCCGAGGCAGATCGAGCGAAAGGTGAATGGCGCGACCTCTGAGAGCGCGAGCTTCATCGCCGTCCAGTTGAAACCCCAGGCGAAGGTCAGGCCGGCGAGTACCCACCACAATCGGACCGGAATGTGCTCTCGGTGTTCGGCGGAAGCGCTCATCCGGGCGCCCGCGCGCTGTCCAGCAGACCACGCAGTTCGGCAGCGTGTTGCTCGGGGGTGATCATGGCGAACTTTTCGCCGAGCAGCAGCTGCAGGTAGGAGGTATCGGCGTTGTGGAGTTGAGGGTGCAGATAGAACCGCGGCAGCAAACGCGCACTGAGCTGATGCCGGCCCGATCGCTCGGCCTGCGCGTCCGGCAGCAAGGTGAGATTGAAACTCCACAGCCCCATGCGCGCATAGGCAGCGAGCAGCCGGCACAGGCCGTCGGCAAACACCTCGAGCGCCGCGTCGTCGCAGGCAGTGATCGTCGCGCGATCGACGAACATCGCCTGCGCGTCGCCGAGCATCCCGGTCGGGCAGTACGGCACCCACCACGCGATCCTGTCCGCCTCCATCAGCCAGCGTTCGCGCCCGCGCTCGGCCTCGACCAGCGCCGCGGGGTAAGGCCGGCCCTGCGCCTCGAGATAGCGCGCCTCCGCCTCAAGATCGCGCCGCAGCTGGTTACCCGGCGTGTCGGTGACGATGACCTGCATATGCGGGTGCACCTGCGAGGCGCCCGAGGGCGGCATGTAGTTCCAGGTCACGATGCCGTAGGCGTCCCGCGCGCCGAGCATCGGCGTCGCGGCGACAATGAAATCGCGCGCGAGCTTGAACGCGTCGGCGACGATCCCCGCCGGCATCGCGTCCATTGGGAGAAAGTGTTCGCGCGACATCGACACGATCGCCGACACGTCGTCGTATGGAAACAGATTCGGCACGAGCAGCGCTTCGCCGCGCCGCAGTCGCCCGCCCCGGAGGAGTTCCTCGGGATAGCGCGGCGTCACCCGTTCGACGCGCTCGGGGCAGAAGGGGCACGCCGCGCGCGTCGCCTCGACCATGGACGACAAATCGGGCCGCTCGCGCTTCGGGGTGGCGAAATGGCAGATCCGCGCCGAGTCGCCGGTCAGCGGATCGTAGCGCACCTCGCTTTCGATCTCGGTCAGCGCAAAATCGCGCCGCGGATCGTGGATGCGCGCACGCTTGCGCGTGGCACGAAACTCGAGATCGCGATTCACGTCTGCTGCGCCGGCGCGCAGATCAGGCCTCGCCCGGAAGCGGCTTGCCGGTGCGATATACAGTACCGGTCAGGCTGGCGACCAGAACCCCGTCCTCGCGCCGGACCTCCATCCGGTAGACGCCGAGCTTGCGCGTGCGGGAAACCTCCTCGGCGCGCGCGGTGAGCAGTTCGCCCGCCTTGACCGCGACCGAGAACGTCATGTGCGAATCGATCAGCGCGGCAACCGTGCCGTAGGAATTGCAGGCCAGGCCGAGCGCCGTGTCGGCAAGCGAGAAGATCGCGCCGCCGTGGCAGGTATTCCAGAAATTGATGTGTTCGGGCCGCACCCGCATGCGCACCGTGGCCGTGCCCTCGCCCGCCGCAACCAATTCGAGGCCGAGGTGGCGCGCAAAGGCGTCGCGCGCGATCAGGCGCTCGAGCAACGCGGCCGCGTCGCTTTGGGTGCCGGCCATCGGCGCGGATGCCTCACGCGGGCCCGGGTGCACCCGTGCCGCCAACCAGTCGGCGAGCGCGGCGACACCCTCGCCGGTCGTCGCGACAGTCTTCAGCACCGGTGGGTGATCCGCGTCCCGGCGCAGCGCAAGCATTGCGTGCAGTTCGCCTTCGGTGCGCGCCGCGTCGGGCAAATCGGCCTTGTTGACGACGAACGCGTCGGCGATCTCGAGGATGCCGGCCTTGATCGCCTGTACATCGTCGCCCAGTCCCGGTGGGCAGACGACGAGCCGCGTCGGGGCGACCTTGGCGATCTCCACGTCGGACTGGCCGGCGCCGACGGTCTCGACGATGACGTCGTCGAAGCCCGCAGCATCGAGCACGTCGATCACCTGTGCCGCGGTGCGCGACAGGCCGCCGAGGTGGCCGCGCGACGCCAGTGAGCGGATGAACACTGCGTCGTGTCCTTGGATCTCACCCATGCGCACGCGATCGCCAAGCACCGCGCCGCCTGTAATCGGGCTCGACGGATCGACCGCGATGACCGCGACGCGCCGTTCGCGCGCGACGAGTTCCTTCACGAGTGCGTTTACCAAGGTGGACTTGCCGGCACCGGGCGGACCGGTGACGCCGACGACGCGGGCATGCCCAACGTACGCGGCGAGCGCGGCGCGGATCGACGCCGCCTCGGCGCTCTCGTTCTCGACTGCGGTGATCGCGCGGGCAAGCGCCCGCCGGTCGCCGCCACGGATGCGCTCGGCTAGTGTCCTGGGTGCGTTCATCGATTGTTCTCTGTTCTCACACTCAAACGACCGCGAGCGGCTGGCCGAAGCCCAGTTCGCGGCGCAGGCAGGCGCAGATTTCGCCGTGCGTCGCGCCCGCCTCGGCCGCTTCAACGGTGCGCGCCATGACGTTCTCGGTGCCCTGCGCGGCGCGCGCAAGCGCGTCGAGCGCCTTCCCCGCAGCCGCATTCGAACGCTGCGCTTTGTACGCTCGGAGGCGGGTGACCTGGGCCGCGATCCGCTCGCGCTGCGGGTATTCGAGTACCGCGTACGCGTCCGGATCCTCCTCGGTCTGGTACGCATTGACGCCGACCACGGTCTGCTCGCCGCGCTCGATGCGCTGCTGGGCGGCAAACGCCGAATCGCCGATCATGCGCTGCACGAGGCCCTGCTCGACCGCCTTGTACATCCCACCGGCGGCATCGATGCGGGCGATGATCGATTCGATTCTCTCCTGCATCTGGTCGGTCAGCGTTTCCACATAGTAGGAACCGCCGAGGGGATCGATGACGTCGGTAAGATGCGCTTCCTCGCGCAGGATGTTCTGCGTCGCAACCGCGATCCGCGCCGCGTCTGCGGTCGGTACCGACACAACTTCGTCATAACTGTCGGTGTGCAGGGACTGCAGGCCACCGAAAATGCCGGCCATCGCCTGCACGGCAACGCGCGCGATGTTGTTGAGTGGCTGCTGCCGCGTCAGATCGACGCCCGAGCTTTGGGCGTGGAACTTGAAACGCCAGGCCTTTGGATCCTTGGCGCCGAAGCGCTCGCGCGCGATCCGCGCCCACAGCCGACGGGCGGCGCGAAACTTCGCAATCTCCTCGAAAAAGCTGACCGAAATATCGAAGAAGAACGTGACGCGGGGCAGGAAGGCGTCCGGATCCATGCCGCGCGCCTGGCAATCCTCGGCGTACTGGATCGCCGACGCCAGGGTGAAGGCCATCGACTCGGCCGGTGTTGCGCCCGCCTGCTGCATGTGCTGGCCGACCACCGAAAGCGGATTCCATCCCGGTACCTGCGCGTTGCAGAACGCGATGTGATCGGTCAGCACGCGCCGCGCCCCCTGTAGCGCGAGCCGGAAGAACATGTGGTTCGCGACGTAATGCGAGATGCAGTCGGACTGGTTCGAGGTGCCCGTGATCTGGGTCCAGGCAATGCCGCGGCGCCTTGCCACGGCGAGGACGAGGGCGAGGAGGGTGAACGGCGACGGATCGTTTAGCGCGCAGGAAATCTTCTCGAGCGGAACGTCCGCAAGTGCACGTTCCATGTCGTCGACGGTATTCACCACCGTACCGCAGGTGCCGAGCAGTTCCTCGGGCACTTCGTCCGCGTCGTAGCCGCGGAACACCGAGTTGCAGGGGATCAGCGAGACCGCGGTCGCGCCGTGCGCGAGCAGTTCCTTGAGGCGCGCGTTGTAGTCCTCGGGCACCCCCAGGCCGATCAGCTGGCGCTGGGTCCAGCTGCGGCCGCGGTGCATCGAAGGGTAGATGCCGCGCGTGTTGGGGTATTCGCCCGGAAAGCCAAGCGCCTCGAGGTAACGCTCGCCGGACCAGTCCTGCGGCGTGTACAGCGGCTTGACCTCGATGCCGGACCGATTGGCCGCGTCGCGTCGCGCGCCCGGACTTGCTTCGAAGGCCGCGTGCCAGCGGCGTTCGCCCTGCTCGAACTCGGTTCGCGCCATGGGTTTGACGATCGGCTTGTTCATATCGAGCCCTCCAGCTGGGTCCGGCGCGTCGCTGAGAGCGCGCGCACGGTATCGGCGATCGCCTCGAGCGAAGCGCCGGGGTGAAAGACGCGCGCCACACCCGCCTCCATCAACATGCGCTCGTCCTTGGGCGGCACGATGCCGCCGACGATCACCTGCACGTCGTCTAACGCCGCGGCGCGCAGCGCGGCCATGAGCTTGGGCACCAGCAGATGATCGGTGGCGAGCGACGAGACGCCGATGACGTCGGCATCTTCCTCGGTGGCAAGCTTCACCACCGCCGCAATCTCCTGCCAAGGGGGCGTGTAGACGACCTCCATTCCGGCGTCCCGCAGATAGGCGGCGACCACGCGGCTTCCGCGGTCGTGGCCATCGAAGCCGATCTTGGTGACGATGATCTTGGGTGGCCGGCGTTCAGCCATGGCGTCCTCCCTGATTCGCATGCGGGTCCTGCTGCACGCGCAGCAGTTTCACCATGCCCCGCGCGATCGTGCGCGGTGAATTGGCAGCGTCTTCCCGGTACCAGAAGCGCGTCCAGTTGAGTGCGCCAAGCAGCATCAAGCGCAGCGTGCGCCGGTCTGCGCCCTCGGCAAGCGGTAACGCACGCACCAGCTCGCGAAACACGGCCTCGTATTCCGCGCGCAAGCGCTTGAGGTGCGCCGCCGCCGCGGGCACCTGCTCGGGCAGCACGCGGATCAGCACCTGCGCGGTGTCGCTACGCTTGAGCACCGTCTCGAGGTGCGCGACGCAGGCCGCCTCGAGCCGCGCCCAGGGTTCGGTCTCGCGCGCGACTGCGGCGCGGACGGCCGCGACGAGTTCGCGTACGCCGGCTTCATACACCGCCGCGAGCAGATCCTCCTTGGCGGCGAAATGGTAGTAGAGCGATCCGGGAAGCATCGACGCCGCCTGCGCAATGTCGCGCATCGACGTCGGGGCGTAACCGCGCCGGGCGAACAGACGCGCGGCCGCATCGAGCACGGCAGGCAGGCGGTTGTCGGCGCGCGGCGTACGTGGCGTACGTGGCGTACGTGGCGTGGAGGGTGCGCGCGGGTTGGGCTGGGTACGCATCGGGTCCGCATCAGCAGAAAATGGGAACTAAACCAAACGATCGTTTGCTTTATATCCAGGCTGTGGGAGACGGTCAACCCACCGCGCGCGTTAGAGCGTCGTTTCAAACGCTTTAGATGCCGAAACAAAGGCTTGGCCGAGGTATTGTTGCGTCACATCAAATAAATATATTGCGTCGCACAAAGTGCTTGACTTGGTTGACTTAGAACATATAATTCGTCTTGTTGCAGCGCACCATTACCAAGCGCAGAGTTTGAATTCACCTTTAAACAGGAGTTACGCCATGTACGTCACACCAGAACAAATCCAAGCGGCTCAAAAGGCCAACGTTGAAGCCCTGCTCGCGGTTGCGAGCTTCCAGTTCGGCGCGATGGAGAAACTCGCGAATCTGAACGCGAACGCCGTCAAGGCGGCCTTCGAGGACAGCGTCACCAACACCCGCGCACTGATGGGTGCGAAAGACGCGCAGGAATTTACCAGCCTGCAGGGCACCCTGGCGCAGCCCACACTCGAGAAGGCAATCGCCTGGTCGAAGAGCGTGTACGAAGTCGCCACCTCGGCAAACAGCGAACTGTCCAAGCTCGCCGAGCAGCGCACCGCCGAGTGGAATGAGAACTTCGCCTCGATGCTCGAGAAGGCGACCAAGAATGCACCGGCCGGCTCGGACGTTGCCGTCGCCGCGATGAAGCAGATGCTTACGGCGGCCAACTCGGCCTACGACAACCTCAATAAAGTCGCCAAGCAGGCGACCGAGATGGCCGAAGCCAACGTCACAGCCGCGACCGACTCGGTGAAAGGCTTCGCGAAGTCAAAAAAGGCCGCCTAAGTCGGCGCCGCAAAACAAGTAGCAGAAGCACCCTGAACGCCCCGCCTCGTGCGGGGCGTTTTCTATTCAGGCCTCGCCTAACGTTAAGCCGCGAAACGGGAATCCCGCCTCGCGCACCCCCGCGCGCAGCGCCTCGAGCGCCGCCGGCACCTCGGCCGGCACACCGCGTATGCCCAACTCGACGTGGCGGCGCGCACCGTTGGCGCCCATCGACGGCAGGCTGAACACCTTGACGCCCGGAAAGGCGGCGCCGACCTGTTCCATCACGCCGATCAGTTGGCTCTCGCCCGCCTCGAACACGAGGATTGATTCCTCCTGCCAGCGGTCGCGATCGACAAGGTGCGCGTACTTCGTATCGAGCACCCACTCGATCATCGGCCAGGCCATCTGTGGAAACCCCGGCACGAAATGATGATCGGCGGCCGAGAAACCGGGAATCCGGTTCACCGGATTCGGAATGATCGCGGTGCCTTCGGGAAATGTCCCCATCGCGAGGCGGCTCGGCGTCACCTCGTCGTTAAACCGTGCGCGGATTTCGCGCTCCGCATCGGGATGCAGCACGAGCCCCACCCCCAGCGCCTCGGCGGCGCACTGGCGCGTGTGATCATCGGGCGTCGCGCCGATACCGCCGAAACTGAACACGATCTCGCCCGCCGCGAGGGTTCGTCTGAGCGTCATGGTCAGCCGCTGCGGGTCGTCGCCGTGAACTTCACAGAACGCAAGCCGCAGGCCGCGCTTGGCAAGCGCTTCGACGAGAAATGGAAAATGCTTGTCCGCACGCTTGCCGACGAGAATCTCGTCGCCGATCACCAGCGCGCCAATCGCTGCCGTCATCGCGGCATCACCTCGCCTTCGAGCGGGGCGCCGCGTGATCGCCGCAATGCTTCGAGCAGGTAGTGTATGTACGCGAGCCCGAAGACGACCGGCGCGAACAGGCCGATGACCGGGATGTACGCCACCAGCGCGAGGAGCACGCCGAGCAGGTACATCGTCATGCGCTGCTCGCGGAAGATGCGCGTCATTTCGTCCTCGGCGGCATGCTCGGCGAGCGCGTCGTAGCGCAGCACGCGCTGATTCACCCAGCCGAATATCACCACCGGAATGACCGGCCACAGCGGCGGAAAGATCCAGAACGGCAGCGACACGAGACCCAGGCCGACCAGGCCGAGCACCGCGACGATGCTGTTGACCACGCTCCCTGCGAAGGTGCCGCCACGACGGCGCGCGAGGGTCTGGAAGCGGCGCCCGGCGACATGCTCCACCATCGACGGCATGCCGAACACGCCGAGGATCAGCAACGCCGTGAACTGGACGAGCGGCACGAGCATGAGGAGCACCAGCAACTTCGCCGCGAATAGTGCCACGTCGGTGGAATCCCACTCGACCCAGAAGGTGGCGTAGCCAATTCCGACCCGCAGCTTTTCGGCGACCCAGAGGATGAGCTGCGCCCACATGAAAAACAACGCCGTGCCCCAGACGCCGATGGCAACCAGGACCGGCCATACCATGAGCCACAGCATCCGCGGATGGAGCAGGTTGCGAAACGCGAACAGGAGCGAAGCGAGCATGGCGTGCGTGGGTTTCGTGGATCAACTCAGGCGTGACGGATACTTTGCCACAACTTTGTCAGGCGTTTTACCGATACCGGTACGGGCGTCTTCAACGCTTGGGCAAAGCGCGCCACGCGCAGTTCCTCGAGCAACCAGCCGAACTGTTCGAGTTCCGGTGTCGGCGCACCAAGCCGCGCGCGGCTGACGACCTCGCGTTGCCAGGCGTTGGCGAGCGGCGCGATTTCGGCGGCCAGGCGCGCGTCGCGCGTCGGATCCTCGCGCAGCTTGTCGAGACGCAGCGCGGCGGCCTTCAGATAGCGCGGCAGATGCTGCAGCCGCAACCAGGGCGTCTGCGAAACGAACCGCGGATGCAGCATCCGGGCGCACTGCGCGCGCACTTCTTCCGTCGGTCCGGGAAACGTCTTCGCCACCGCATTCAGGCGTTTCTGCACCTGCGCCTGCTCGCCGAGAACGACGCCGATCATGCGCACGATCTCCTGCGCGATCAGGTTGAACCGGTTGCGCCCGTCCTGCACGCTGCGCTCGTACGCCTGCTGCGTCATCGGGATCGACTCGGCGAAAAACGTTCGCTCGAGCGCCGCCATCACGACCTCATCTGGCAGCGCGACGTCACCGGCAAGCTGAGCGAACTGGAGTCTCAAGGCATTATCGCGTTCGACGGATTTTTCGAGATCGCGCACCCGATCGCGAAAGGTGATGCTCAACAGCCGCCGCAGGCCGGCGCGATGCACCGCGCGCGCACGTTCGGGTGAATCGAATACCTGCAGCGCGACGGCGTCGCCGAGATCGGCAAGCGCCGGATAGCCGACGAGGGTCTGTTCGCCACGCCCCACACTCCGGATCTCCATGATTTCGGCGAGGTCGCCGAAATCCCAGGTCCGGTGGCGCTGGTCCTCGGGCACGCTCGCCAAGTCCGCAAGCGCCGCCTGGGTCTGCGGCGCCCAGGCGCGTTTCAGTTCGGCCAGATTGCGGCTCATCGCCAGCTGCCGGCCGTGCTCGTCAACCACGCGGAAGTTCATGTGCAGATGCAGGGGCGCCGAGTCCGGACGGAAGGCATCGACCGGCACCTCAAGGTTCAGCTCGGCGCGGATCCAGCGCGCCAGCACGGTGGCCAGCGGCAGGTCAGTGGGCTGCACCGACGCGACGAAGCCCTCGGCGAAGGCGTCTAGCGGTCCGAGCCGGTGACGCAGGCGCTGGGGCACCGATTTGGCGAGCGCGCGCACCTTCTCCTTGAGCAGGCCCGGCGCGAGCCACTCGCAGCGCGCCGCCGACACCTGGTTAAGCAGCGCAACCGCTGCCGTCAGCGTCACACCGTCGCGCGCGGCGCCGGGCTCGAAATGGTATTCGAGCGCGAAGGCGTTCGGTCCGAACTGCAGCGTCGGCGGAAAATTGTCCGTCGTGATCCCCGCCGCTTCGTGGCGCATCAGGTCCTCGCGGCGCAGATACAGCCGCTTCGGCTCGGTGCGCTCGATGTCCTTGCGCCAGCGCTCGAAGTCGGCGCCGTTGTGAATGCCCTCCGGCACGCGCGCGTCGTAGAACGCGGCGATCAGGTCCTCGTCAACGAGAATGTCCGGCCGGCGCGACTTGTGCTCGAGGCGCTCGATCTCGGCAACCAGGCGCCGGTTGTGCGCGAAGAACGGCGCGCGCGTCTCGAACTCGCCTTCGACCAGCGCCGAGCGGATGAACAGTTCGCGCGCAGCCGCCGGGTCGAGCGGTCCGTAGTGCATGCGGCGATTCGCGTAGACCGGCAGCCCGTAGAGCGTGCCGCGCTCGAGCGCAACGACCTGGGCAGGCGTTTTCTCCCAATGCGGGTTCTCGCGGTGACGCTTGAGCAGGTGCGCGCCGATCTCCTCCAACCAGCGCGGGTCG
>JAQBBQ010000156.1:0-10234 GCA_032125995.1 Betaproteobacteria bacterium | reverse complement strand
AGGTGATCTCCTCCATGAGCGCCGGCGCCATGCCCATCGAGAGCCCGCCGTGGATCTGGCCGTCCACGATCATCGGGTTGATGATGTTGCCGCAGTCGTCCACGGCGACGAAGCGCCGTACCGAAACCACGCCGGTCCGCGAGTCGATGTCGACCACGCAGATATAGCTGCCAAAGGGAAACGTCAGGTTGGGCGGATCGTAGTAATGCGTCGCCTCGAGCCCTGGCTCCAGGCCCTGCGGGAGATTGGTGTAGGCCGCGAACGCGCATTCCTGGATCGTCTTCGATTTTTGCGGTGCGCCCTTGACGAAGAATTTGCCGACCTCCCACTCGAGGTCTTCCTCCTTCACTTCGAGCAGGTGCGCGGCGAGCTTCTTCGCCTTGTCGCGGATCTTGCGCGCCGCGAGCGCGGCGGCCGCACCCGAGGTGGGCGTCGAGCGGCTGGCGTAGGTCCCCAGGCCGTAGGGCGCAGTGTCGGTATCGCCTTCTTCGACCTGCACGTCGGAGGCCGGAATGCCGAGCTCCTCGGCGACGATCTGCGCGTAGGTCGTCTCGTGGCCCTGGCCCTGGCTCTTGGTGCCGAAGCGCGCAATCGCCTTGCCGGTCGGATGGATGCGGATCTCGGCCGAATCGAACATCTTGATGCCGAGAATGTCGAAGTCCTTCGAGGGCCCGGCGCCGACGATCTCGGTGAAGCTCGAGATGCCGATGCCCATGAGCTCGCCTTTCTTGCGCTTCTCGGCCTGCTCCTTGCGCAACGCGTCGTAGCCGATGATGTCCATCGCCTTCTTGAGCGCCGCGTGGTAATCGCCGCTGTCGTACTCCCAGCCGAGCACCGACTTGTACGGAAACTGCTCGGCCTTGATGAAGTTCTGCATCCGCAGTTTTGCCGGATCGATGTCGAGCTTGTTCGCGAGCGAATCGGTGATGCGCTCGATTGCGTGCACCGCCTCGGTGACGCGGAACGAGCAACGGTAGGCCACGCCGCCCGGCGGCTTGTTGGTGTAGACGGCGTCGACCTCGCAAAACGCGTGCTTGAGGTCGTAGGAGCCGGTGCAGATCGAAAACATCCCGGCGGGGAACTTCGACGGATTGGCCGAGGCGTTCGTGTAGCCGTGGTCGGCCACGGTCTTGATGCGCAGCGCGGTCATCGTGCCGTCTTTTTTCGCGCCGAGTTCCACCTTCATGTGGTAGTCGCGTGCAAAGGAATCGGCCTGCAGGTTTTCCATCCGGTCCTCGATCCACTTCACCGGCTTGCCGATCACCACCGACGCCGCGACCGCGATCACGTAGCCCGGATAGATCGGCACCTTGCCGCCGAAGCCGCCGCCGATGTCCGGCGAGACGATGCGAATGCGCTCCTCGGAAAGGCCGACATGGCCGGCAACGAGCGCGAACACGGTGCGAACCGCGTGCGGCGCCTGGGTCGTCATGTAGACGGTGAGCTTGCCCTGCGCGGTATCGAAGTCGGCGATGCAGCCGCAGGTCTCCATCGACGCGACGTGGATGCGTGGCAGGTAGACGTCCTCGGTCACCACGACGTCGGCGGCGGCGAGCGCCTTGTCGACGTCGGCGCGGTCGCCCGCTTCCCAATGGAAGGCGATGTTGTCCTTCTGGTTCGGTTTGTCATGGCGCAGCACGTGGGCGCCGGGCGCCATCGCCTTGAACGGATCCATGATGGGCGGCAGCGGCTCGTATTCGACCTCGACCGCCTCGACGCCGTCGGCGGCGATGTAGCGCTCGGTGGCGATCACCGCGCAGACCTCCTGCGCCGGGTACATCACCTCGTCGATGGGCAGCACCATCTGGGTGTCGGACGAAATCGTCGGCATCCAGTGCAGCTTGTATTTCTCCAGCGTCGGGCCGTCGATCACGGCGAGCACGCCCGGGATCTTGAGCGCCGCCTCGGTGTTGATCTTCTTGATCTTCGCGTGCGCGTAGGGGCTGCGCACGATGTCCATGTAGAGCATCCCGGGCAGCACGATGTCGTCCACGTAGCGGCCTTGGCCGCGGATGAAGCGCGGGTCTTCCTTGCGCTTCATGGAGTGACCCATGCCGCTGACTTTGGCGTCGGTTCTTAGCGTTGTCATGATCTGCTCCTATCGCATTTTTTCGGCTGCGTACTGCACGGCCTTGATGATGTTGACGTAGCCGGTGCAGCGGCACAGGTTGCCCGCGATCGCCTCGCGGATTTCCTGCTCGCTCGGGTTCTTGTTGCGCTCGAGCAGTGCGACGCTCGAGAGCATCATGCCGGGGGTGCAGAAACCGCACTGCAGCCCGTGCTTCTCGGTAAACCCTTCCTGTACCGGATGCAGCTTGCCGCCCTGCTCGAGTCCTTCGACGGTGGTGATTGCGCTGCCGTCGGCCTGTACCGCCAGCAGGGTGCAGGACTTCACCGCGTTGCCGTCGAGCAGCACCGTGCAGGCGCCGCAGTGCGAGGTATCGCAGCCGACATGGGTGCCGGTCAGGCGCAGCACTTCGCGAATGAGGTGCACCAGCAGCAGGCGCGACTCGACCTCGGCCGTGTGCACGGTGCCGTTCACGGTGACGCTGATCTTGTGATTGGCCATGACTATTTCCCTCCTGCGCGCGCGGCGGCTTTTTGCAGCGCGCGTTCGGTCATCACACGCGTCATTTCCAGTTTGTACTCGACCGACCCGCGATGGTCAGCGCTCGGGCTCGCGATCGCCGCGGCCTGCTTCGCGGCCTCGACGATCGTCTTCGCGTCGGGCGTCTTGCCGACGAGAAACTGCGCTGCGTCGATTGCCTCGAGCGGCGTCGAGCCCGCATTGGTGAGGCCGATCCCCGCGCGCTCGACCACCCCCTTGGCGTCGAGCGTCAGCTGTACCGCGGTTGCGGCGGTGGCGAAATCGCCGGTCTTGCGCTTGAGTTTGACGTAGGCGCCGCCGCTGCGCGCCGGCGGCACGGGGATGCGGATCTCGATGAGGATCTCGTCGCGCGCGAGCGCGGTGGTGTAGAGATCGGTGTAGAACTTGTTCGCCGCAATCGTGCGCTCGCCCTTCGGGCCGCGCACGACCAGCGTCGCGCCGAGCGCAAGGATGATCGCCGGTTCGTCGTTCGCGGGATCGCCGTTGGCGATGTTGCCGCCGATCGTTCCGCGGTTGCGCACCAGCGGATCGGCGATCAGGGGAACCGCGTCGCCGAGGATCGGATACTTCGTGCGAATCAGCTCCGAGCGCTCGAGCGTGGCCTGGCGCGTCATCGCGCCGATGCGGAGGACGCCTTTTTCTTCCTTGATGTATTCGAGCCCGGGTATGCGGTTGATGTCGATCAGGTGCTCGAAGGCGCCGAGGCGAAGCTTGAGGGTCGGCAACAGGCTCATGCCGCCCGAAAGCAGCTTGGCCTGGTCGCCGTGGCGCGTGAGCAGCCCGATCGCCTCGTCTAGCGAAGCCGGACTGTGATAGTCGAACGCAGCGGGAATCATCGGTGATCTCCTTTCGGCGCGGTGCGCCGCTCCTCATTACCGACCGGAAAGTGCATCTGCGAAACGGCCGACCGGAAGTTGTCGCGCCGCGCCTTCCGCTTCGGTGCCGCGCGTGCCGGCGGGCCGAGAGGAGACTTTATTGTGGACGCCGACGATACCTCAGGCCATGAAGCCCAGCAAGGACTCGAGGGACTCGAGGTTGTGCGCGGGGCGAAAGTGGTCGATGTAAGGGAGCGCCGCGCGCATCGCGTCCGCCTCGGGACGGTAGCGTGGGTCGCCGAGCAGCGGATTGAGCCACAGGATGCGGGCAGCCCGTTCGCGCAGCGCCCGCATGGCGCCGCCCAGCACCGCGCCGTCGTCGTGGTCCAGGCCGTCGCTGAACACCATGACCGTCGTATGACGATTGACCAGGCGATCCCGGTAACGCGCGTTGAAGTCCTCGACACAGGCGCCGATGCGGGTTCCGCCCGACCAGTCCGCGACGTCGGTGCCAAGCTGGCGCAGCGTGCGTTGGAGCTGCGCCGGCTGGACGATCCGAGTGATCCTGACCAGCGCGGTGTTGAAGGCGAAGATCTCGGCGGCGGGGATGGTGCGGCGCAGCGCGAACGCGAACGCGAGCAGCATGCGTTGATACGCGTCCATCGATCCGCTCGTGTCGGCAAGCACGACCAGGCGCGGTTCGGCGATCGGCCGGCTGCGGCGTGCAAGGCGCAGGAAATCGCCGTCGCTTTTCAGCGCGAGGCGAAAGCTGCGCCGTAAGTCCACGCTGCCGTGCCCGCGCGTCGGCACCAGGCGGCGGGCTCTGCGCGCCGCGAGGCGCGGCGCGAGCCGGGCGATCATTCGCTCGAGCGCCTCGATCTCCCTGCGCGAGCACTGCTCGAACGGTTTTCGGCGCAGCATCGGCTCCGGGCTGGTGCTCGGCGTGTCGCCCTCTGGCGTTTCGCGTTCCGCGTCGGGCGCGACCAGGCGAACGCGCTGGCCATCCCACTGCCATTGCAGCGACGCCCGCTGCTCGCGCGGCCACGCTGCGTGTTCCGGTTGGGCGCGCGGTGCGGGTTTCCCGTCCCAGACTTCCTCGAACAGGCGATCGTAGATTTCCCAGGCCTCGGGCGGCACCTTGAATGCGATGCGCAGCGCGCGGTGCACTTCGGCGCGATCGAGCAGGTCAACCAGCGTCAATGCGGTCGCCGCATCCAGCTCGTCACCGAGCCCGACCCGCAACCCCTGCGCACGCAGCGCCGCGGCGAAGCGGGCGAGCTGGCCCACCAGGCCATGCGTGGCCGCGCTCAATGTTTAGTCCGCTGCGCCCGCGTACGCCAGGAGTTCCGTGATTGCCTCCTCGCCCGTCGCCTTGAGATCGTGCTCATCCTTGAGCAGGCAGCCGAGGGTGGCGGCAACCGTCTCCACGTCGAGCGTCTCGCGGTGTAGGCGCAGCAAGGCCTGCGTCCAGTCGATCGTCTCCGCGACGCCGGGGAGTTTTTTCGGCGCGCGCGACCGCAGCTGCTGGACGAAGCGCGCGACCGTACGCGCGAGTTGCGCGTTCACGCCGGGAACCTTGCGGTGCAGGATGCGAAGTTCCTTCTCCAACCCGGGGTGCTCGATGAACAGATACATGCAGCGGCGCCGCAGCGCATCGCTGATTTCGCGCGAGCGGTTCGAGGTGAGCACGACGAACGGCACGTGCGTCGCACGAATCGTACCGAGCTCGGGAACCGTGATCTGGAAATCCGACAGCACCTCGAGCAGGAACGCTTCGAAGCCTTCGTCGGCGCGGTCGACTTCGTCGATCAGCAGGACCGCCGGGCCCTCCTGGCGCGTGATCGCGCGCAGCAAGGGGCGTTCGAGCAGGTACTCGCGACCGAATATGAGCTCCTCGAGCGCGGCGGGGTCCTGACCTTCGCGCTCGGCAATCTTCAGCCGCAGGAGCTGACGCTGGTAATTCCACTCGTAGAGCGCGGTATGGGTGTCGAGTCCCTCATAGCATTGCAGCCGCACAAGCTCGGTCTCGAGCATGCAGGCCAGCACCTTCGCGATTTCGGTCTTGCCGACGCCGGCGTCGCCCTCGACGAGCAGCGGCCGGCGCATTTCGCGCGCAAGGAATACGGCGGTCGCGATCGCCGGCTCGGCGACGTAGCCGCAGCGCTCCATGTCCGCCTGGACCGCGCGGATCTCGTCGTTCATACGTCGGGGCTGCCGGGCGCGCCGGCCGGGCCATCGAGCCAGTTCGCGTAGAGCCGGTAGATCGAGACGCTCGCCACCATGCCCCAGACCATGCCGCCGATCATTCCGCCGAGCATCGCCGCGACACCTGCGGTGCCGAACCAGGCTGCGAGCTGATAGTAGAGAACCACGCCGGCGACCATGCCGGCGATCATCCATGCCGAGCAGGCCACGTTCTGCAGGAAGCGCGCGCAGAACTGCCGGCGGCAGCCCGGACGCATGCGCCGCAACAGCAGCAGCGCGCCGAATCCGCCTGCGACCATCCCGATGTGCATCGCCGGCAGCCATTCGAAGTGCAGTTTCGCAACGGCGATGAAATCGGGCGCGCGCGTCGCGCACATCGATGCGATCGCCGCGAGCCCGGCGCGCTGCACGTCGATCGACAGCCCCGCCAGCATGCCCGCGGTGCCGAGCAGCATCATCGCCTGCGGCGCGGTGATGCCGACGCGCGCGGGGCGCAACCAACCCAGCGCGACGAATCCGCTCAGCACCGAGAACGCGGTCAGCGCCATCCAGCTGAGCTCGCGCGCATTCTGCAGCACGGCGAGCTGCCATCCCCAGACCGCAACAAGCACGACGAGCGCAGTCGTCGCGGTCGAATGCCGGCGAACCGGTGCGAGAAGCGTGGCTGCGAAATCGCTCATGGTTCAGACCGCGAGCGCCGCGCCTGCGGCGGGAAGCGAGAGGCGTTGGAGGAGGTTCACGTAATCCGCCGGCGTGTCGAGGTCGACGAAGAAGCGGTCGTGCGCCGGCGCGTAGGGATGGACTTCGTCCGGATGGTCGGCGATCAGTTTGCGGCAGCCGAGATTGCGGTTGCCCGCGATGACTTCGGAGACGTGCTGCGCGGAAAAGATCACCGGATTACCGCGTTCGCCGCCGCGGCGCGGAACCAGGATCGAGCCCTGCGGCATCGCGCCATAGGCATCGACCAGTTCGCGGTAGTCGGCCGCTTCGAGGATCGCCATGTCGCCGAGGCAGATCATCACCGCATCATAGCCCGTGCCGAGCGCCGCGACCCCCGCCGCAACCGAGGTCATCTGACCCTCCGCGTAGCGCGGATTCGGCACCACCGCGACCGGCAGGCCGGCGATCGCGTCGCCGATCGCCTCGGCGCCAAAACCCGTCACCACGACCACCTCGTCGGGACCCGCGTCGAGCACCGCGCGCACCGTGCGCCGGATCACAGGCTCATGCCCAAGGGGCAGTAGCAGCTTGTGCCGGCCCGGCATGCGGGTCGAGGAACCCGCCGCGAGCACGACCGCGGAAAAGCGAACCACCTTCATCTGCCGCTTTTACCAGAAAAAGATGTCAAACACCCCCCAAAAGGGGTCAGACCCCTGTGGATAAGTTTCAGGGGATGAGGATCATCTTGCCCTGCACCCGCCGCTCGACGAAGCAGGCAAGTGCGTCGGCGAAGCGCTCGAGCGGAAATTTTGCGCTGACGTAGGGCTTGAGCTTGCCCGCTGAGTACAGGTCGTAGAGTTCGGTCTGCACGCGCTGCACCCACTCGGGATCGCGCTCGCGGTAGTCGCTCCACTGCAGCCCGACCGCCGTGATGTTCTTCAGCAGCAGGTAGTTCGCCTTCATCTCGGGCAGGCGCATCGAGGCGAAGCCGACGATCACCATGCGCCCGCACCAGGCGATCGCACGCAGCGATCCGTCAAAGATCTCGCCGCCGACGTTCTCGAGCACGATGTCGACGCCGCGCTTGCCGGTGAGCGCATGCACCTGCGTGCGGATCGATTCGCGCGGCTCAGGCAAAGACAAATCGATCCAGTGATCGGCGCCGTGGCGTTTCGCGAGTTCGCCTTTTTCGGCGCTGGTGACACCGGCGATCACGGTCGCGCCGTAGGCCTTCGCCACTTCGACGCAGGCGAGCCCGACGCCGCCCGAGGCGCCGGTGACGAGCACCGACTCGCCCGGTTTGAATGCGCCGCGATCGACGAATGCGAAATGCGCGGTCTGGTACGCAAGTCCCAGCGCCGCGCCTTCGTCGAAACCGAGTGCATCGGGCATCGGGTAGCAGGTCGCCGCCGATGAGCGGACTTTCTCGGCGTAAGCGCCGTACTCGCGCTGCGCCATCACGCGATCACCGACCTTCACGCGCGTGACGCCCGGCCCCACTGCCTCGACGACGCCGGCGACTTCCTTGCCGGGCGAGAACGGGCGCGGCGGCAGGAACTGGTACTTGCCTTCGACGACCAGCAGATCCGGATAGTTGACACCGATCGCGTGCGCGGCGATCACGACTTCGCCCGCGCCCGGCACCGGATCGGGCACGGTCTCGATCCGCGGCGTTCGGTAGGGACCGTGCTCGTGAACCATCACTGCGCGCATGCGATTCAGCCTTTGTCGATGAAGCTGCGCCCGATGAGCTGACGGTGGACCTGGTTGGTGCCTTCCCAGATCTGCGTGATCTTCGCGTCGCGCATCAGGCGCTCGACGCGGGTGCCCTTGCAGTAGCCATAGCCGCCGTGCAATTGCACCGCCTCGGTGGTGATCCGCATCGCCAGGTCGGAGGCGCGCAGCTTGAGGATCGAAGCCTCGATGCCGAGGTCCTGCGCGCCGCCGTCCGTCAGGCGTGCGACATGCCACAGCCAGGCTTCACATTGCGCGAGTTCGGCGGCAAGATCCGCGAGCAGAAACTGGATGCCCTGGAATTCGACAATCTTGCGCCCCGACTGGCGGCGCTCATTAATGTAGGCGAGGGCATCCTCGAACGCGGCGCGCGCGATGCCGAGCGCATGCGCGGCGACGCTCGGGCGCGACCGGTTGAGCGAAGCAAACAGGAGCTTCAGCCCCGCGCCCGGTGCGCCGAGCAGGTTGGTGCGCGGCACCCGGCAGCCGTCGAAAGCGATCGTCGCGGTGCTCGAGGCGCGATGCCCCATCTTGTCCTCGACGCCCAACACTGACAGCCCCGGCGTGCCCTTCTCGAGGACGAGCACCGAGATTGACCCCTTGTCGTCGTCAATCGCGCTCCACTTGCCGAACAGGAGATAGAGGTCGGCGACGTCGCCGCTGGTGATGAAGGTCTTGCCGCCGTCGACCACGATGTCGTCGCCCTTGGGCGTGAAGCGGGTCTTCATGCCGGTGGCGTCCGACCCCGCCGTCGGCTCGGTGATCGCGAGCGCGGCGAGGCCACCCTTCGCGATCCTCGGCAGCAGGCGCTGCTTCTGCGGTTCGGTACCGAAGTCGATCAACGGCTTCATGGCGTGGAAGTTGGTTGCCCAGATGATGCCGGTCGAGGCGCAGGCCTTGCTGATCTCGCGTACGCAGGCGAGGTAGCAGGCGTAGGACAGCTGCGCGCCGCCGTAGGCCTCGGGGATGAACATCGCGTTCAGGCCGAGCGCGTTGATCGCGTTCACGTTGTCCCAGGGGAATTCGCTGCTGCGGTCGTACTGTTCGGCGCGCGGCGCGATCTCCTCGCGCGCGAGGCTGCGCACGGATTCGAGCAGCAGCCGTTCCTCCTCGGGCAGCGCGAGCGCCGCGTCGAGCCGATCAAATACATTGGATGCGTTCATCAGTGCGCCATCCCCTGTCCACCGTCGATGGTGATCGTCTCGCCGGTGAGAAAGGGCAAGTCCTCGGCGAACAGCATGGCGACCAGGCGCGCGACCTCCGCGGCGGTGCCCGGCCCGCCGGTCGGCACGCGCGCCGCGAGGAAATCGTGCAGCGCGCCTTTCTTCATCGCCTCGGCGTTGAGGTCGGTTTCGATGTAGCCGGGCGCGACGTTCAGCACGCGTATGCGCTTGTCGGCCCACTCGACCGCGAGGCAGCGCGTAATCGCGCCGACCGCGGCCTTCGATGCGCAGTAGGCGAGGTTCTGCTTCACACCCAGCTTTTCGAAAAAGGAGCCGATGTTGACGATCGTGCCGCCCGCGGCCGCCAGGTGCGGGTAGGCCTCGCGCGCGCAGACGAACACCGAGCGCGCATTGGTGTTCATCACTTCCTCGTATTTCGCGGTCGAAAACCCGGTCGATTTTCCGTAGAGATGAACGCCGGCGTTGTTCACCAGGCCGTCGATGCGTCCGGCGCGGTGCGCAAGCGTCGCGAAGGCCTGCATCACCGACGCTTCGTCGTTGACGTCGCAGGTCACGTTCAGCAGGCGTTCAGCGAGCGTCGCGTCCAACGTTGCGCCCTCAATCCCCGCGCCCTTGCGCGTGAGGCAACCGACCGTGTTGCCACGGCGCGCGAGTTCGCGCGCGATCGCCGCGCCGATGCCACGGCTTGCGCCCGTGACGGCGATTACTTTGCCTGCGTTGCCTGCGGCTGCCATCTCCGCCATCTCAACGGTCCTTGAACTTGGGCTTGCGCTTCTCGAGAAACGCCGCGGCGCCTTCGGCGGCATCCTCGGTGTTGAAGGCGAGGGTCGACAGGTCGGCCTCGATCTTCAGCCCTTCGTGCAGCGGGGTGTCGAGCGCGCGGCGCACGGCTTCGCGCGCGAGGCTGAGCGCCGGCAGGCTGTAGTTGGAGAATTCGCGTGCGAAGGCCATGCCTTGATCGAGCACTGCCTTTTCGTCGCCCTCGACGATCCCGCTCGCAAGGCCCCAGGCCACCGCGAGCTGGGCGT
>JAQBBQ010000155.1:0-4204 GCA_032125995.1 Betaproteobacteria bacterium | reverse complement strand
CGCGCAGCTACACCAGCTGCGCGGGCGCGTCGGCCGCTCGCACCACCAGGCCTATGCCTATCTGCTCACGCCGCGCGGCGAAGGGCCCGGCAGCGATCCCTTCGCGACGCTCAGCGCCCAGGCCAAGAAGCGGCTCGAGGCGATCCAGGCCATGGAGGCGCTCGGCTCGGGCTTTTTCCTCGCCATGCACGACCTCGAGATCCGCGGCGCGGGCGAGGTGCTCGGCGAATCGCAGTCGGGCGAGATTCAGGAGGTCGGCTTTTCGCTCTATGCGCAAATGCTGGAGCGCGCGGTGCACGCCCTGCGCGCGGGCCGCAGCGTCGATCTGGATGATGCCGTCGACGTGACTGCAGAAATCAACCTCCACGTCCCCGCCCTGCTGCCGGCGCGTTACTGCAGTGACGTGCACGAGCGCCTGACGCTCTACAAGCGGCTCGCCAACTGCAGGTCTGAGGACGCGCTCGAGGCCTTGCAGGAAGAGCTCGTCGACCGCTTCGGCGAACTGCCCGAGCCGGCGCGTGCGCTGCTCCAATGCCATCGCCTGCGCATCGACGCGCGCGCGCTCGGCATCACGCGCATCGACGCGACGCACGAGAGCATCCAGTTTCATTTCGTCAAGCGCCCGCCGATCGACGCGCAGCGGATCATCGATTTCGTCGCCTCGACGCGCGGCGCGCGCTTCGCCGGTGCGGATCGACTGCGGCTCGAGGCCAAGCTGCCCGAATGGCAGGACCGCGGGCGTGCGGTGAAGGACGCGCTGCGCCGGCTTGCGGCATGAGGCGCGCGCGCGGTGCGGACCGATGAACCTCGTCGTCCAGGGCCCCGGCATCACCTCGCAGCAGGCCGAAGATCTCGCGCGCCTTGCGGAGGCCGCCACGGCCGAACCGATCGCGCCGAGCGCGTGGCGTCTGCGTCAGGCGGCGCAGTCGCCAACCGTCACCGCATGGTGCGCGGCGCATCGCTTCGATTGCGCCTGGGTTCCCGACGGCCGGCGCTTCGCCGACCTGCGCCTGCTCGCAATCGACATGGATTCGACGCTCATCACCATCGAGTGCATCGACGAGATCGGCGCGCTGCTCGGGCGCAAGCGCGAAATCGCCTCGATCACCGAGGAAGCGATGCGCGGCGAACTCGGCTTTGCCGACAGCCTGACCCAGCGCGTCGCGCTCCTCGAGGGGCTCGAGGAAAGCGCGCTCGCGCGCGTCTATGAAGACACGCTCAGGCTGTCACCCGGCGCCGAGCGGCTGCTCGAGACCTGCAAGGCCACCGGCGTGAAGACGCTCCTCGTCTCGGGCGGGTTCAGCTTCTTTACCGCGCGCCTCCAGGCGCGGCTCGGTCTCGACGCGACGCTCGCCAATGAACTCGAGATCGTCGACGGGCGGCTGACCGGACGCATCGCCGGACCGATCGTCGATGCCGAGGCCAAGGCCGAACGCTTGCGCAGCTTCGCCCACGCGATCGGCGCCACGCGCGAGCAAACGCTCGCCGTGGGCGACGGCGCGAACGACTTGCGCATGCTCGCCGCCGCGGGCACGTCAGTCGCCTGGCGCGCGAAGCCGGTGCTGCGCGCCGCGGCGACCTACCCGCTCGACTATGCCGATCTCGACGGCGTGCGCAACCTGTTCGAATAGCCGGCGCGCTACTTGGCCGCGACCACCATGATCTCGACCAGCGCGCGCGGGTCGGCGAGCTTGGCCTCGATACAGGCACGCGCCGGCAGATTCTTCGCGTCGGTCCAGGCGCTCCAGGCCTCGTTCATCGGCGCGCGATACCGAATATCGCTCACCCAGATGACGGCCGACAGCACCTTGGACTTGTTCGAACCGCATTTCGCCAGCAGCGCGTCAATCGCAGCCAGGATCTGCTGCGCCTGACCCTTCGCGTCCTGCGAAAGATCGTCCGCGACGATGCCGGCTAGGTGAACCAGCCCGCCATGCTCGACCGCCTTCGACAGGATGCCCGCAGATTCGTGTCTCACGATACTCATGGTTTCGCCTCCTTAGCGAATTCAGTAAAGATTATTCACTTCGCGGATCGCGGGCAAGCGCCCACACCCTTGTGCTCAGTCATGCGCGAGCGGCTTGGTGGTGAAGAGAAATGCCTTCAATTCCTTCGACAAGCTGGAATCCTTGCGCCGGATCCATTCGAGCACCATCGCGGCATGCTCCTTCTCCTCGTCGCGGTTATGCGCGAGGATCGCCTTGAGTTCTTTGTCCTTGCACGCGTCGACACGCTGGTTGTACCAGTCGACCGCCTCAAGCTCCTCCATGAGCGAAACGATCGCCCGGTGCATGTCACGCGTTTCGTTCGACAGTTCCTCGATCGGCTCGTGATAACCCTCGTTTGCCATCTTCTTCCTCCGTCCCTAAAGACCCTAGTCAACCCACAGCCGTGCGTTGCGGAACACCCGCATCCACGGTGAATCCTCGCCCACCCCGTCCGGCGCCCAGGACATCTGCACGCTGCGAAAGACCCGCTCCGGGTGCGGCATGATGGCCGTAAAACGCCCATCGGCAGTCGTAAAGCCGGTCAGCCCGCCGGGCGAGCCGTTCGGATTATGCGGATAGGTCTCGGTCGGCTTGGCGTAATTGTCGACGAAGCGCAGCGTCCCAATCGCACGCCCCGCGTCCGCCGCCGGCGCGAAGCGCGCAAGGCCTTCGCCATGCGCGGCGGCGACCGGCATGCGGCTGCCCGCCATGCCCGCAAACAGGATCGATGGGCTGTCCAGCACCTCGACCATGACAAAGCGCGCCTCGTATTGCTCGGAGCGGTTGCGCAGGAAGGTCGGCCAATGCGCCGCGCCCGGAACGATCTCCTTCAGCGCCGCGAGCATCTGGCAGCCATTGCAGACGCCAAACGCGAAGCTGTCGTCGCGCGCGAAAAACGCTTCGAACGCGCTGCGCGCACGCGCATTGAACAGGATCGACTTCGCCCAGCCCTGCCCAGCACCCAGCACGTCGCCGTAGGAAAAGCCGCCGCAGGCGACTGCGCCGCGGAAGCCCGCGAGATCCGTGCGCCCGGCAAGAATGTCGGTCATGTGGACGTCGACGGCCTCGAAGCCGGCACGGGTGAACGCCATCGCCATTTCAACCTGGCTGTTTACACCCTGCTCGCGCAGCACCGCGATGCGCGGTCGCGCGCCGCGCGCCAGGTAGGGCGCCGCAATGTCGTCGGCGGGATCGAAACTCGGTGCGAATGCGATCCCTGGATCCTTGGCATCGAGGACGCGGTCGTATTCCTCCTGCGCGCAGGCCGGGTGGTCGCGCAGCGCCTGCATGCGCCAAGTCGTTTCGCTCCACGCGCGCTGCAGATCGATACGCGGCTCCGCGAAGATCGCCTTGGCATTGCGCGTGACGCGAACCTCGTCGCGCGCGTTGAGTTGCCCGACGAGGTGTGCCTGCGGTCCGAGACCGTGCGCACGCAGCAGGTCCATCACCCGCGGCCGGTCGGCCACGCGGATCTGCACCAGCGCGCCAAGCTCCTCGGCGAACAGCGCGGCCAATGCGAGATCGTTCATCCGCCCGGCAAGCTGTGCGTCGCCGTTGCGCTTGAACGCGTCGACATCGTCTGCCACCGCATCGAAGGCGATGGCGTCCAGGCTTAGCGATACCCCGCAATGCCCGGCGAACGCCATCTCGCAGGCGGCCGCGAACAGGCCACCGTCCGAGCGATCGTGATAGGCGAGCAGAAGACGCTCGCCGGCGAGCGCCTGGATCACCGCAAAAAACGCCTTCAGGCGCTGCGCATCATCGGCGTCGGGACAGACCGCGCCCAAGGCGCCATGTACCTGCGCGAGGATCGAACCGCCGAGGCGGTTCTTGCCGTCGCCAAGATCGATCAGCACCAGTTCGCTGTCGCCGGCATCGGTGCGCAGCTGCGGCGTCAGCGTGCCGCGTACATCGTCTACCGGTGCGAATGCCGAAACGATGAGCGAAAGCGGCGCGACCACGTCCTGCGTGACGCCACCTTCGGACCAGGTCGTGCGCATCGAGAGGGAATCCTTTCCCACCGGAATCGACACCCCGAGCGCGGGACAGAATTCCAGCGCGACTGCGCGCACCGTGTCGTAGAGCAGCGCGTCCTCGCCTGCGCTGCCCGCCGCGGCCATCCAGTTGGCCGAGAGCTTGAGTCGGTCGATCGAGCCGATGCGCGCGGCGGCAAGATTCGTGATCGCTTCGGCAACCGCCATGCGCCCCGAGGCCGG
>JAQBBQ010000154.1:0-20641 GCA_032125995.1 Betaproteobacteria bacterium | reverse complement strand
GCTCGAAGAAGCGCCATTTCACGTCGAGCGACAAATCGTTGATGCCGCTTGACAGTGTGCGCCGATCGCCTTCGTTCTCCTTCACGCGCAGGTACGGCAGGCCAAGCTGGAGATCCGCCGGGCCGGCAATGCCGTAGCTGTAGACGGCGGCGCTTTGCGCGCCACGCACGTCCACGCCCGCGAGCCGGTCGCGGAACGCGTCGAGCGTCAGCTCGAGCTGCGAATGGCCCCTGCCCTGGGTACCGGTGTCCTCGGTGAGCAGCGGATGCGCCGCGCGTGCGGAACTCGCCAGCAGGCACGACACCGCAACGCCAGCGAAAGCGAACGCGCGCACCACCCCAGGATCACTCTCTATTCAGCACTGGGCTGAACGCGCGCCTGCGCCAATCATCGACGGCGGCGTTCGCAACGAGGAGGACAGCGCAAAAGCCAAACGCCACTGCGCCGAGTCGCGATGTACGCGTCGCCCTTATTCTAATGTATCACCTCATAAATATTCTGCAACACATTGATTTAACAATGCTTACATCAGGATTGATTGCAGATCAGTGGACAGGCTCCAGCCGCGCGAGGACCCCGTCCGAAGAATCGGTGAGCACGTAGAGATAACCGTCGGGGCCGTCGCGCACGTCACGGATACGCCCGAGCACACCGCGCAGCAGGCGTTCCTCGCGTAGCACCTTCTCGCCATCGAGTCGCAGACGCACGAGCATCTGATCCTTCAGCGCGCCGATGAAAAGATCGCCGCGCCAGCGCGGGAAGCGCTGGCCCGTGTAGAACGCCATTCCCGAAGGCGCGATCGAAGGCACCCAATAGTGCAGCGGCTGCGCCATGCCGGCCTTGTGCGTGCCTTCGCCGATCTTGGTGCCGGTGCCGTAGTTGACACCGTAGGTGATCACCGGCCAGCCGTAGTTCACGCCGGCGCGGATGACGTTTACCTCATCGCCGCCCTGCGGCCCATGCTCTTGCGTCCAGAGTTCGCCGGTCTTCGGATGCAGCGCCGCGCCCTGCGGGTTGCGGTTGCCGAGCGTGTACTTCTCGGGTTTCCACCCCGCCTTGCCGACGAAGGGATTGTCCTGCGGCACGCGCCCGTCGTCATGCAGGCGGATCACCGATCCGGCGTGGTCGTCGGGCCTTTGGGCGCGCGGCATTTCGCCCCGGTCGCCGAGCGTGAGATAGATGAATCCTGCGCGGTCGAACACGATGCGCCCGCCGAAGTGACGCCCCGTATCGCCTTTCGGGCTCTGGCGAAACAGTACCTCGACGTTGTCGAGCCGCGTTCCGGTGAAGCGTCCGCGCGCGAGCTCGGTGCCGACGCCATCTTCGCCGCGTCCCGCGTACGAAAGATAGATAAGCCGGTTCTCGGCGAAGCGCGGATGCAGCACGACGTCGAACAACCCGCCCTGCCCGTGCTCGGCGATTTCGGGCAGCCCGGCGACCGGTTGCGCCTCGAGCTTGCCGCCGCGCACGACGCGCAGCCGACCCGGTCGTTCGGTGACGAGCATCGATCCGTCGGGCAGGAAGGCGAGGCTCCAGGGATGGTCGAGACCCTCGACCAGGCGCACGACGCGAAACCGGTGCTCGTCGGACCGAAAGGTTTGCCCCCACGCGCCCGTTGCCAAGACCACAGCAACGGCGAGCAGTGCCGCCGCAGCGTAGCGCCTCATTCCGTGCGCTGCTCGCCGAGGGCGCGCGCGACGCGATCGAGGAAATCGCGTTCCATCAGCGGTTTGACGATGTAGTCGTTGGCGCCCAGATCGCGCCCGCGCGCAATATCCTTTTCGCGCGAGAAACTCGTCATCATCACCACCGGCAATGCCTGGGTGCGCGCATCGGCGCGCAGCTTCTGCAGCACCTCGAAGCCGGTCACATGCGGGATCATGACGTCGAGCAGCACCAGGTCCGGCAGCGGATCGGCGGCCAGCCCATCGAGCGCCTCCTGCCCGTCGACGACGCCGCGCACCGCATAGCCGTCGCGCTCGAGCCAGTGCGTGACCAGCTCGACGAGGTCGGTGTCGTCCTCGACGATCAGAATAGATTTTTTCGGTTCGCTCGTCGCCACGCTTCAGTCAGCTACGCGCCTGGTCGAAATAGCCGCGCGCACTCGCCGCGAGCAGCTTCGGCACATGGGTGTAAATGTATCGTACGCCCTTCGCGAGCGCGTCCTGCACCTGCTCGGTCGCCGCCGGCATGCCGGCGATCCGCCCTGCGGCGCGGATGCGCGCCAGGCAATCGTCGATGGCGGCCGCAACCACAGGCGCCTTCGCATTGCCCGGGTGCCCCATCGACTGCGACAGATCGGACGGACCGACGAAAAACACGTCGATCCCGTCCACCTGCAGGATCTCATCCAGGTTGTCGAGCGCCTCGCGATCCTCGATCTGCGCGGCGATCAGGGTCTGCTCGTTCGCCGAGCGAACATGGTCGGCCATCGACCCCTGCGCGTCGTAGGCCGCGGCACGCGTGCCTGCGGCGAGGCTGCGTGTGCCGAGCGGGTGGTACTTCACCGCGGCGACCGCGGCGCGCGCCTCGGCGGCACTGCGCACATGCGGTATCTGCACGCCTGCGACGCCGCGATCGAGCACCTGCAGGATATGCGTCGCACTGTTGCTGACCGGCCGCGCGATCGCCGTCAGGCCGCTCGCGTCGGCCGCCATCGCCATCAATTCGACGCTTTCCAGCGTCAGCGTGCCGTGCTCACAATCGAGCAGCACCCAGTCAAAGCCGAAGGCGCCGAGCATCTCGACCAACTGCGGCGAAGGGATCATCACCGAGACGCCGAACGCCGGCTCGCCGGCGTGCAGCTTTTGTTTCATGCGGTTCGGTTTCATGCCTTGCCTACGTCCTTTTTCCTAGGCGATCGTCAAAAAACCGGATGACCGGATCCATCGTGTCGGGCCGCGTCGGAAACGCTGCACGCGTGCCGAGCGCCACCGAGCGCCGGAATAGCGCCTCGGTCGCCACAGTCATCACGGGCTCGAGCCCCATCTCGCGCAGGACCTGCGCCACCTGCACGACCTCGTGGAAGCGGCGTTCGTGCGCGACCGCGTGGCTGCATACCCAATTGGCGGCCACCTTCTCGAAGCGTTCCTTGCCCAGCAATTCCACCACTTCATGCCATAGATCCTCGCGCATGCCCGCGCGTTCGCCGGCGACTAGAAATTCGATGAGCAGGGCCTCGAGTCCCTTGGAGAACACGCTGCGCAGCATTTTGTAGGTCGACGCCTTGCCGATCTCGTCGCTGTAGTGGCGCACGTTCAGCCCGTACCCCTCGGCGAGCAGGCGCGCCGTGCGCGCGCCGTGCGGCCCACCGAGCAGCAGCTCGGTCTGCGCCCCGCTCACGCCGACCGCACCGAGCAGTGCGCCTTCGACAAAAACAGCTCCGCTCGCGCCGACGAGCGCGGCGATTTCGCGTTTCACATCCGGCCCAGTCGCGTTCAGGTCGACCCAGGTCTGGCCTGATACCAAATGCGCCCCGCAGGCGCGTGCCGCGTCGTGCGCGACGTTGGTCGTCACCGTCGAAAACACGATGTCTGCACCACGCAGCGCCTGCCCAAGGTCCTGGAACGCAACCGCAGTCTTGCCCGCGCGTGCAGCGAGCCGCGCCCGACCATCGGGCTGTTCGAGCAATACATCGTAGGCCGCCACCGCGGTGCCGCGCGCAGCAAATGCAGCCGCAAAGGCAGAAGCAACCTCACCAAATCCGACGAAGGCGACACGCATGGAGCGCTGAACAATCCTCAAGCACGACGAGTCGAAATCATACCCCCCGGCGCCGCTCGACATGATCTGTAGAATGCGCGCCATGCCGCAGACCAAGACCGCCGTCGTCGTCGGGGCGCTGGGCGTCATCGGGCGCTACATCGTTGACAAGCTCGCCAGCCTGCCCGACTGGCAGGTGGTGGGTCTTTCACGCCGCAAGGGCGAGGATCGCGCGCAGGTCCGCTACATCTCGGTCGACCTGCTCGACGAAGCCGACACCGCAGCGAAGCTGAAGGATCTCGCCGGCGCAACGCACATCTATTACTGCGCCTTCCAGGCCACCGGCACCCAGGCCGCCGACTACGCCAAGGGCACCGTCGTGAATCGCACGATGCTCGCGAATGCGGTGCGCACGATCGACGGCGCGGCGAACAAGCTCGAGCGCGTCGTGCTGATTACCGGCACCAAATACTACGGTTCGCACCTGGGGCCGTTCAGGACGCCCGCGCGCGAGGACGACCCGCGCCACATGCCGCCGGATTACTATTTCGACCAGATCGACTGGTTGACCGACTACCAGCGCGGCAAGCATTGGTCGTGGACCGAGTTGCGCCCGCAGACGCTATGCGGCTTCGCCCCCGGCACGCCGATGAGCATCGTCCCCCTGATCGCGGTCTATGCGGCGATCTCCAAGGCGCTTGGCCTGCCGCTGCGTTTCCCGGGCAAGCCCGGCGCCTACCGCGCGATCTACCAGGTGACCGAATCGACGCACATCGCGAACGCCGCACTCTGGGCCGGGGTTGAAGCGCGCTGCGCGAACCAGGCCTACAACATCACCAACGGTGATTTTTTCCGCTGGGTCAACCTGTGGCCGAAGATTGCCGAGGTGTTCGAGATGCCTGCTGCCGAGCCGCAGACGATTTCGCTCGTCGCGCACATGGCCGACAAGGGACCGCTGTGGGACACGCTGGTCAAGCAGCACGCTCTGCAGCCCTACCGCTACGACGAGATCGTCGCCTGGCCCTTCGGCGACTACGTGTTCGGCTGCGACTGGGACGTGATGACGAGCACCACCAAGGCGCGCCAGCACGGCTTTCACGACGTCGTCGACAGCGAAGAAATGTTCCTGCGCCTGCTCAGCCAGTTCCGGCGCGAGCGCATCGTTCCCTAGGCTTTCGCACCCATCCATCCGCAAGGAGGCGGCGATGATCGGAGATCCCCTCGCACTCACCATCCGTCGCAAATTCGAGCGGCCGCGGCCGGCGCTGTTGCGCGCCTTTCGCCGCGCACCCACCGGCTTCATCACCGACGCCTATAACGGCAAGGGTTGCATGCATCATCGGGTGAAGCCGATCGATCCGCGCATGCACTTCCTGGGCTCGGCAGTGACCGCGCTCTGTCCGCCGATGGACAACCTCGCCGCGATGGCGATTCTCGACTACGTGAAGAAGGGCGACGTCATCGTCATCGCCACCGGCGGCGACGAGTCGGCCGGCGTGATCGGCGATCTGTGGGCGCTGCGTGCCAAGCAGCTCGGCGTGGTCGCGATCGTCTGCGACGGCCTGGTACGCGACGTCCCCGGCCTGCTCAAGGCCGGCATTCCGGTGTTCGCCCGCGGCTGGGCGCCGAATTCCGGCTTCAAGAACGGTCCGGGCGAAATCAACCTCGGCGTGAGCTGCGGCGGCGTCGCGGTGCAGCCGGGCGACATCGTCGCGGGCGACCGCGACGGCGTGATCGTCGTGCCGCAGGCCGCCGCGAAGGCGGTCGCAGTTCAGCTCGACCTGGTGCGCAAGAAGGAAGCCGAGATGCTCGCGCACGTAAAGAGCGGCAAGCCGCGCAAGTTCTGGGACGAAAAAGGCCTGCGCAAGCGCGGCGCGCTGCGCTTCGTAGACTGAGGGATTAAGGAAGGTCGGAAGCGTGGATTGCCGCGGTCTCATGCGCCGCTCGGCGACGTTCTTCGCCGAACGCAGCGCCGTTATCCATGGCGAACGGCGCCTGACGTTCAGCGCGGCCTGGCAGCGCGGACTGCGCTTCGCCAACGCGCTGCTCGCGCTCGGCCTGCGCCCCGGCGACCGCGTCGGCGTGCTCGAGGACAATAGCGTCGAAGCAGCCGACTTCTTCCTCGGCACGACCGCGGCGAACCTCGTCCGCGTGCCGCTCTATCCGCGCAACTCGCGCGCAGCGCACCGCGTAATGCTCGAGCGCACCGGCTGCCGCGCACTCGTCGTCTCCGGTCGCTACGCCGCCGACGTCGAGCCGCTACGCGCCGAGATCGCTTCGCTCGAGCACCTTATCGTGCGCGACGAAGGTTACGAGCGCTGGCTCGCCGGATTCCCGGACCGCGACCCAGCGGTGCCGGTCATGCCCGAGGACAACACCATCATCCGCCACACCGGCGGCACCACCGGCATGCCCAAGGGCGTGGCCTACACCCACAGGGCCTGGCTCGCCGCAGGGCGTGACTGGTTCTACCTTTTCCCGCCCGTGATGCCGGGCGATCGCTGCCTGCATATCGGGCCGATCAGCCATGGCTCGGGCTACTTTTTCGTGCCGATGTGGCTCGCCGGCGGCTGCAACGTGCTGCTCGATCATTTCGACCCCAACGCTGCGCTCGATGTGATGCAGGCCGAAAAGATCGGCTATATGTTTCTCGTGCCGACCATGCTCAACATGCTCAACCAGGCTGCGGCGTCAGGCACGCGCGAATTTCCGCAGCTCAAATGTATGCAGATCGGCGGTGCACCGATCACCGACGCCACCGCGCTTGGCGCGCGCAAGATCTTCGGCGAGCGGCTCTGGCAGGGCTACGGCCAGACCGAAGCCGTGCCGATCACCATGATGGGGCCGCAGCAGTGGTTCGCCGAAGTCGAGGGTTCCGAGCCGCTGCGCGCCTGCGGCATGCCCTTGCCCTTCGCCGAGCTCGAGATCTGGGACGAAAACAACGTGCCGCTACCAACCGGCGAAGCCGGCCAGATCGTCGTGCGCTGCGACGGCCAGATGAGCGGCTTCTGGGAAGATCCCGAGGCGACACGCGAGCGGCTCGTCAACGGCTGGGTGCTGACCGGCGATATCGGGCGTGTCGATACCAACGGCTATGTCTACATGCTCGATCGCGCCGGCGACATGATCATCTCCGGCGGCTACAACATTCACCCCAGCGAGCTCGAAAACGTGCTCACCTCGCATCCGGCCGTCATCGAAGCCGCCGTGTTCGGCGTGCCCGACCCGCGCTGGGGCGAATCGCCAACCGCGGTCTGCACCGTCGACGGCGAGACGCCGGTAAGCGAAGCAGAACTGATCGAACTTTGCGCGAGCCGACTGGGGTCGTACAAGAAGCCCGGTCGCGTCGTCCTACAGAAGGAACCCCTACCCAAGAGCCCGGTCGGCAAGATCCGGCGCAAGGACCTGCGCGAACCCTATTGGGAAGGGCGCGACCGGCGGGTGAGCGGGAGTTAGCGTCTGCGCGCGAACCCGTTAGCCGCGGGCGGGCTTCGACCCGCCGCGGCCACTTGAATCCGGACCGAACGATGCGCATCCTTCTCGTCACCGCGCTCGCGCCCATCGTCTGGGGCACGGTCTATTTCGTCACCACCGAATTTTTCCCGCCCGATCGACCGTTCCTCGTCGGTGCGCTGCGCGCTTTGCCGATTGGTCTGTTGATCGTCGCGGCCTACCGGCAACTGCCGTCGGGGCAGTGGTGGTGGCGCTCGAGCGTCCTCGGCTTTCTCAATATCGGCCTTTTCTTCGCCTTGATGTTCTTCGCCGCCTACCGCCTGCCGGGCGGCATTGCGGCGACCGTCATCGCGATGCAGCCCCTGTTCGTCGCCCTGCTCGCCTGGAAGTTGCTCGCGCAGAAACTGTCGATCGTGACCGTGGGCGCGGCGTTGAGTGGCATTGCCGGCGTCGGCCTGATCGTCCTCGAACCCGACGCCGCACTCGATGCATGGGGGCTCGTCGCCTCGCTCGGCGCCGCGGTCAGCATGGCCGCGGGCACCGTCTTCGCGCGGCGCTGGCCGAGTCCCGTTCCCCTGCTGCTGTTGACCGGCTGGCAGCTCGTTGCGGGCGGGCTGTTGCTCGGCGCGCTCGCCTGGTTCGTCGAAGGCATGCCGCCCGCCTTGACGATCAGGAATGGCGTCGGGGTTCTGTATCTTGCGGTCGTCGCGACCGGGTTGGCGTTCGTACTGTGGTTTCGCGGCATCAAGCTGCTGGGCGTTTCGGTATCGTTTCTTGTTCTCCTCAGCCCGGTCGCCGCAATCACCTTGGGTTCATTCGTATTGGACGAGCGTCTGGGCCCAATACAGATCGTCGGCATCGTCGTCGTCATCGCAAGCATTGCGGCGGGTCAGTGGGATAGCCAACGTCTGGCGCGGCGCGCGTCGAGTGCTTGACCAACACCCCAAGCGCGCAAACGCGTCCGTCGTTGGACGCCTCACCCCGCGTCGTACAGCTTGCGGATTGCCGCGGTGTCGAGTTCGGTGTCGCCGCGGTGCGCGAGCGTGCGGAACTGCTGCAGCGCGAGCCCCATCAACGGCACCGGTGCCTTCATCGATCCCGCCCAGTCATTGACCATCTCGAGATCCTTCAACAGCTGGCGCACGTAGCCGCGCGGCGCGTAATCGCGCGCGACCATGCGCGGCCAGTAGGCGTGCAGCATCGGGCCGTCTGCATAGCCGCCCGACAGACATTCAGGAATGCGCGCAGCGTCGATGCCCGCGGTCTCGGCGAGCGCTTCGGCTTCGGCGAGCGTCGCCTGGCCGACGCCGACGATGAGCTGGTTGATCATCTTTGCCGCAAGCCCCGCACCGGTCGGTCCCATGTGCGTGCAGCGTCCGCCGACGTCCTTCATCAGGTCGGCGATGCGCTCGAGATCTTCGGTTTCGCCGCCTGCCATCACCGTGAGCGTTCCCTCGATGACTGCCGGCGGGCCGCCCGAAACCGGCGCGTCGACCCAGCGGCAGCCAGTGGCGTCGAATAGCCGTTTCGCAAACGCGACGCAGGTGTCGACTTTGATGGTGGAAAAGTCGACCACCAGCTGCGGCGCCTTGACGCCCTCGACCACGCCGTTCTTGCCGAACATCGCCTGTTCGACCGCATCGATCGTCGGCAGATTGACGAGCACGAGATCGGCACCGCGCGCCGCATCGGCCGCCGAGGTTGCCACCGCCGCGCCCGCGGCCTGCGCTTCCTCACGACGTGCCGCCACGATGTCATAGGCGCGCACCTTCCAGCCCTGCCTGCAGAGGCGCTTGACCATCGGGCCACCCATCAGGCCGGTGCCCACATAACCGAGCTTCAGTTCACGCGCCATGGTTTTCTCTCCGATCGATTGTTGATAAGGGGTCAGACCCCCAAAGCAAAAAGGGCTCAGACCCGAAAGGGGTCAGACCCCTGTGGATAACTCCCGGGTCAGACCTCCAAAGCAAAAAGGGGTCAGACCCCATTTTTGTACGCGAAGGTCGACGATCATTCAAAGGGGTCTGACCCCTTTTTGACCGCTTCCTTCTAGCTTAGCCCCCGAACACGATGACCACCGACACCCGGCGAGCCCAGTACGCCGACGAGCCACGGCAGCATCTCCCGCGCCTCGCCCTCAAACCCGAACGGCGGATTGACGACCAGCATCCCGCAGCCGCGCAGGCTCGCAGTCCAGTCCGCGGGGTGAACCCAGAGTTCGAGTTGCAGGATGCGCGGCACGCCCGCCTCGCGCAGCGTGCGTTCGAACTGGCGTAGCGCCGCGGGCTGCATGAGCGGATACCAGAACGCGCACACCCCGGTGGCGAAGCGCCGATGCGCCTCGCCGAGCGCATCGACCACGCGCTGGTATTCGCCTTTGCGATCGAAGGATGGGTCCATCAGCACGAGGCCGCGCCGCTCGCGCGGCGGCAAGTGCGCCTTGACCGCCTGGAAGCCGTCGATCAGGTTCACACCCGAGCGACGCTCGCGCACCAGGTATTTGCGCAGCGCGTCGTGATCCCTTTTGTTCAGCTCGCACAGAATCATGCGGTCGCCCGCACGCAGCAAACGCTGCGCGATCAGCGGCGAGCCGGGATAGACGCCCAGCGTACCGTCGGGATTCTCGGCACGCACCGCATCGAGGTAGGGCTCGAGCAGCGCCGGTGCATCGCGGCGCGCCCACAGCCTGCCGATTCCCTGCTCGAACTCGCGATTCTTCTGCGCCCAACGGTGGGCGAGATCGTAGCGCCCGATCCCGGCGTGGGTATCGAGGTAGCAAAAGGGCTTGTCCTTCTTCGTCAGCGCAACGAGTAAGCGCGCGAGCAGCGCGTGCTTGAACACGTCGGCAAAGTTCCCCGCGTGAAAATGATGCCGGTAGGCGAGCACCAACTAGAGCCGGTCGTATTTCGTCGACCGGCCACGCGCCTTCTCCACCGGATACTTGCGCGCATTCAGGGCGAGCTTTTTCGCCGCAGCCTCGAGCGGATCGATCTGCAGACGATCGGCCAGGCGCACGAGAAACAGCAGGACGTCGGCAATCTCGAGCGCAACTTCGGCGCGCGTCTCTTCCGACAGCGCGACGCTCTCGGCCTCGGTCAACCACTGAAAGTGCTCGAGCAACTCGCCCGATTCTGCGGCAAGCGCCATGGCGAGGTTCTTCGGGCTGTGGAACTGATCCCAGTCGCGCGCGGCGGCGAACTCGGCGAGCCGCAGACGTAGCGTTTCTAGGCTGTCGATTTTGGACATGAAGGGACTCCACGAAGGAGCGCGAGTATGCCCCAGGGGGCACCTGCGCGCCTCGGGCGCATCAGGCGCGTGATCCCGCCAGGGTCGCGACAAAGCAGCTGCCGCCCCCCAGCCGTTCCTCGCAGCGGGCGTCTCCGCCATGGCGGCGCGCGATCGAGCGCACGAGCGCAAGTCCGAGCCCGGCGCCGGTGCGGTCGGTCGTCCCCGGAAAACGGCGAAACGGCTCGAACACCCGCTCGCGCTCGTCTGCGGGCACGCCGGCGCCGTGATCACAGACGCGGATTTCAGCACCTGTCCCGGTGCGTGCGATGCGCAGCTCGGTCGGCGGTGCACCGTGCCGACGCGCATTCTCCAGCAGGTTGCGGAGCAGCCGTCGCAGCAGGCGCGGATCACCGCGTACCGTCACCGGCTGGCCATCGAGCTCGGCTTCCTCGTAGCGTGCACATTCTTCAGCGGCGAGCGCGAGCAGGTCGACGTCCTCGTCGGCATCGAGCCGCTCGACGACGTCGAGCCGGCTCGCGAGCAAGATCTCGTCGATCAAGGTATCGAGCTCGGCGATGTCCTGCTCGAGCGCCTGTCGGCGCTCGCTCGAGGCCGGGGCGCCCTCCTTGATCAGTTCGACCGCCATGCGGATGCGTGTGAGCGGCGTGCGCAGTTCGTGCGATGCGTTGGCGAGGAGCGATTTGTGCGCGCCGACCAGCGCCTCGATGCGCGCTGCGGCGGCGTTAAAGCTTTGGGCGAGCTGCGCGACCTCGTCACGCCCCTCGACACGCACGCGCGCCGAGAGCTCACCCGCGCCGAGCGACTCGACGCCGTGCTGCAGGTTTTCGATCCGCCGCGTCAGACGGCGCACCACCGGGTACGCGCCGACGCCAACCGCGAGCGCCAGCAGCCCGAGCGTGATGAACAAGCCCCAGGCTGGATGCGGGCGGTGGCGCGGCGTGCGCGCGACCAGCCAGCGCCCATCGGTCAGCCGCAGCGCCCAGGCGGGCCGCCCGCGCTCGCCGCGCACCCAGCCGCCCGTCTCACTTCCAGCGCGTGGCGGTGGCAGCGGACGGCCAACGCGTGCGAGCGGCAGGCGCTCCGCGCTGTACAGCGTCACGTCCGCCTTAAGGTTGGCCGCCAGCCGCTCGAGCGCGGCCTGCTGCTCCGCGCGCGGCGCATCGGACGGCGGCAGCGCGTTCTGCGCGAGCGTCGAGGCGACCTCGAATGCGCGCGCTGCGGGACCGCGCTCCGACAGCTGGCGCCACAGAAAGCCCGCAGCAAGCGCGAACACCACGACGCTCGCAAGCACCGCGAGATAGATCCGCAGGTAGAGCCGACGCATCAGTCCTGCGCCTTGGCGAACACGTAGCCCGCCCCGCGTACGGTCAGGATGCGACGTGGCTTTTTCGGATCTTCCTCGACCGCCGCACGGATGCGCGAGATGTGGACATCGATCGAGCGGTCGAAGGCCTCGAGCGGCTCGCCCTTCATCAGGTCCATCAGCGCGTCGCGCGTCATTACCCGCCCCGCGTGCTCGGCGAGCGCGAGGAGCAGCGCGAACTGATAGGCGGTGAGCTCGGCCGGCTTGCCGGCGACGCGAATCGCGCGCGCTGCGCGGTCGATCTCGAGCTCGCCGAAGCGCAACACGTCGCCACGCTGGGCGCCGCCGCCACGCCGGCGCAGGACCGCGCGCAGCCGCGCAAGCAGCTCGCGCGGCTCGAATGGCTTGGGCAGATAGTCGTCGGCGCCGAGCTCCAGCCCGACGATGCGGTCTGCCGAATCGCCGCGCGCGGTCAGCATCAGTACCGACACGTCTGAGGTCGCGCGCAGGCGGCGGCAAACCTCCAACCCGTCGATGTCGGGCAGCATGAGATCGAGCACCACGGCATCGAACGGTTCACGCGCGAGGCGCGCAAGGCCCTGCTCGCCGTTCGGCGCAATCGTCACCCGCAGGCCGGCGTCACCGAGATACTCGGCGACCATCGCCGCGAGCCGGGCGTCGTCCTCGATGAGCAGGATGCGCTCGGCCATTCAGCCGGTCGGGCCGCTGAACCACATGCGGCGCAGCAAGCCGTCCTTGCGTACGAACTGGTGGTAGAGCGCAGCCACGCCATGCAGCGCAACGAGCGAGATCAGGATCGTCCCGATCACCGCGTGCACCGCACGTGGCGGAAAGTCCCAGAAATTCGCCGGCAGCGGCGCGTCCGAGTTACCGAACACGATCGCCGGCAATCCCGCCTGCACCGCCAGCGTCAATCCGCTCGCCGCCATGCCGAACACGGCGACGTACAGCGCGTAATGCACCGCCAGTGCAAGACGGTCGAGTTTCGCGTTGCCGCTCGTCGCGCGCGGCGGCTGGTCAAGCGAAAAGCGCAGTGCAAGGCGCAAGGTCACGATGAACGCGATCAATAGCCCAGCGGTCATATGACCCCTGAGCGCGAAGATCTTCTGCGCCGTTTCCGTCGTTGGGATGCGCTCGAACACGATTGCGCCGATGATCCAAGCGAATATCACGAGCACCGCCGAGAGCCAGTGCAGCACGACTTGGAGCGGGTGGTAGCGCGCGGGGTCAGACATGGGGTCAGACATGGGGTCAGACATGGGGTCAGACCCCTGTGGATAACTTCATCGGCGAACTATGCCATGCGTAGGCCGAGGCAAAGTTATCCACAGGGGTCTGACCCCTTTTTGATTTGAGGTCTGACCCCGTTTTGGCTTAGTGCCAGCGCCGCCGATGCTGCATCCGCTCGGCCAGCGCCTTGCGTTGCTCGGGGTTAAGTACCTCCGCCGCATCCGCGAGCGCCTGCACGAGCCGCTTCGAGCCGTCGCTGGCGAGCTGGAGCTGCTCGGCGCGCAGCTGTTCGATCGCGCCGCGATCAACGCTGTCCTGCGTCAAGAGCTCGATCGCCTGCTGACGCGCGGCACGCATCTTCTCGCGCAGCGGGAAAAGGTCGGTCGCCGCCTGCTTGACGATCGGTGCGAGCTTTTCCTTTTGCGCGTCGCTGGCGTCGATCTCAACGTAGAAGTGCTTGAGCATGCGCTCGAGGCGCGCATCGAGTTGCGCCGGGTCGAACGGTCCGCGCATAAAGCCGTCGCGATGCGCAAAGGCCTTGAAGCCGATGCCGCCGGCAAGCCCTGCGGCCAGTACGCCGAGCGCGCCGCGCTTGAGCCAGCGCCGGCGGGGGTTTTCTTTCGATTCACCGGAGTTCGTGGTGTCGTTCATCGTGGTCTCCTTGGTCGTGTTGCCGGCCGGCGTAAATCGCCATTGGCAGGTACACAGCCTGAAGACGCACGATTGCGCGCGGTTCTCCGCGACGTAAAGTTAGGTAAAGCGAGGCGTCAGGCGCGGATATAGACCCAGCCGCCGTGCAGACGCTTCACGACGAGTTCCAGCGCCGAGGAGGTCACGTGCACACCGGGGAGCAACCGGACCCGCACGCCCTGCTCGTGCAAACGTTCGATCGCCTGGTTGCAGGCGAGGAAAGTCAGGTTCGAAAATTCAACAAGCAACGCAGCCACTCGTGCGCGCTGATTCGAAGCGTCAACACGCAGCAGGTCGAGCCCCGTGCTATTTGCAACGACCTCGACTTGCACCGCACGGCCAGACGCGCGCGCCGAGCGCAGCAGGTCTTCGACTTCGTCGAGCACGCTCGCGAGCCGCTCGTCACCGCCCGAGGCGATGTGCACAAGGACGCGGTTCTCGGAAACGTCGCGCAGCGCCGTCGCGCCCTGACGTTGGATCGTGGAATCACGCCCCCAGTCGAACAGTGCGTGGCCGATCCAGCCCGCGGCAACAGCGACGACAAGCGTCGCCGCAATACCCCAGCCGCGCCAGCCGCGCGTGGCCGTAACGCGGCGCGCGCGCGGCGCCACGCCCGAATAAGCGCTGCGCACCATGTCCTTCGTCGCGCGCAGTTCGCAAATGTCGCGCCGCAGTTCTGCATCTGCGCCGATGCGCTCGAGCATCGCCGTCCACTCCGCGGCGTCGAGTTGCCCATCGACGAATGCGTTCTGCATCTCGCGCGACACCGGATCCAAATGTTTCGAGGTGCTCATTTCACGCTCCTGATTCGTGTCGCCGCAGGCGCCGCCGTTTCCGCACCGGGCGCGAAACCCATCAGCGGCGCGCGCAATGCCTGGCGTGCACGGCACAACCGGCTCATGACGGTTCCGATCGGCACGGCGAGAATCTCACCGACCTCGGCGTAAGAAAATCCCTCGAGGTCGACCAAGGTCAGCACCTGGCGCTGCCCGAGCGGCAGGCGCGCAATTTCCGCCCGCACCCGCAGCGCAAGCTCGGTGACGGCGGCCGAATCTTCCGGCGTCAAACCGTCGTCCGCTGCAAGCCCCTCCAGCGCATCCAGGTTCTGGTGTTCGCGCCGGCGACGGTAGTGGTCATTCAGGCAGTTCGCCAGAATCGCGCACAGCCAGCTTTTCAGCCGCTCCGGATCGCGCAGCTGCGCCTCGCGTGACAGCGCACGCAGCAGCGCCTCCTGTGCAAGGTCGTCGGCGAGCGACCCGTCGTGGCACCAGGCATGGGCGAGGCGATACAGCATCTCGCGGCTCTGCTCGATGCGGCGGCGGTACTCGGCGGAAGCGCCGAACAGGCGGAGGAATGCCATATTGGATCTGACGCGCAGATGCGAACGATTATTCCATGTCCTTGTGGAATACTCGGCCCGCCTCGCGCGTCCTTATCTCACGGGCCGGGTTGCGGCCCCGACCCGATAACAGGAGAGAGACACAATGAAACAAGCACTTGTAGTTGCAGCGCTGGCGGGCACGCTCGCGCTCGGGGGCCTCGCAGGCTGCGCCCACGAAGGCGGCGCCCGCATGGCCGGAGACGGCAAGAACCGCGTCGTCATCCAGGTCAGCGACAACGACCCCCAGAAGTGGAACCTCGCGCTCAACAATGCGCAAAATCTCCAGCAACACTACGGGAAGGATAACGTGCAGGTGGAGATCGTCGCCTACGGGCCCGGCCTCAACATGCTAAAGGCCAACTCCAAGGTCGCCGGGCGGGTAAACGCTGCGCTCGACAGCAGCGTCGACATCGCGGCTTGCGGGACGACGATGAAGAAGATGAAGCTGACCAAGAACGATCTCATCGGCGGCATGCGGGTCGTCCCAGGCGGCATCGTCGAGATCTCCGACCGCCAACAGCAGGGCTGGACTTACATCAGGCCCTGAGGTAGCGGCAACAGCCCGGCGCGGGTACGCCCGCGCCGGGCGCTTCACGTCCCGATCTGCAATCGCCGCCGCGCAGCGGCGTACTCCGCCGCAAGCCCGTCGACGACCTCGGCGATCGGCATGATCTTGTCGATCTGACCGACCCCCTGCCCCGCGCTCCAGATATCGCGCCACACCTTCTTCTCGGCACCGCCTTCAGTGCCGAAGTTCATTTTCGACGGGTCCGACTTCGGCAGGTTGTCCGGGTCGTAGCCGGCCGCGACCACGCTGTGGCGCAGGTAGTTGCCGTGCACGCCTGAAAACAGGTCGGTGTAAATGATGTCGTTGGCCGTCGCCTTCAGAATCTCGTCCTTGTAGCGCTCGGGCACGCTCGCCTCGGGCGTCGCCAGGAAGCGCGTCCCGATATAGGCCAGATCAGCCCCCGCGGCCTGCGCCGCAAGCACCGCGTCGCCGGTGGCGATCGCACCCGACAGCACGAGCGGTCCGTCGAAAAACTTGCGCACCTCGCCGATCAACGCGAACGGCGACAGCCGCCCGGCGTGGCCACCCGCGCCCGCGCAGACCAGAATCAATCCGTCCACCCCCGCCTCGAGCGCCTTATGTGCGTGGCGCACGTTGATCACGTCGTGCAGCACGATACCGCCGTAGCCGTGCACCGCCTCGACCACTTCGTTCGGTGCGCGCAGACTGGTGATGGTGATCGGGACCTTGTGGCGAATGCAGATCTCGACGTCATGCGCGAGCCGGTCGTTCGACTTGTGCGCGATCTGGTTGACCGCGAAGGGCGCGGGCGGCGCCTCCGGATGTGCCTTGCGATGCGTCTCGAGCGCAGCCTCGATTTCCGAGAGCCAGTCGTCCAGCGCCTCCTTGGGGCGCGCGTTCAGCGCAGGAAACGATCCAACGATGCCCGCCTTGCACTGCTCGATCACCAGCTTCGGATTGCCGGCGATGAACATCGGTGCGCCGATGACCGGAAGGCGCAGTGTCTGCAGAATCGGCGGCAATGCCATGCGGTTCTCCTCCAACGGATGCCATGCCCGCGGGTATCATGCGGGCGCTGCGATTCTAGGGGAAAACAATGGCCTACCGATCCTTCACGCTCGAAACTGACGCCAAGATCGCGCATCTGAAACTCAACCGTCCGGACAAGCTAAACGCGATGGACGGCGTGTTCTGGCGCGAGCTCGACGACATTCTCGAGCAGCTGCAGCGCGACGCCCCGGCGCGCGCACTCGTCATCTCATCGAGCGGCAAGCATTTCTGTGCCGGAATGGACCTTGCCGTGTTCGAAAAGGGCGAAGCGATTCCCGAAGGCAACGCTTCGGTTCGCACCGCGCTGCACGAGCAGATCCTGCAATTGCAGCGCACCTTCACGCGGCTCGAGGCACTGCGCATGCCGGTCATCGCCGCGATCCAGGGCGCCTGCATCGGCGGCGCGCTCGACATGGTCACCGCCTGCGACATCCGCTACGCCTCGAGCGACGCGTTCTTCTGTGTCCAGGAAATCAATATCGGACTGGTCGCCGACGTCGGCACCCTGCAACGCCTGCCAAATTTGATTCCGGTGGCGATTGCGCGCGAGTACGCCTATTCCGGGCGGCGGCTCCCCGCCGCGCGTGCGCGCGAGCTGGGGCTGGTGAACGACGTGTTCGCCGATCACGCCGCGACGGTAGACGCCGCGCTCACGCTGGCGCACGAGATCGCCGGCAAGTCGCCGACCGCGGTGTGGGCGAGCAAGCAGGCGATCAACTATGCGCGCGAACACAGCGTGGCCGACAGCCTGCAGCAGATGGCGCTCCTGCAGATGGGCGTGTGGCAGAGCAGTGACATCGCCGAAGCCGTGCGCGCGAACGCCGAGAAACGGCCGGCGCAGTTCGACGATCTGGCCGCGGTGCCACCGTTTGGCGCGGCGGCATGACCACGCTGGGAGACTTGCGCTTGCCCTACGCGAGCGGTTCTGGTCTGATCGGCGCTCGCCGGCGCGCGCTCGCGTCTGGCCATTGAAATCCGCCGCATGCGCAATCCAAAACCCAAGCTCGAGGACGCATCACCGGCACCGAAGGCGGCGCCCGGCGCCCGCTCGCGGCTCGACATCGTCGTCGATTTCGCCGACTGCGATCCGGCGCGCATCGTCTTCTATCCGCGCTACTTCGACTGGTTCGACCGCGCCGCGGAGCGCCTGTTTCGCGAGCGCGGCATGCCCTGGCCCGAACTCTGGGCGCATTACCGGCTGGCCGGTTTCCCGATTGTCGACGCGACGGCCAAGTTCCTCGGGCCTGCGCGCTTCGGAGACACGATCACGCTCGAAAGCTGGATCGGCGAATGGCGTAGCAGGCTGTTCATTGTCGAGCACCGCGTGCACAACGCCGGAAAAGTCATCGTCGACGGGCGTGAACTGCGCGTCTGGGCACTGCAAGATCCCAACGACCCCGAAGGCATGAAGGCCGGGGTCATTCCGCCCGAGATCATCGATCGATTCCGGGACTAGGTAAGGAGGCTGTGATGGATAACGTCTGGACCAGCAGGATTCCGCGCATCAACGAACCGGCGCCGGATTTCAGCGCGCGCACCACGCACGGACCACGCGCGCTGTCGGACTACCGCGGCAAGTGGCTCGTCCTGTTCTCGCACCCGGCGGATTTCACGCCGGTGTGCACGACCGAATTCATCGCCTTTTCGCAGGCCTACCCGAAATTCAAGGCGCTGGGCTGCGAGCTGCTCGGCCTCTCGGTCGACAGCAATTTTTCCCATCTCGCCTGGATACGCAATATCGAAGAACACTTCGGCATCGAGATTCCGTTTCCGATCATCGAAGACCTCTCGATGAAGGTCGCGTCTGACTACGGCATGATCCAGCCCGGCGCGAGCGACACCTCCACCGTGCGGGCGACCTTCTTCATCGACCCCAAGAGCAAGATCCGCGCGATGGTCTACTACCCGATGACCAACGGCCGCTCGGTGGCCGAGTTCCTGCGCCTGCTCGAAGGGCTGCAGACCAGCGACAAGCATGCGGTGGCGACGCCCGAGGGCTGGTGTCCAGGCGACAAGGTCATCGTGCCGGCGCCGGCGACGATCGCCGAGGCGCGTGCACGCATGCGCGCGGGTTACGAGACGGTGGATTGGTACTTCTCCAAGAAGAAGCTGGGTGGGAAGAAGAGCGGCAAAAAGCGCGCGAAGAAGTAGCAAAAGGGGTCAGACCCCTTTTTGCCGATTGAAGGCCTACGGTCATCTAAAAGGGGGTCTGACCCCTTTTTGGCTTTTATCTTTCTCCGAGCCCCATCGACCGCGAGATCACCTCTTTCATGATCTCGTTGGTCCCGCCGTAGATGCGCTGCACCCGCGCATCGACATAGGCGCGCGCGATCGGGTATTCCCACATGAAGCCGTAGCCGCCGTGTAGCTGCAGGCATTCGTCGATGATCTTGCATTCGATATCCGAGCACCAGTACTTAGCCATCGACGCCGTCGCGGTGTCGAGCTGTTTGACGAGCAGCAATTCCAGGCAACGGTCGACGAACACGCGCGCCACCTGCGCTTCGGTCGCCAGCTCGGCGAGCTTGAAACGCGTGTTCTGAAAGCTCGCCACGGTTTTGCCGAAGGCCTTGCGCTCGCGCACGTAGTCGATCGTCCACTGGATCGCCGCCTCGGACTTCGCAATGGCGCCGATCGCGATCTGCATGCGTTCCCAGGGCAGCTCCTGCATCAGATAGATAAAGCCGTTGTTCTCCTGGCCCAGAAGGTTCTCCGCCGGCACCTCGACGTTGTCGAAGAACAGCTCCGCCGTGTCCTGGCCCTTGAGGCCCAGCTTCTTGAGCCGCTTGCCTTTGGTGAAACCCTTCATCGTGGTGTCGACGACCACCAGGCTGGTGCCCTTGGCGCCTTTCGCCGGCTCGGTTTTCGCCACCACGATCACCAGGTCGCAGTGCCAGCCGTTGGTGATGAAGGTCTTCGAGCCGTTGACGATGTACCTGTCGACCTTCTTCTGCGCGCTGGTCTTCACCGCCTGCAGGTCGGAGCCCGCGCCGGGCTCGCTCATGGCGATTGCGCTGATCATCTCGCCGGCGGCCATTTTCGGCAGGTATTTCTTCTTCAGGGGGTCGCTGCCGTAGCGCAGGAGGTAGGGCGCGACGATTTCCGAGTGCAGCCCCCAGCCCAGCGAGGAGTTGTTGGCGCGCGCCTGCTCTTCCATCAGCACCACGCTGTAGAGCTTGTCCGCGCCCGAGCCGCCGTACTCCTCGGGCATCGAGGCGCACAGGAAGCCGTTAGCGCCGGCCTTGAGCCACACTTCGCGATCCACGTAGCCCTGCTCCTGCCAGCGCTCGTCGTGCGGCTTGACCTCCTCTTCCATGAACCTGCGCACGCTGTCGCGGAAGGTCTCGTGCTCCGGCGTAAACAGGGTCCGGGGGATCATTGACGGATGATATTCCATTGGTGGACACTGACCAAGCAGATGCTTTCTTTGTTGCGCGGCTGATGCCCCATATCCAATCGAAGATTGATGTCACCGGCGAGGCGTTCCAGCGCAACCGCGCGGGCATGCTGAAGCTGATCGAGTGCCTGCGGCACCTGGAGGCGCGCACGCGCGACGAATCCGCCAAAGCCAAGCCGCTGTTCGAGAAGCGTGGGCAACTGCTGCCGCGCGAGCGCATCGAGCGGCTGCTCGATGCGGGTGCGCCGTGGCTCGAGTTGTCGTCCATGGCCGGCTACTGCCTTGACCATCCGGACCCGGAGAAGACTATCCCCGGCGGCGGCATGATCGCGGGCGTCGGTTACATTTCCGGTGTGCGTTGCATGGTGGTGGCGAGCGATTCCGGAATCGACGCCGGCGCCATCCAGCACATGGGGCGCGAAAAACTGATCCGCGCCCAGGGCCTCGCGCTGGAGAACAAGCTGCCGTTCGTGCACCTGGTCGAATCGGCGGGCGCAAATTTGCTCAAGTACCGCGTCGAGGGCTTTATCCACGGCGGTGCGATTTTCTACAACCTGGCGAAACTTTCCGCCGCCGGCCTGCCGGTGGTGACGGTGGTGCACGGCTCCTCCACCGCCGGCGGCGCCTACATGCCGG
>JAQBBQ010000153.1:0-14127 GCA_032125995.1 Betaproteobacteria bacterium | reverse complement strand
CCATCAGCCCAGTCGGCCGTCAGCGAGCGGCCGTCGGTGGTGCGCACGTCGATTTCCTTCAGCGCACCGGTCATCGCATCGAATCCGGTGGCGAACACGATCGCGTCCAGCGCGTAGGCGGCCTCGGTGGTGCGCAGGCCGTTCGGCGAAATTTCCTCGATCGGCGCCTTGCGCGCGTCCACCAGCGTGACGTTGTCGCGGTTGTACGTCTCGTAGTAGCCGGTGTCGAGCACCAGCCGCTTGGTGCCGATCGGGTGGTTGTTCGGACACAGCAGCTCCGCCGTCGCCGGATCGTTGACGATCGAGCGGATTTTTTCGCGCACGAATTCAGCCGCGGTGTCGTTGGCCTCTTTGCTGGTCAGCAGGTCGTTGTAGCTGTAAAGAAAACTGATCGAGCCGCCCTCGGCCCACTTTCGCTCGTACATCGCCTCGCGTTCTTGCGGGCTGGCGTCCAACGCCGATTTGATCGGCGGCGGAAAGCCGCCGATGCCGAACGGCGTGTCGTATGCGGCGCGGCGGCGCGCCGGATACTCCGCCTTGTGCCTGGCCTCGAGCGCTTTGTCCATCGGTCCGTTCTTCGCCGGCAGGATGAAGTTGGCGGTGCGCTGGAACACCGTCAGCGCCTTGGCCTGGCGGGCGATGATCGGGATGCATTGCACGCCAGAGGATCCGGTACCGATCACGCCGACCCGAAGCGCGGTAAAGTCGACCGGCGCATGCGGCCACATGCCGGTGTGATACCAGCCGCCCTTGAAGCTTTGCAGGCCCTTGAAGTCGGGCACGCGCGGCACCGACAGGTTGCCAGTCGCCATCACGCAAACCGGCGCGCTGAACTGCTCGCCGGCGCTAGTCCCCACGGTCCAGCGGTTGCTGGCGCGATCGTAGGTCGCCGAGGTGACGCGGGTGTTGTACTGAATGTCGCGGCGCAGATCGTAGCGGTCGGCGACATGGCCGACATACTCCAGGATCTCCGGCTGGTTCCCGTAACGCTCCGGCCAGGACCATTCCTGCTGCAGCGCGTCGTCGAACGAGAAGGAATACTCCAGGCTTTCGACGTCGCATCGGCAGCCCGGGTAGCGGTTCCAGTACCAGGTACCGCCGACGTCGGCGCCGGCCTCGAGAACGCGCACCCGCATGCCGAGCTTGTCGCGCAGGCGGTACAGCGCATAGAGGCCGCCGACGCCGGCACCGATGACGATGGCGTCGAACGTGGTGCTGGCGGCATTGTCGTGCGTTGCGGTCATTCTGGTGAGGTCCTCTTTAACGATGGCCATTGTCAAACACAGTTTAACCGTCAGCGCCGGTAGCGAACAATGCTGCCCGTTCCGGAGGAACGGTCGCCGGACTATTGGATCAGATCGAGCACCGCCACTTCATCCCGTCGAAGAACGGCCCGGGGGTTCTTTCGTTCGTGTTTCTTCTCCGACAGTGGCGCACTGATCACCTTGCCGGCACGATACTTCTTTAGCACCAGCGGGTGCACGTAATAGTGCAAGCAGACCGCTCGTGTGTTGCCGAGATGATTGGCCACCTGGTCGAGGGCTCGGCGAATGTTGCGTTCGGCCTCGCGTTTCGAGTGGGCCACCCCGATATCTCGCAGCGCCGCCGCGGCGAGAACGGTTCCGGCCCAGGTACGAACGTCCTTGGCGGTGAAATCACCGCCGGAAATCTCGGCCAAGTACGCGTTGATGTCGCCGGAATCTATCGATTGGAGCGTGCCGTCGTCGCCCTCGTATTGGAAGAGTTGCTCGCCGGGCAAGTCCTGACACTGCTGGATGATGCGCGCCAATCGGCGATCGGAAAACGATATCGCGTGGTCGACGCCGCTCTTGCCCGGGAACTCGAACGTGATTCGGCCACCCTCAACTTCGGCGTGATGATCCTGTAACGTCGTCAGCCCGTAGGATTCATTGTCACGCGCGTATTCCTCATTGCCCACGCGGATGAGCGTGGTTTCGAGTAAATAAACGACGACCGCGAACATCTTGCGCCGATCGACGCCCGGGCGCCGGAGGTCGCGTTCGACACGCCTGCGGACCTTGGGAAAGACTTTGCTGAACTTGAGAATGCGCTCGAATTTGGTCTCGTCCCGAACCGCGCGGTATTTCGGGTGATACCGATACTGTTTCCTTGCCTTCGCATCGCTGCCGGTAGCCTGAATGTGTCCCTGTGGGCTAGGACAGATCCAGACGTCGGTCCAGGCGGGCGGGATGACGATCTGCTTGATCCGCTCGATCGTTTTGCGATCGGCGATGCGGCGCCCCTGTTGGTCCAGATAGAAGAACCCCTTGCCGGCGCCACGTCGCCGAATGCCGGGCGAGGCGTCCGTCACGTAGCGAAGTCCGGCGGCCCGGGCTGACGCGATGAATTCGGTGTCGTCGTTCGGCAAAGGGATAAGCGATTCTATTTGCAGCGTTAATCTGCTTCGCTGGCGCGCGTGGATTTCGAAGCCTCGGCAATCTACCCCGCTGCCACGGTCCAAGCAATACGTTGCTCAGGAAACCAAACCAGACGCCGCTGAGGGTTTGTCGCGCGCCGCGCCATCGGGTAGCCTGATTCGCATGCCGCGCGGACGCCGAAAATGGGGCCGACGTTATGCCTGGGCCCGCCTCGATCACCGCGATCTGCTCGATCTTCGAATGAGCGATCTGGGCCTGCGCATCGAGGGCACCTGGCTGCAGACCTGCATCGAGCGGGTGATCGACGAACTGGCGCAGCGCGGCCTGCGCTTCGCGCCGCACTTCTGGCTGTCCGACGAATGGTTCTCGCCGGCCGAAGTCCCCGGCGTCGCGCTGCCGTTCTACCTCGCCCATCCGCGGCTGATGAAGCTCGAACGCTCACGCATGCTGCATGTCGAGGGCGGCACGGTCGCGTCCTGCATGCAGTATCTGCGCCACGAGGTCGGCCACGCGATCCTGCACGCTTACCGGCTCAACCGCCGGCGCCGCTGGCAGCGCACCTTCGGGCGCTCGACGACGCCCTACCCGCAGGCCTACCGGCCGAACCCGGTGAGCCGGCGCTTCGTTCACCACCTGCCGGGGTGGTACGCGCAAAGCCACCCGGAGGAGGACTTCGCGGAGACCTTCGCAGTCTGGCTGCGTCCGCGCGCGAGCTGGCGCCGGCGCTACCAGGGGTGGCCAGCACTAAAAAAGCTCGACACCGTCGATGCCTTGATGGAGGAACTCACCGGCCGTGTGCGCAAACAACGCCACAGCCGCGCGCGCCCCTACAACCTCCCCAGCCTGCACATCACGCTGCGTGAGTACTATGAGAAAAAGCGCGCCCACTACCGTCCCGGGTTCACCGACGCCTACGATCGCGATCTGCGCCGGATATTCGACGGCCAGGACGCCGCGGGCGAACCGCTGACGCGCAAGCGCCCGCCGTCGATCGGCCTCACGGCAGCCCAATTTCTGCGCCGCAACCGGCGCGAGATTCGCAGGCTGGTCGCGCGCTGGAGCCGAGGCTACGAGTTCACCATCGACGCGGTGCTGAACCAGATGATCGGGCGCTGCCGCGAGCTCAAGCTCATGGCGCGCGGCTCGGAGCGGCAGCTGATGCTCGATTTCGCGGTGCTGCTCACCGTCCACGGCATGACCTACCTCTACCGCGGCCGCGAGTCGCACGCAATGTAACTGTAGCGCACGACGAACGACACCACCGATGGCCGCAAAGAAAAAGATCCTCCGCAAGCACCGCGTCCTGGTGCTGATGCACACCGACCTCATTCCGCCCGACGACATCAAGGGGCTGAGCGAGCAGCAATTCCTCGAGCTGAAGACCGAGTACGACGTGCTGCAGGGCCTGCGCAAGCTCGGCCACGAGGCCCGCCCGCTCGGCCTGGTCGACGACCTTGCGCCGCTGCGCAGCGCGATCACCGAATTCAAGCCGCACATCGTGTTCAACCTGCTCGAGGAATTCCACGGCTCGGTGCTACTCGACCAGAACGTCGTCAGCTACCTCGAACTGGTGCAGGCGTCCTACACCGGCTGCAACCCGCGCGGCCTGATGATCGCCCGCGACAAGGCGTTGTCGAAAAAGATTCTGCACTACCACCGCATTCCGGTGCCGCGCTTTCAAGTGGTGCCCAAGAGCCGCACGCTCAGGCGCAAGCCCGCAGCCCTCGAGTATCCCCTCATCGTCAAGAGCCTGTACGAGGAAGCGTCGCTGGGGATCGCCGAAGCCTCGGTCGTCACCAACGACGAGAAGCTCGTCGAGCGCGTCGCCTTCATGCACGACAAGATCGGCACCGACGCGATCCTCGAGCAGTTCATCGACGGCCGTGAACTCTACGTCGGTGTGATCGGCAACCGCCGGCTGCGCGTGCTGCCGCCGCTCGAGCTGAATATCGGCAATCTGCGCTCGGATGCACCGCGCATCGCGACGCGCCGCGTCAAATGGAACCTCGCCTACCAGGTCCGCCGCGAGGTCACGCTCGAGCCCGTGAAGGATCTCCCGCCTGAGGTCGCACGCACTTTGCTCCAGGTCACCAAGCGCGCCTACCGGCTGCTCGGCCTGAGCGGCTACGCGCGCATGGACTTTCGCCTCGGTGCGGACAACCGCCCGTATTTCCTCGAGGCGAATCCGAACCCGGACATCGCGCATGATGCCGAGTTCGCCGAGGCTGCGGGCCTCGACGGGCTCGACTACCCCGCGCTGCTCGATCGGGTGCTGCGCGTCGGCCTTGCGCCGCGCTGAGCGCCGGTCAGCGCGCGGCTTCGAGGATCGTGATCGCGCAGGCCGCCTCGTCGAAGCCGATCACCCCGCCGCCATTTTCCGCGAGCGCGATCCGCGCGCCCGCGGCCTGGCGTTCGCCGGCTTCGCCGCGCAGCTGCAGCGTAAGCTCGTGGAGCATCGAAAGTCCCGTGGCGCCGACGGGATGGCCTTTGGAGACGAGGCCGCCCGACAGATTCACTGGCAGCCGGCCGCCCAGTGCGCTCGCCCCCGATTCGACCAGCGCGCCGCCCTCGCCCGGGGCGCAGAAACCGAGCATCTCGCTTTGGTAGATCTCGCAGAACGAGGTCGCGTCGTGCACCTCGGCGACATCGATGTCCTCCGGCACGAGCCCTGCGGCGCGGTAGGCGCGCTGCGCCGCGACCTGGCTCAGCCCTGGCTCGTCGAGGTCGCGGTATTTTCCACCCGAGAGCACGCTTGCCCGCACTTTCACCGCACGCTCGCGCACCCGGGCGGGCAGCGCATCGAGAAACTGCCGCGAACACAATAGCGCGGCGGCCGCGCCGTCGCCGATCGGCGCGCACATTGAGCGCGTGAGCGGGAAACTCACCACGCGATCGGCAAGCGCCTGGTCGACCGAGACTTCGAAACGGTATTGCGCAATCGGATTCTTCGCGCCCATCGCGTGATTCTTCGCGGCCCCGGCGGCGATCTGGCGTTGTGTGGTGCCGTACTTCTTCATGTGATAGGCAGCCTGCGTTGCGTAGGTATCCATGAAGACCGTGCCGCCACCGGCCTTCGGCGCGAACGGCTTTCCGGCGCGTTCGCCCGCAGCTGCGTAGTACGCGGCCCATTCCTGCGGGTCGAGCTGATCGATGCCGCCGTCGAAGATCTCCTGCGTGCGCGCCGGATCGTCAACCACAAAGGTCTTCTCGACCCCGATGGCGAGCGAAAGCGCGGACTGCCCCGAGAGCACGTCCTTCCAGGCGCCGTGAAAGGCCATCGAGGCGGTCGCGCAGCCGCCCTCGACGTTGATCATTGGCACGCGCTCGGGGAAGCGTCCTTCACGTACCAGCGGTGTGAAGCAGACCTGACCGCGGATGCAGGCCTGGCCGAAGCTGCCCATGCCGCAGTTGCCAAACCAGGCTTGCTCGATCGCGCCACCGTCGTCTAGCCCAGCGTCCGCAAGCACCTGCAGGTACGCCTCGCGGGTCAGGTCCTTGAAGGACTTGTCCGCATACTTGCCGAACGGCGTGCAGGCGGTCGCGATGACGTAGACCTCGTTCATGCAATCCCCATTCGGTTGCGGGCCTTGCGCATTAGGCGCGGGTCAGTGCAAGTAGGGTTTCCACAGCAGGTCGTGGCGGTCGATCGAGCGGACGTCGATATGCATGCCCTTCCCCTCACGTGCAATGGTGAGCGGCACGTCGACGCTCGCGACGCCGAGCGCCCAGATCTTGCGGAACAGATCGGCGAGGCCGGCAATGCGCGCCCCGTCCACCTCGAGAAAAACATCCCCGGTCTGCAACCCTGCCTTCTCGGCAGGTCCGCCCTCGGCGACGCCGGCGACGACGACATGTCCGCCGAGTTCGGTGGTGTAGATCCCGAGCCACGGTCGTGGCGGCCGGCTCGAGCGACCGGTGGTCAGCAGATCGTTCAGAATGGGCTCAAGCAGATCGATCGGTACGATCATGTTGCCCTGCTCGGCTTCGTCGGTAATCTTCTCTTGCACCAGCAGCGAGCCGATGCCGAGCAGCTGACCGTCCCGCCCGATGAGCGCCGAGCCGCCCCATTGCGGGTGCGCCGGTGCGGTGAACAGTGCCTCGTCGAGGAGGTATTCCCAGTACCCCGCGAACTCGCGCTTGGCGAGCAGTTTTGCCTTCAGCGCATGGGCGCGCCCGCCATGCCCGGCGACGAGAAGGTCGTCGCCAACCGCACAGTCGGTGCTCGAGCCGCGCTTGAGCGCGGGCGCATCCAGCCTGCCGAGCGGCTGTACGAGGCCGAGTCCCGTGGTCTGGTCGTAGGCGAGTGGCGTCGCCGCGACGGCCGCGCCGCTGTGGGTCGTCAGCCAGATGTTCGTTGCCTCGGTGATCAGATAGCCGATCGTGAGCACCAGGCCATCAGCCTGGATCACCACGCCGTTACCGAGGCGCTCGGTGCCGAGAATGGATGCCGTGAACGCCTGCTCCGGAATCTCGGTCCGCACCAGCACCAGCGCGTCGAGCGCGCGATCCAGGTCGAACCCGAAATCCTCGGGTTGTGGCTGTAGTTCGTCGGGAAATGCCCAGTCCTGCGATTCCATCATTCGTGCCCGTAATCCTGTGATCGCATTTTCGCACGCCGCACTACCTATAATGGCGCAAGACCTTGCAGGATCGCATCATGCAAGACAGCCGCAGCCTCATGTCCGCGCACGCCGCCGGAACGGTCCGCCTCGGCGACCTGACCGTACAGCGCATGGGATTTGGCGCGATGCGCGTCACCGGCGCGGGCGTATGGGGCGACCCGCCCGATCGCACGGCGGCCAAGGATCTCCTCCGGCGCGCGCTCGCGCTCGGCATCGATTTCCTCGACACCGCCGACAGCTACGGGCCGAACGTGTCGGAGGAGATCATCGCTGAAGCGCTGCATCCCTATCCGGCAGGCCTGATTATCGGCACCAAGGGCGGCTTGACGCGGCCGAGCCGTCCCGCGTGGACGCCCGATGGCCGGCCCGAGCAACTCAGGCACGCGATCGAGGGCAGCCTGAAGCGCCTGCGCCTCGAATGCATCGACCTGTACCAGTTCCACGCGCCCGATCCGCGCGTGCCCTTCGTCGATTCGGTCGGCGCGCTCGCCCAGGCGCAGCGCGCGGGCAAGATTCGTCATATCGGTCTGTCCAACGTGAGCGTGGCACAGCTCAAGGCCGCCGAGCGCATCGTCGAGGTGGTCTCGGTACAGAACGAATACAACCTGGGCGAGCGCGCAAGCGAAGACGTGCTCGCGGCCTGCGCCCAGCGTGGAATCGCCTTCCTGCCCTGGTATCCGCTCGGCGCGGGATCGGTCTTGCGTTCGGTGAAGGTCAAACGCGTGGCCGCGCGCTACCGCGCGACCGCCGCCCAGGTTGCGCTCGCCTGGCTACTTGCCCACTCGCCCGTGATGCTGCCGATTCCGGGAACCCACTCGGTCGCGCACCTCGAGGAAAACGTCGCCGCCGCAGCGCTACGCCTGTCGCCCGAGGACCTGACGACGCTCGGCTAGGCCGCGCGCAGCCGCTCAGGGCATCTGGATCTTTCCGCTCCCCGGCATCCCACCGGGCGGCAGGCCGCCTTGCGGGATGACGATCGACGAGGCGGCCTGGCGGCGCATTTCCTGCAACTCCTTCATCGTGCGCTCGATCGCCTGTTGCGCGAGCTCGCCGAACTTCTCCGCCGCCTCCGCCAGCGAGGCCGCATCAATTTCGAACGCAATCGGCAATGTGCCGACCGGCGTGACGACCTGCGTCTCGCCGGTGTAGGTCACCGGCTGCGCGCGATCGGGCGCGCCTTGGCCGTCGACCGGCGTCATGCGCCGGATCGTGCCGACGCGCCGGTCGGTGAAAATCTCTTCGAGAAAAAGCGCCGCGGGATCCATGCGCAGATCCGCGCTGCGTACGTCTTGCCCCTGTGCCATGTTCGCTGCCTTCCTCTAAGTGCGTAACTTGAAGCGCTGGATCTTGCCGGTGGCCGTTTTCGGCAATTCGCCGACGAACTCGATCCAGCGCGGGTATTTATACGGCGCAAGCTTGTCCTTGACGTGCTGCTTGAGCGCGTCAGCGAGCGCGTCGCCAGCGGCGTGACCTTGCTTGAGCACGACGAATGCCTTGGGCTTGACGAGCTTGCTGTCGTCCTCGGCGCCGACGACCGCGGCCTCGAGCACGGCGTCATGCGAGATCAGCGCCCCTTCGACCTCGGCCGGCGATACCCAGATCCCCGATACCTTCAGCATGTCGTCGGCACGCCCGCCGTAGACGTAATAACCGTCGGCGTCTTGCAGATACTTGTCGCCGCTTCGCGTCCACGCGCCTTCAAAGGTGGACCGGGTCTTGGCCCGGTTGTTCCAGTATTGCGCGGCACTGGTCGGACCCCGAATCAGCAACTCGCCGAGTTCGCCCCGTTTGACCGTGTTGCCGGCGTCGTCCACCACGCGCAGTTCGTACCCCGGCACCACCTTGCCGGTGGTGCCGTAGCGCAGCGCATCTGCGCGGTTGGACAGAAAGATGTGCAGCATCTCGGTTGAGCCGATGCCATCGAGAATGTCGACACCCGTGTTCTCCTTCCAGCGCTTGCCGATCTCCGGCGGCAGCGCTTCGCCGGCCGACGCGCAGCGGCGCAGCTTGAGCGCATCACGCGCGGGGAACTCGGTGCTCGCCAGCAGCGCGGCATACAGCGTCGGCACACCGTAGAAGATCGTCGGCTTGCGCTCGGTAAGGCGCTTGAACACCGCCGGCGGCGTCGGCCGCTCGGCCATCAGCACGGTCGTCGCGCCGACGGCGAGCGGGAACCACAGCGCATTGCCCAGGCCATAGGCGAAAAACAGTTTTGCCGCCGAGAACACGACGTCATCCTCGCGGATGCCAAGCACCGGTCGCGCATACAGCTCCGCAGTCAGGATCGGGCCCGAGTGGACATGCACGGTGCCCTTGGGCGTGCCCGTGGAGCCCGACGAGTAGAGCCAAAAGCAGGTCTCGTCAGCCAGCGTCGGTGCAGCGGTGAACGATGCCGTGCCGCGCCCGAGCAGGTCCTGGAACGCCAGATGCCCCTGCGCGTTCGCGCCCGAGACGACGACGTGACGCAACCACGGCAGGCGCTGCGCCCGATCCTCGAGCAGCGGCGCGAACTGCGGCAGCAAGGCTGCCGAGACAAACAGCACGCGCGCGCGGCTGTCGTGCAGCATGAATTCGTAATCGGACGTCGTCAGCAGCGTGTTGGTCGCGATCGGGATCACCCCGGCCTTGATCGCGCCCAAGAAGGCGGTCGGCCAGTCGATCGTATCGAGCATCGCGACCATCACGCGGTGCTCCGGCTCCAGGCCGAGCGTGCCGAGTGACGACGCGAACCGGTTCACACGCTCGGCAAGCGCCGCAAATGTGATCGAACCGGCGTCGTCGATGTACGCGATCTTGTCCGCGCGCCCGGCGACGAGGTTGCGCTCGATGAGATCGACTGCGGCGTTGTAGACCCGCGGGATCTCGACCCGCGGCGGGCTCAACGCGTGGTCGGCGGTCGAAAGCGTCATCGTCCCCTCCTTCAGTCCCTGATGGGAATTATGCCGTCTGCGCCGCGGCCGCGCGCGCCTGCTCGAGCCAGTCGGTTCCCCACTCGGCGGCCGTCTCCTCGGGCAGTACCCCCGAGGAGGCATCGTGCTGGACTCGCTCGCCAATGCGTTGCGCGCCGAGTTCGGTCAGCAGCTCATCGAAGCGCTTGCCGCCGAAGTTGAAGGTTTCGGCATAGGTTCGATCGCCGAGACCGAACACGCCATAGCGGACCTGCGCCAGGTCCGGGCGCTTCGCCTGCAGGTCTTCGTAGAGCTGCTTGGCGTTATCGGGTACGTCGCCCTGTCCATAGGTCGAGGTACAGATCAGGAACACGCCGTCACGCTCGAATACGCTCGCATCGAGCGCGTCCATGAGCAGGGTCTCGACCTGCGTTTCGCCGTCGTCCCAGGTCAGTTCGAGTTCCTGCGCAACCAGTTGTGCAGTGCCGGTCATGGTTCCGACCAACACGTTGATTTTCATCACCATGCACGGTTTCCCAGCTTCTGTTGACACAAAATATATTGCATCATAGAATTCACGTCAAGAATTATATTTCATTACCGCAGGTCAAGCGGGTCAAGGCCACATGGGCAGCATCCTGCCGCACATCGAACGCGACGAAGCCGCCGAGGCTGCGTTCCTTGCACGCCTTGGCGAGCGCGTGCGCGCCTGGCGCCAGGAGCACGGCCTCGCACGCAAGGCGCTTGCGCTCGCCTCGGGCGTCTCGGAGCGTTATCTGGCGCAGCTCGAAGCCGGACACGGCAACATCTCGGTCCTCCTGCTGCGCAAAGTTGCACAGGCAATGAACGTGGCGGTCGAAGACCTGGTGCGCGAACAGGGCGACGCGCCGGCCGCGCTCGGACTCATCATGCAGTTCCTCGGCACCCTCCCCGCGGCGCGCATCGCCGCCGCACACCAGCTGTTGCAAACCCAATTCGGCTCGCCGCGCCGGCGCCGGGTCGCGCTGCTCGGCTTGCGCGGCGCGGGAAAATCGACCATCGGCGCGATGCTCGCAAAGCTGCTCGGCACGCCCTTCATCGAGCTCGATCGCGAGGTCGAACGCGAGGCCGGCGCCGAGCTGAGTGAGGTATTTTCGATCTACGGCCAGGATGCGTTCCGCCGCTTCGAGCGCCGTGCGCTCGAGCGCGTTTTGCGCACCAACGACCGCGCCGTGATCGCCACCGGCGGCAGCATCGTGTCCGAACCCGAGACCTACCAGCTGTTGCGCGAGCGTTGCTTCTGCGTGTGGCTGACAGCCTCGCCCGAGGAACATATGGCGCGGGTGATCGCGCAAGGCGACATGCGGCCTTTCCGTGGCCGCGCGGAGGCGCTCGAAGAAATCCGCCGCCTGCTCAGCGATCGTGACCGCCTCTATGCGCGTGCCGATGCAACGATCGACACCTCGGGCCAGGCGGTGAAGCATAGCGTGACCAGGCTGCGCGCCCTGGTCGGCGCCGACTAGTCGAAACAGAGTACTGAGGAGAATGCAATGGTTCCTGCGGAACGCATGACGATCGTGTACGACACCAGCCCGGAGCGCTACAACCACTGGACGCTGGCGGTGGACGGTCCGGTCGCGACGCTGACGCTCGATGTCGCCGAGGACAAAGGCCTGGTGCCCGGCTACAAACTGAAGCTCAATTCCTATGACCTCGGCGTTGACATCGAGCTGCACGATGCGCTGAATCGCATCCGCTTCGAGCACCCGGGCGTGAAAAGCGTCGTCATCACCAGCGGCAAGAGCCGCATGTTCTGCTCCGGCGCGAACATCTACATGCTCGGCCATAGCTCGCACGCGTGGAAGGTGAACTTCTGCAAGTTCACCAACGAGACGCGCAACGGACTCGAGGATTCGAGCCGCCACTCGGGTCTGAAGACACTCGCGGCACTCAATGGCGCCACCGCCGGCGGCGGTTACGAGCTCGCGCTCGCTTGCGACGAGATCGCCATGGTCGACGACCGCTCGAGCACCGTGAGCCTGCCCGAAGTGCCGCTGCTCGGCGTGCTGCCGGGTACCGGTGGCCTGACGCGCCTGGTCGACAAGCGCCATGTGCGACGCGACCTCGCCGACGTGTTCTGCACGATGGCCGAGGGCGTGCGTGCCGATCGAGCACGGTCCTGGCGCCTCGTCGACCACGTCGCCAAGCCGCAGCAGTTCGCCGAACTGATCAAGACGCGGGCGCTCGAGCTTGCGAAACAGTCCACCCGCCACAGCGGCGGCTCGCCTGGGGTCACGCTGACGCCGCTCAAGCGCACGATCGACGACCTGGGCTATCACTACGAGCGGGTCGATGTCGCGATCGATCGCGGCGCGCGCACGGCGACCATCACCGTGCAGGGACCGCAGGAACCGTTGCCGCAATCGCCCGCTGAAATCCTCGAGCAGGGCGTCGCCTGGTGGCCGCTGCAATTCGCACGCGAGCTGGACGATGCCATTCTGATGCTGCGCACCAACGAACTCGAGCTCGGCTTGTGGCTGCTGAAGACGCGCGGCAACCCGGCTGCGGTGCTCGAAGCCGACAGGACGCTCGAGGACCACGCCGACCACTGGTTCGTCCACGAGACCGTCGGCCTGCTGCGCCGTACGCTTGCGCGGCTCGACGTTTCGAGCCGCTCGATGTTCGCCATCATCGACCAGGACTCCTGCTTCGCCGGCACCTTGTTCGAGCTCGCCCTCGCCGCGGACCGCAGCTACATGCTGCAGCTTCCCGACGAACCGCAGAACGCGCCGCGCATCGCCCTCTCGGCGCTCAACTTCGGCGCCTACCCGATGGTGAACGATGTCGCGCGCGTTGAGGCCCACTTCTGCGGCGAGCCGAATCCGGTCGCCGCAGCGAAACAGGAACTCGGCGTGCAGCTCGATGCCGAGCAGGCGCTCGAGCGCGGACTGGTGACCGTGACGCCGGACGACCTCGACTGGGAGGACGAAGTGCGCATTGCGATCGAGGAGCGCGTGAGCCTTTCGCCCGATGCGCTCACCGGCATGGAAGCAAGCCTGCGCTTTAGCGGACAGGAGAACATGGCCACGCGCGTCTTCGGGCGTCTGTCAGCCTGGCAGAACTGGATCTTCATCCGGCCGAACGCCGTCGGCGAGCACGGTGCGCTCAAGGTGTACGGCTCAGGGGCGAAAGCCAAGTTCAATTGGGAACGGGTCTGAAAGTACAAGGGGGCAGACCTTTTTGGATTAGCAAAGGCCCTTGCAAAGGCGACCATGGGGTCAGACCCCTTTTTAGATGATCGGAAGCCCCAGCGATTCAAAAGGGGTCTGACCCCGGTTTTCCCGGTTTTACGGAGCACGCAATGACCATCAACTACAGCGAAAAAATTCCGAACAACGTCAACCTTGCGAACGATCGCAGCCTGCAGCGCGCGCTCGAGCACTGGCAGCCGCATTTCCTGCAGTGGTGGAACGAGATGGGGCCGAGCGACTTCCAGAACGCCGACGTCTATCTGCGCACCGCGACCTCGGTCGACGCCGACGGTTGGGCGCAGTACGGCGCCGTGAAGATGCCGGACTATCGCTGGGGCATTTTTCTCGCCGAACCCGTCGCCGACCGCTCGATCGGCTTCGGTGATGCGATGGGTCAGCCGGTCTGGCAGCAGGTGCCCGGCGAATACCGCTCGACGCTACGCCGCCTGATCGTGACGCAGGGCGACACCGAGCCCGCCTCGGTCGAGCAGCAGCGCCTGCTCGGACACAGCTGCCCGTCGCTCTACGACTTGCGGAACCTGTTCCAGATCAACGTCGAAGAAGGGCGCCATCTGTGGGCCATGGTGTATCTGCTGCACGCCTACTTCGGGCGCGACGGGCGCGAGGAGGCCGAGGAGCTGCTCCAACGCCATTCCGGCGATGCCGACAAACCGCGGATCCTGTCCACCTTCAACGAGCCGATTACCGACTGGCTGTCGCTGTACTGCTTCACCTATTTCACCGATCGTGACGGCAAATACCAGCTCAAGAGCTTCGCCGAATCGGCTTTCGATCCCCTGTCACGCACCTGCCGCTTCATGCTGACTGAGGAAGCGCATCACATGTTCGTCGGCGAGACGGGCATCGGCCGCGTCGTCAAGCGCACGCTCGAGGTCATGAAGGAGCTCGGCACCGACGATCCCGCGGCGATCCGCGCGCACGGCGCGATCGATCTTCCGTTGCTGCAGAAATACCTCAATTTCTGGTG
>JAQBBQ010000152.1:0-10649 GCA_032125995.1 Betaproteobacteria bacterium | reverse complement strand
AGTCGTACTTGCCGTTGCTCCAGACGTAGAAGACGTAGCCGGGCGCGGTGACGTCGCCCTTCTTGTCGAAGCCGATCGAGCCGAGCACGGTCGAGAACTTGCCCTTGCGCAGCGTGCCGGCGACCTTCTTCCAGTCGGTCGACTTCGCCTTGGTGACGGCCTGCGCCCAGGCCTGGATCGCGCCGTAGGTATACAGCGTGTAGCCCTCGGGCTCGTACTTCTGCGCGCGGAACTTCTTCACCGCCGCCGCCGCCGCCGGGTTCTTGCGCGGATCCGGACTGAAAGTCATCAACGTGCCTTCGCCCGCCGGGCCGGTGATCTTCCAGAACTCGTCGGTTACCAGCGCGTCGCCGGAGACGAGCTGCACCTTGTAGCCCTGTTCCTTCGCCTGGCGTGCCATCAGGCCGGCCTCGGTGTGGTAGCCGCCGACGTAGACGACATTGACGCCCGCGTTCTTCAGCTTCGACACCAGCGCCGAGTAGTCCTTCTCGCCCGCGGTGTAGGCCTCGTACATCGTTTCCTTCTTGCCGCGTTTGTTCATCTGCTTCTTGGTTTCGTCGGCCAGGCCCTTGCCGTAGGCGGTCTTGTCGTGAATGATCGCGATCTTCTTGCCCTTGAACTTGGCGGCCAGATAGTCGCCGGCGACGGCGCCCTGCTGGTCGTCACGGCCGCAGACGCGGAACACGTTCGGGCCGCCTTCCTCGGTCAGCTTGGGGTTGGTCGATGCGGGCGAAATCTGCAGGATGCCTTCCTCGGTGTAGACCTTCGAGGCCGGAATCGACGAGCCCGAGCAGAAATGCCCGGCGACGAAGACGACTTTTTCGCTGGCAAACTTGTTCGCCACCGCAACCGCCTGTTTGGGATCACAGGCGTCGTCGCCGATCTTGAGCTGCAGCTTCTGGCCCATCACGCCGCCCTTCGCATTCAGATCGGCGACCGCCATCTCGGCGCCACGCCGCATCTGCTCGCCGAAGGACGCATACTGCCCGGTCATCGGACCGGCCACCGCGATGATGATATCTGCCCATGCGACGCTGCCGAAGCTCGCCATCCCGGCTGCTGCGGCTGCGGCGACAAGTTTGAGTTTCAGACTTTTGTTCATGATTGCCTCCTCCGAAAACAGGCGCAAATACTCTATCACAGCCCTACTAAAGACGGCGGTCGGACCCTGGCCGAAGCCTTCAGCGCACTGCGGGGCCGGCAGGGGATTTCTCGCGCCAGGCAAAGATCCCCGCGCGCTCGTACAGCCAGGGGTACTGCGCCACCATTTTGCGCACCTGTCCCAACCGGTAGGCGAGCAGGGCGATCGTCGTCAGCACGGCGGTGTCGATCAGGTAGGCCGGCAGCGACAGGAGCGGTCCGTCGAACAGCGAAAACGCGAGGAAACGGTCGACAAACCCGAGCAGGACTGCATATACGACCGCATGCCAGACGGGTTTCCAGGTGACGGCGAGGGCCTGGCCGGTCATGAACGTCGCGAAACCCATCACGCACAGCGTCACGCCGACGAACACGCCCACGCTGTTGCCAAGCAGCGTTTCCATCAGCGCCCCCCCTCGAGGTAGGCCTTGCGGATCTCCTCGTTGGCGAGCAATTCCTTGCCCGACCCCGACAGCACGATCTTGCCGTTTGCCATGACGTAGCCGCGGTGCGCAAGGCGCAGGGCATGGTAGGCGTTTTGCTCGACCAGAAACACGGTGACGCGATCGCGCTCGTTGATCTCCCGAATGACGCTGAAGATCTGCTTGACGAGCAGCGGCGCGAGTCCAAGCGATGGCTCGTCGAGCAGCAGCAGCTTCGGCCGGCTCATGAGCGCGCGACCGATGGCGAGCATCTGCTGCTCGCCGCCCGATAGCGTGCCGCCGCGCTGGCGGCGCCGATCACGCAGGATGGGGTAGAGCGTGAAGATGCGCTCGAGATCTTCCTCCAAATAGCGCGGATCGGTGGTCGTCGCGCCCATCTGCAGGTTCTCGATCACGCTCATGAACGGGAAGATGCGTCGTCCCTCGGGCGACTGCGCCACGCCCCGGCGGACGATTTCATGCGTCGGCAGTTGCGCAATGTCCTCGCCGAGAAACTCGATGCGCCCGCTCGAGGCGCGTGGATTGCCGCAGATCGACATCAGCAGGGTCGACTTTCCCGCGCCGTTGGCGCCGATCAGGGTGACGATCTCACCTTCGGCGACGTCGACGTCGACGCCGTGCAGCGCCTCGATATTGCCGTGGGCGGCGTGCAAGTCCGATACGCGAAGCAGCGTCGTCATGCCTGCGCCGAGGCCTCCGGGTCTGTTTCTTCCTCCTCGCCGAGGTAGGCGCGGATCACCGCGGGGTCGTTGCGAACCGACGCCGGCGTGCCGTCCGAAATCTTGCGGCCGTAATCGAGCACGACGACGTGATCGGAAATCTCCATCACCACGCTCATGTCGTGCTCGATGAGCAGGAGCGTCACCTTGTGTTCGTCGCGGATGAAGGTGAGCAGCGCGTTCAGTTCGGCGGATTCGCGCGGGTTGAGTCCGGCGGCCGGTTCGTCGAGGCACAGCAGCACCGGTCCGGTACACATCGCGCGCACGACTTCGAGCCTCCGCTGGGCGCCATAGGGCAGGCTGCCGGCATTCGCGTCGGCGTGGCCGCCGAGCCCGATGCGGTCGATCCAGTAGCGCGCGCGGTCGATTGCCTCACGCTCGGCCGCGCGATAGCGACCAATGCCAAACAGCGCGCCGACGGTGTAACCCGAGGCGCGCATCAGGACATTGTGCTGTGCGACGAGCAGGTTCTCGAGCACCGACATGCCGGGAAACAGACGGATGTTCTGAAAGGTCCGCGCAACGCCTGCCTGCGCCGGGATCGCGTAGCCTTCCATGCGCTCGAGCAGGAAATCGCCGTGCCTCGGGTGGCGCAGCGTCATGCGCCCGGAGGTCGGCTTGTAGAACCCGGTCAGGCAGTTGAAGACCGTCGTCTTGCCGGCACCGTTCGGTCCGATGAGCGCGGTGATCTGCACGGGCGGGGCGTCGAAGGACACGTCGTCGATCGCCACCAGCCCCCCGAAGCGCATCGTCAGGTGCTCGACCGACAGCAACGACTCGCGCACGCCGCTCATGATCGCGGCGCCAACCGTTCTCCGCCGCCGGGCGGAGGATGATCGGACAAGCGCACCGTCGGCTCGCGATGGGCAAGCAGTCCGCGTGGACGCCAGACCATGATCGCGACCATTGCGAGGCCAAACGCAAGCATGCGGTACTGGTTCAGGTCGCGGAAGAATTCGGGCAGGCCGATTAGCAGGATCGCGGCGAACACGACCCCGATCTGGCTGCCCATCCCGCCGAGGACGACGATCGCGAGGATGATTGCCGACTCGATGAAGGTGAAGCTCTCCGGACTGATGAAGCCCTGGCGGGTGGCGAAAAAAGAACCGCCGATGCCACCGAACATGGCGCCGATCGCGAACGCGGTGAGCTTGGTGTTGCGCGGATGCACGCCGAGGCTGCGGCAGGCCGTCTCGTCTTCACGCAGCGCCTCCCAGGCGCGCCCGACGGGCAGTTTCCGGATCCGCAGCGTGAACAGGTTCGTGACCAGAGCGAGTGCGAGGATCACGTAGTAGAGAAAAATGATCCGGTCGATCGATGCATACTCGAGACCGAAGAAGCTGTGGAACGACTGCGCGCCCTCGGGCGGGTCGCGCGTGAAGGGCAGGCCGAAAAAGGTCGGTCGCGGAATGCCCGACAGGCCGTCCGGACCCTTGGTGAACGTGTACCAGTTGATCAGAATGATGCGCACCATTTCGCCGAAGCCGAGGGTGACGATCGCGAGATAGTCGCCGCGCAGGCGCAGCACCGGGAAGCCGAGCAGGATGCCGGCGAAGGCCGCCATGATTCCGGCGAACGGCAGGCAGACCCAGAACCCGAAATCGAAATGCGCCGCGAGGAGCGCATAGCTGTAGGCGCCCACCGCGTAAAAGGCGACGTAGCCCAGGTCGAGCAGCCCCGCGAGGCCGACGACGATGTTCAAGCCCCAGCCGAGCATGATGTAGGTGACGACCAGGATGCCGATGTCGAGCAGGCGCCGGTCGGTCCACGGCAGGAACGGCAGCAGGATCGCAACGCCCAACAGAAACGGTCCGACGAAGCGGGCGCCGTCCTGTACGCGCGCGCTCAATCGATCCATGCGCGCTTCGCGATCCGCGTCGCTCATGTCGCTCGCCGCGTGCCACATGAGCCGCGCCGCGCGCACGGCGAGGACCCACGCCGCGATCGCAATCGTCCAGTTCAGCACGTTGCTCGCGAAGGGCAGGAGACGCTGCGTCACGTCTCCACCCCCGGTTGTGCCGAGCGTGCCGTACACCAGGATCGCGGTCAGCGCGATCGCGAAGGCGAGCGCGACGCCGAGCACGGGCCGGGGCCGGCGTGCGCGCAGCAGCACGATGCCCAGGCGGCCGACGAACGCGAGCACGGCGGCTGCGATTACGTCGTCAAAGCGGGTGATGATCGCGACGCCGCCGGGCACGTCCTGAGTGCGAAATCCGACCAGTCCGATCGTGAGCAGGACGACCACGCCGGCGACCAGTCCCGCCTCCTTGAGCGCGGCGGAAAGATCGAATGCCGACGCCTGGGGGCTGTTCATCGGCGCGGCGTTCGTCACACCTTCTCGACGTCGGGCTTACCGAGGAGGCCCGTCGGCCTGAAGATCAGCACCAGAATCAGGATTGCGAACGCCGCGACGTCTTTGTACTCGACCGTGAAATAGGCCGACCAGAACGCCTCAATCAGGCCGATCAGCAGGCCGCCGAGCATCGCGCCCGGTACCGAGCCGATGCCGCCGAGTACCGCCGCAGTGAAGGCCTTCACGCCGGCGAGAAAGCCGATGTAAAAATCGATCACACCGTAGTTGAGCAGAAACATCAGGCCGGCGACCGAGGCCAGGCTCGCCCCCATCACGAAAGTGAGCGCGATGGTGCGATCGACGTCGATGCCCACCAACGCGGCCATCCCGAGGTCCTGCTGGCAGGCGCGCTGCGCGCGCCCCAGAGCGGTTCGATTGATGAGCATCGTGAAGCCGATCATCACGCCGATCGTGACGACGATGATCAGCATCTGCAGGTAGCTGAACGAGACGGCGAATCTGCCGTCTTCGAAGAACCTGGCCCCGCCGGTGATCACCGGCTGCATGGGTTTTACGCGTGCGCCCTGTACCAGCTGGACGTAGTTCTGCAGAAAAATCGACATCCCGATCGCGGTGATGAGCGCGGCCAGCCGCGGCGAGCGGCGCAGCGGCCGGTAGGCGATGCGCTCGAGCGCCCAACCGTACACCGACGTGAGCAGCATGGTCGCGCAGAGCACGATGAGCAGGGCGAGTGGCGTCCAGCCGACGCCGATGAGGCCCAGCACCATGAAAGTGATGATCGAGATGAACGCGCCGATCATGAAAATCTCGCCATGCGCGAAATTGATCATGCCGACGATCCCGTAGACCATCGTGTAGCCGATCGCGATCAGCCCGTAGATCATGCCGAGGGTCAGCCCGTTGATGAGCTGTTGGAGGAAATAGCCCATGGATCGCCTCGTGCCGCGCTAGGCGAGATTGCGCAATTCGCGCAGTGCCACCGAGAGCATCGACTGGTCCGGCGCCGGACCCGCGCGCAACTCGGCGAGCAGGCGCTGCGCGCGCTCGAGTGGGCTTGCCTGCGCGTCGCGCCAGGCCGCGAGCAGTTCCTGCGGCGTCGCGCCGCCGGGCGCGCCGCCGCCACCGCGGTCTACGACCTGGGCGGTCAGGTCGCGCTGCAGTCCGGCGAGATCATCGCGCATCGCGGCGCGCGCGAGCGTCGGCCAGTGACCTTCGCCCGGCAGCTTGCCGATGCATTCGCGCAGCCAGGGAACGTCGAGCGCCTCGGTGACGCCGAAGTAGACGCCCGCTACGCACGCCTCCGGCAGGCGGGCGCGCCCAGCGACTTCGACGATGTCGAGCGCGCCAAACAGGTACTCGGTCGCGGCGACGCACCGTGCGAGCGCCTCGGGTACACCGCGTGTACTGAATGCTTCGGCTTGCGCGTCGAGCTGCGCGCGGCTGTCGGCATCGAGCCACGCGCTCAGGCCTGCGCTGACCGTCGCGACGCGCGGCCGGAAGTGCGCGATCGTCGCCGCCATGTCTTCGCCGAGGCGTGCCGAGCGCAGGAACCACGCCGTCGCCCGCACTGTCAGCCGCCCGCCGAGGATCAGCATGTCCGCCTGCGCGGCGTCCGGCACGCGGTTGTCGAGCGCCTCGATTGCATGCCATTGCGGAATGAAGTCGAAGATTTCGCGCTGGAGGAAATAGGCGCGCACGACCTCGACAGGACTCGCGCCGGAGGAATCCACGAAACCGTGAACGAAGCTGCTGCCCACGCGATTGACCATGCTGTTCACTACGTGCGAGGTAATGATTTCGCGCCGCAACGGATGGCGCGCCATGCTGGCGCCATGGGTTTCGCGCAGGCGCGCCGGAAAGTAGCGCTCGAGCGCGGTCGCGATCCAGGGATCATCGGGCAGCGGCGAGGCAAGCAGTTCGTCGTAGAGCCAGAGCTTGGCGTAGGCGAGCAACACCGCGGCCTCCGGCGTAGACAGGCCTTCGCCGCGCGTCCTGCGTGCGTCGAGTTCTTCGTCATCGGGGAGGAACTCGATCGCCCGGTTTAGACGGCCATTCTTCTCCAAGGTGCGCATGAAGCGCGTCTGCGCATCGAGCAGGCGCACGCCCATGCGGCGTGCGATCGACAGCGACTGGGTCTGGAAGTAATTGTCGCGCAACACCAGCGCGGCGATGTCGGCGGTCATCTCGCCGAGCAGTTTGTCGCGTTGCTTCACCGTCAGCTCGCCGTCGGCGACCGCCAGGCCAAGCAGAATCTTGATGTTCACTTCATGGTCGGAGGTGGCGACGCCCGCGGAGTTGTCGATCGCGTCGGTGTTGATGCGGCCGCCGGCGCGTGCGAACTCGATGCGGCCGCGCTGGGTGACGCCGAGGTTGCCGCCCTCGGCGAACACCTTGCAACGCAGCATCGCGCCATCGATGCGCACGGCGTCGTTCGCGCGATCGCCAACCTCGAGCTGCGACTCGTCGCTCGCTTTCACATAGGTGCCGATGCCGCCGTTGTAGACCAGGTCGACCGGCGCACGCAGGATCGCGCTCACCAGCGCGTTCGGCGACAGCTGCGCGCGATCGACGCCGAGCACGCCCTGCGCCTCGGCCGAGAGCGCGATCGTCTTCACGCTGCGCGGCCAGACGCCGCCACCCTTGGAGATCAGCGCGCTGCTGTACTCGGCCCAGCTCGAGCGCGGCAGATCGAACAGGCGCTGTCGCTCCGCCCAGCTGTGGGCCGCGTCCGGGTCGGGGTCGATGAAGATGTGGCGGTGGTCGAACGCCGCGACCAGGCGGATGGTTTTCGACAGCAGCATGCCGTTGCCGAACACGTCGCCCGACATGTCGCCGACGCCGACGACCGTGAACGGGTCGTTCTGCGTATCGAGGTCGAGTTCGCGGAAGTGGCGCTTGACCGACTCCCAGGCGCCGCGGGCGGTGATCCCCATCTTCTTGTGGTCGTAGCCCGCCGAACCGCCCGAGGCGAAGGCGTCGCCGAGCCAGAAGCCGTACTCGGCGGAGACCGCGTTGGCGATGTCGGAAAAGGTCGCCGTACCCTTGTCGGCGGCGACGACCAGATAGGGATCGTCGCCGTCGTGGCGCCGGATCTCGGGCGGCGCGACGATGGCATCGCCGACCCGGTTGTCGGTGATGTCGAGCAGGCCGCGCAGATAGTCCTCATAGCAGGCCACGCCTTCGGCGCGAAAGGCGTCGCGGTCGCTCGCAGGCGGTGCCTGTTTGAGAACAAATCCGCCCTTCGAGCCCACGGGCACGATGACCGTGTTCTTCACCATCTGGGCCTTGACCAGGCCGAGGACCTCGGTGCGGAAATCCTCCTGGCGATCGGACCAGCGCAGCCCGCCGCGCGCGACCTTGCCGCCGCGCAGGTGCACACCCTCGAAGCGCGGCGAGTAGACAAAGATCTCGACGCTCGGTTTTGGCTCGGGCATGCCGGGTACCTGCGCCGAATCGAGCTTGATCGACAGGCTCGGGCGGCGGCGCCCCTGCGCGTCACGCCGGAACGCATTGGTACGCAGCGTCGCCTGGATGAGCGCGAGGTACTGGCGCAGCACCCGGTCCTCGTTCAGCTGCTCGACCGCGTCGATACGCGCTTCGATTTCGGCAACCAACTGCGCCGCGGTGGCCTCGGCGTCGGCCGCGGCACCGGGATCGAAGCGCGCGCAAAACAACGCGATCAACGCACGCGTGATCTGCGGATGCGCGGCGAGTGTGCGTTCGACATAGGCCTGCGACAGCGTGAAATTGATCTGCTGCAGGTAACGCGCATAGGCGCGCAGGATGACGACCTGGTCCGCGTCGAGCCCCGCGCGTAGGACGAGCCGGTTGAAGCCGTCGTTTTCGAGCGTACCGACGAAGATCCGTCCAAACGCGTCCTCGAAGATCTGGCCGACTGCGTCGAGCTCGACCTCGATCTGGTCAAGCACGCGCAGGACGAAGTCATGGATCCAGAGCGACCTGCCATCGGGCAGTTTGACGCGGTAAGGGTGCTCCTCGAGCACCTGCAGACCCATGCGCTCGAGCATCGGCAGCGAGTCCGAAAGCGTGATCGCCGTGCCACGATGAAACAGTTTGAAGCGCAGCGTGTCGGGCGCCGATTCGGGTGGCCGGTACAGGCGCAGCGTGAGCGGCCGCTCCGCCGACAGCTGATCGAGCAGGGCGATGTCGGGAATCGCCGAGCGTGCGCCAAAATCCTCGCGGTACGCGGCGGGGAACGCGGCGGCGTAGCGGCGGTGGAGGGCGATGCCGTTCGCTTCGCCGTGTGCCTCGACGAGCGCGTCGGCGAGGTCGTCGTCCCAGCGCCGCGACACCGCCGTAAGCCGCGCCTCGATTTCGGCAACATCGTAGTCGGGGATCGCCCCCGGCGTCGTGCGCACGGTGATCAGGATCCGCGCCAGTACCGATTCCGACAGCGCGACCTCGAACTCCGAGCCGCTGCCATGGAACGCCGCCTCGAGTTCGGCCTGCCACTTGAGGCGCAGCTCGGTGGTGTAGCGCTCGCGCGGCGCGTAGATCAGGCAGGCGAGGAAACGCTCGTAGGGATCGCTGCGTACGAACAGGCGCAGGCGCTGGCGCTCACCCAGCTGGAGGATGCCGATCGCGGTCTCGAGCAGGGTATCGACGTCGCTTTGGATCAGCTCGTCGCGCGGATACACATACAGAATGTTGGCGAGCGCCTTGCCGGCGTGGCTGCGCGGGCCGAAACCGGCGCGCTCGATCACCTGCGCCACCTTGCGCCGCAGGAGCGGAATCTGCTCGGGCATCGTCATATAGGCGGTCGAGGTGAAAAGCCCGAGAAAGCGGTGCTCGCCGCAGACCTCGCCGTCGGCGCCGTAGCGCTTTACACCGACGTAATCCAAGTAGCCGGGGCGGTGTACGGTCGAACGCGAATTGGATTTGGTGATCACGAGCAGCTCGCGTTTTCGCGCGCGCTCGCGGACTTTGGGCGGCAGCGCGGCGAAGGTCGCCGACAAGCCCTCGCTGCCCGCGGCGCGCAGCAAGCCCAGGCCGGAGCCCGGCACGACGCGCAGGCCGTCTTCGCCGTTTACGCTCACCAGGTCGTGGCAGCGGTAGCCCAGAATGGTGAAGTGATCGTTCGCGAGCCAGCCGAGGAAGGCACGTGCCTCGGCAAGTTCGTCGGCCGGCACCGGCGGCGGGGCGGCAGCGCTGTCGGCGAGGAGTCCGGCCATCATGTCGCGCATCGCGCGCCAGTCGGCGACGGCGATCCGCACATCGGCGAGCGCACGCGCGACGTCCTCGGCGAGCCGCTGCCGCGCCGCGTCGTCGACCAGGCGGTCGACTTCCACGTGCATGAACGATTCGCGCGGCAGTTCAGCGTCGTCAGCGTCGCGATCCTCGCGTTTTCCGGCGGCGTCGCGCGCCACGCCGAGGACCGGGTGGATGAACAGATGGAGCGTCATCCTGCCTCGGTTCACCGCCATCGTCACCGAGTCGACCAGGAACGGCATGTCGTCGGTGACGATCTCGATGACGGTGTGGGTCGATCGCCAGCCGTGTGCGTCGTGGTCCGGGTTGAGTACGCGCACGCACTCGGCACCCGGCGCGCGCTGGCGCGCGAATTCCCAGTGGGAAAGCGCCGCGCCGAACAGATCCTCGACCGCGCGCAGGACGAGGTCGTCGGGGGCGGCGCCCGCGTAATAACGCCGCACGAAGGTCTCCAGCCGCGCGCGCTCGGTCTTCGGCGCGCGTTCGCGGACCAGTGCGACGATGGCGTCGAGGCGTTCTTCATGCCGGTGGTCGGATCTGTGTTGCATGCCTCGATCTCGCGTGCACGTTTCCCGCGTTCGCCGTAATCGCGCCCGGCCGAGCCGGTAGAATACAGAATACGCGGCCCACCGCAGCACATCGCAGCAAACCGCAGAACACGGCCGCACGTTACGCCGTTTAGTCCGAGTCCGCGCCACCACGTGATCCGCACCCGCTTTGCGCCGAGCCCGACCGGCACCCTCCATATCGGCGGCGCGCGCACCGCGCTGTTTTCCTGGGCCTATGCGCGGCGCCACGGCGGTG
>JAQBBQ010000151.1:0-7856 GCA_032125995.1 Betaproteobacteria bacterium | reverse complement strand
CGCATCGGCATGCTGCCGCGCTGGCGGCTGGACTGGCGTCACCCGGGGCTCGCCCGCGTGCGCAAGCTCATGCTGCCGGCACTCTTCGGCGTGTCGGCGAGCCAGATCTCGCTGCTCATCAACAGCATCTTTGCCTCGTTCCTTGTCACGGGCAGCGTCACGTGGCTGTACTACGCCGACCGCCTGATGGAGTTTCCGGCGGGGATGCTCGGCGCGGCGCTCGGTACGATCTTGCTGCCCAGCCTGGCGAGGGTGCATGCGCGCGCGGACGCCGACGAATACGCGCGTTTGCTCGACTGGGGTCTGCGCGTGACGCTGCTGCTCGCCGTACCCGCGGCGGCGGCGCTCGCGGTGATCGCGCTGCCCCTCATCGCGACGCTGTTTCATTACGGACGCTTCGGCGCCGACGACGCTTGGATGACGCGCCAGGCGCTCGTCGCCTACAGCGTGGGTCTGGTCGGCATGATCCTGGTCAAGATTCTCGCCCCCGGTTTCTATGCGCGCCAGAACATCATCACCCCGGTGCGCATCGCGGTGCTGACGCTCGTCGCAACGCAGGCGATGAATCTCGCCTTCATCGTGCCGCTCAAGCATGCCGGCCTCGCGCTCGCGATTGGGCTCGGCGCCTGCCTGAACGCCGGCCTGCTGTTCCGCGCACTGCGCCGCCACGGCATCTACCGGGCGCAGCCCGGCTGGACGCGGTTCCTGGTACGGGTCGCGGTCAGCGTGTGCCTGATGGCGTTCGCGCTGCAGTTTGTCATGGGCGATGCGCGATGGTGGCTCGACGCGGCGGCACTGCACAAGGTGCCCGCGCTCGCGGGACTGGTACTGCTCGGTGGCGCGGTGTACGGTGGCAGTCTGCTCGCACTGGGCGTGCGTCCGAAGGATTTCGCGCGCCAGGGCGTGGACTGACTGGGCTGACGATGATGGTAGAAACGCCGCACGGACCGCACGGACCGCACGGACCGCACGGACCGCACGTAACGCCGGAACTGCTTGCGCCGTTCCGCGCGTTGTTGGCGCAGGATGACACGCGCATCGAGCTCGCGCGTGCCTGCCTCATGATCGCGCGCGACGCCTACCCCGCGCTCGACGTCGCGCACTACGTCGGGGAAATCGAACGCCTCGGGTTGCGCCTGCGCACGCGGCTCTCGCAACACGGCCGCGCAGAGAAAAAAGTTATCGCGCTGAACGAGTTCATCTTCGGCGAGCTCGGCTTCGAGGGCAATGTCGACGCCTACTATGATCCGCGTAACAGCTATCTGAACGACGTCATCGACCGACGCACCGGCATTCCGATCAGCCTCTCGATCCTCTACGTCGAGCTCGGCCGGCGCATCGGCCTGCCGCTTGAGGGCGTCTCATTTCCCGGCCATTTTCTGGTGCGCCTGCGTCTGCGTGGCGGGATGCTGGTACTCGATCCGTTCGCCGGCGGGGCGCCGCAGTCCGAGGACGACCTGCGCGAGCGCCTCACGCGCGTCGTGCCGCAGGCGGCGACCGGCGGCATTCCGGTCGATGAACTTCCCGTGGAGCAGTTTCTTGCGCCGGCGTCGCACCGCCAGATCCTGTCGCGTGTGTTGCGCAACCTGAAAGCGATTTACCGCGCGGCCGACGAGCCCGCACGCCTGCTCGAGGTGTTGAACCGGATCCTGGTGGTGACGCCGGATGCGCACGCGGAGCGACGCGATCGCGGACTCGTGTACCAGCGCCTCGAGTGCTGGCAACCGGCGCTGGAGGACCTCTCGGCCTACATCGAGCGCGAGCCTGATGCCACGGACGCGGCGGCCATCCGGGACCAACTTGCGGCGCTGCGCGCGCAGTGCGCGCGGATGAACTGATTCCGCTTGCGGCGGCACGGCAGCACGCTGCGCCGCAGTGCAGCAAAATCACTATAATTCAAGGTTTTGGGCTAGCACCATGGTGGTCACGCACGGCACACCGCAGCCGGGCCGCGGACCGAGTGCGTGGACGATCGGAAACTTCGATGGCGTGCATCTCGGCCACCAGGCCATGCTTTCGCGCGTCGTCATGGTCGCGCGGCGCAGAGGGCTTGCTGCCGGCGTACTCAGTTTCGAGCCGCTACCGCGCGAACATTTCGCCGCGCGCCACGCCGAGGGTGCACGACCGCCGCGGATTTCGCGCCTGCGCGAGAAGCTTGAGCTGTTTGCGGCAGCGGGCATGGACCGCGTGCACGTTGCGCGTTTTGACGCCCGCTTCGCGTCCATCGTCGCGACGCAGTTCGTCGAAGACATGCTGGTGCGTCGACTGGAGGCAGCGTGGCTGCTCGTCGGCCGGGACTTTCGCTATGGCGCTGGCCGCGCGGGCGATTTCGCGGCGCTCGAGGGTGCGGCGCAGGCGCTCGGCTTCGAGCTCGAGGCGATGCCGGAAGTGACCGACGCGGGCGGGCGGATCTCGAGCTCCCGGGTGCGCGAGGCGCTCGAGCGTGGCGACCTCGAAGGCGCCGAGCGCCTGCTCGGTCGGTCCTATGTGCTGTCGGGACGCGTCGTGCATGGTGCCAAGCTGGGTCGCGCGCTCGGGTTTCCGACCGCGAACATCGTGCTGCGGCGCCCGCCGCCGCTCGCGGGCATTTACGTCGTCGAGGCGCACGGCGCGGACCCGGCGAGCCCAGAACGTTGGCTGCCGGGGGTGGCCAGCATCGGCCTGCGACCGACCGTGAACCAGGTCGCGACGCCGTTACTCGAAGTCCACCTCTTCGACGTCGCCGAGGAACTCTACGGACGCCATCTGCGCGTGCGCTTTCGCGCCCGCTTGCGCGATGAAAAGAAGTACCCCGATCTGACGCAACTGCGCGCCGCGATCGCGCAGGACGTGGCGCAGGCAAAGGAGCATTTCGCGATCCATGGCTGACTACAAGAAAACGCTGAACCTTCCGGACACGCCGTTTCCGATGCGCGGCAACCTCGCCAAGCGCGAGCCGCAGTGGGTCGCGCAGTGGGAGGATCAGGGCGTCTACGCCCGCCTGCGCACGCTCGCCAAGGGCCGGCCGCGGTTCGTGTTGCACGACGGCCCGCCCTACGCCAATGGCGACATCCACCTCGGCACCGCGGTCAACAAGATCCTCAAGGACATGGTCGTCAAGTCGAAGTCGCTCGCCGGGTTCGATGCGCCCTACGTGCCGGGTTGGGACTGCCACGGCATGCCGATCGAGGTGCATATCGAGAAGCAGCACGGCAAGCACCTCTCGGCCGAGGAGACGCAACGCCTGAGCCGCGCCTATGCCACCGAGCAGATCGCGCGCCAGAAAGCGGATTTCCGCCGCCTCGGCGTGCTCGGCGACTGGGACAACCCCTATCTGACGATGGCGCCGTGCAACGAAGCGGACGAAATCCGCGCGCTTGGCGTGCTGCTTGGCAAGGGCTACGTGTACCGCGGGCTGAAGCCGGTGAACTGGTGCTTCGACTGCGGCTCGGCGCTTGCCGAGGCCGAGGTCGAATATGAGGATCGCAAGGACCTCGCGATCGACATCGGCTTTCCGTTCGCCGAACCCGAGCGCGTCGCGCGTGCCTTCGGGCTTGAGCGCCTGCCCGACAAGCCTGGCCACGCGGTGATCTGGACCACCACGCCGTGGACGATCCCGGCCAACCAGGCGCTGAACGCCCATCCCGAGTTCGACTATCACCTGGTCGACACGGCACGCGGCCTGCTGATTCTCGCAGCTGACTTGCAGGCGGCCTGTCTCGCGCGCTACGGCCTTGCCGGCACGACGCTCGGGGTGTGCAAGGGCGCGGCGCTCGAAGGCATCGCCTTCCGGCATCCGCTCTACGACCGCAACGCACCGCTATATCTGGGTGATTACGTGACGCTCGACACCGGAACCGGGCTCGTGCACTCGGCACCAGCCTATGGCGTCGAGGACTTCGAGTCCTGCCGGCGCGCCGGCATGAAGGATGAGGAGATTCTGACGCCGGTGCAGAGCGACGGGCGCTTTGCGGCGTCGCTGCCGCTGTTCGGCGGCCTGATGATCTGGGATGCGAACCTGGAGATCGTCGCCGAGCTCGAGCGTCGCGGGGCGCTGTTCGCGCGCGAGAACACCCTGCACAGCTACATGCATTGCTGGCGCCACAAGACCCCGGTGATCCTGCGCGCGACGGTGCAATGGTTCGCGGGCATGGACGATGTTCCGGGCTGGCAGGGCGTGCGGCCCGCGGAGACCCTGCGCGCGACCGCGCTGCGCGGGATCGAGGCGACGCAGTTCTTCCCGGCCTGGGGGCAGGCGCGGCTGCACGGCATGATCGCCAACCGGCCCGACTGGACGTTGTCGCGGCAGCGCCAATGGGGCGTACCGATGCCGTTTTTCGTGCACAAGGAAACCAGTGCCTTGCACCCCGATTCCCTTGCCCTGCTCGAGGCGGTGGCCAAGCGGGTCGAGGCGGGCGGCATCGAGGCCTGGCAGACGCTCGATGCGCGCGAACTGCTCGGCGCCGATGCAACGCACTACGAGAAGGTGAAGGACACGCTCGACGTGTGGTTCGACTCGGGCTCGACCCACCAGACGGTACTCGGCGGTCCGCGCGACGGGCGGGGTGCGTTTCCAGCGCCCGGGCATGGCGACGGCGTGGGCTCGCACCGCGCGCAGACCGAGTTTCCGGCCGACCTCTACCTTGAAGGTTCCGACCAGCATCGCGGCTGGTTTCACAGCTCGCTGCTGGTGTCCTGCATGATGAACGGGGTGCCGCCGTACACGGGCTTGCTCACGCACGGTTTCGTGGTCGACGGCGAAGGCCGCAAGATGTCGAAGTCGAAAGGCAACGTCATTGCGCCCCAGGCGGTCGCGGGCAGCCTCGGCGCCGAAATCCTGCGCCTGTGGGTGGCGAGCACCGACTACTCGGGCGAGCTGACGATCTCCGACGAGATTCTCAAGCGGGTCGTCGAATCGTACCGACGGATTCGCAACACGCTCCGATTCCTGCTCGCCAACACATCGGACTTCGACCCGTCTACCGACGCGGTGGCGCTCGAAGAGATGGTCGAGATCGACCGCTATACGATCGCGCTCACCGCGCGCCTGCAGGACGAGGCGGCGGCGGACTACGGGCGTTACGCCTTTCATCTCGTCGCGCAGAAGCTGCAGACCTTCTGCTCCGAAGACCTCGGCGCGTTCTACCTCGACATCCTGAAGGACCGGCTCTACACCTGCGGGCCGCGCTCGCGTGCGCGGCGCTCGGCGCAGACCGCGCTGTGGCAGGTGACCGCGAGCCTCGTTCGGCTGATGGCGCCGATCCTTTCGTTTACCGCCGAAGAGCTGTGGCAGGTCGTTCAGCATGATCCCGAAAGCAGCGTGTTCTTCGAGACCTGGCATCCGTTGCCGGCGGTCCCTGAGGCGCCCGCGCTGCTCGAGCGTTGGGCGCGCCTGCGCACGCTGCGTGCGCCGGCGCGAAAGCGCATCGAAGAATTGCGCGGCGAGGGCGCGGTCGGCTCGTCGTTGCAGGCCGAGGTCGACTATCGGGTCGGCGCTGCCGACTATTCGCTACTCACCAGCCTCGGCGACGAGTTGCGCTTCGTGCTGCTCACCTCGGCGGTGCGCGTGCATCGCGCCGCAGGCGACAGCGAAGGCGAGGTGAGCGTCGAGGTGAAGGCGAGCGCGCACGGCAAATGCGAGCGCTGCTGGCATTACTGCGCCGATGTCGGCGCGGATGCGGAGCACCCCGCGCTGTGCGCGCGCTGCGTGTCGAATCTCTTCGGCAAGGGGGAAGTGCGCAGCCATGCCTAGGCCTTCTGGGCTTTCTGGGTCCTGGGCCTGGTTCGCGCTCGCGGCGACGATCGTCGTTGCAGACCGGGTCAGCAAGTGGGTCGTGCTCGAGCGCTTCGTGCTCGGCGAGCGCGTCGAGGTGACGGATTTCTTCAACCTCGTGCTGGTGTTCAACCGCGGGGCCGCGTTCAGCTTCCTGGCCGATGCCTCGGGCTGGCAGACAGGGCTGTTCGCCGCGATCGCGATCCTCGCCGCGCTCATTGTCTCGGTGCTGATCGTGCGTTCGCCCGAGCGGCGCCTGCTCTGCATCGGGCTTGCGCTCATCCTCGGCGGTGCCCTCGGCAACTTGGTCGACCGGCTGCTGTACGGTCATGTAGTGGATTTCGTCGACCTGCACGCCTTCGGCTGGCACTGGCCGGCATTCAACGTCGCCGACAGCGGCATCACGGTCGGCGCCGGGCTCGTGATCCTCGAGGGCTTCCTGCATCGCGAGGCTGGGCGTACTGCCCAAGATGCCTGAGTCGCCGCCGCCGGGCGCCAGGCTGGTCGCGCTGCACGTCGAGGCCGTTGTGCGCGCGGTGCGGTGAGGCATTGAAAGCGTGCACAATGCGCCCATGGAAGTCGTTCTTGCAAACCCGCGCGGCTTCTGTGCGGGCGTCGAGCGAGCGATCGAGATCGTCGAGCGTGCGCTCGAGCAGTTCGGCGCGCCAATTTACGTGCGTCATGAGATCGTGCACAACCGTTTCGTGGTCGAGGACTTGCGCTCAAAAGGCGCGATCTTCGTCGAGGATCTGGCAGCCGTGCCGAGCGGCAACACGGTGATCTTCAGCGCCCACGGCGTCTCGCGTGCGGTGCGCCGGGAGGCCGCCGCGCGCGGTCTGAACGTGTTCGATGCGACCTGCCCGCTGGTGACCAAGGTACTCGTCGAGGTGGCGAAGATGCTGAAGGCGGGCCTCGAGATCGTCATGATCGGGCACCGCGGGCACCCGGAAGCCGAGGGCACGATGGGGCAGGCGGATGCCGGCATCCACCTCGTCGAATCGGTCGCCGATGTCGCGGCGCTCACGCCACGTGACCCGCAAAAGCTCGCCTACGTGACCCAGACCACGCTCTCGGTCGACGACGCGCGCACAATCGTCAACGCGCTCAAGCAGCGCTTTCCGGCGGTCCGCGGCCCGAAGCAGGACGACATTTGCTACGCGACGCAGAATCGGCAGGACGCGGTGAAGTTCATGGCGCCGCGCTGCGACGTGGTGATCGTGGTCGGCTCGCCCAACAGCTCGAACTCGAACCGCTTGCGCGAGGTGGCAGAAAACGTCGGCGTTCCCGCCTACATGGTCGACGCTGCGTCCGACCTCAAGCCAGAGTGGATCGCGGGCCGGCGCTGCGTCGGCGTCACCGCGGGCGCGTCGGCGCCCGAGGTGCTGGTCAACGAGGTCATCGAACGGCTGACCGAACTGGGCGCGCGCACGGTGCGTACGCTGGAAGGCATCACCGAGAGCGTCGTGTTTACGCTGCCGCGGGCGCTCGCGCGCGCGCGGGATCGCGCCTGATCAGCGCTTCTGGCTTGACGCGGGCGTCGCCGTCGGTGCGTCGAAGCTGACTTCGATCCGCATCTGGACGCGCACCCGCTTACCGTCCTTGATCCCGGGTGAGAAGCGCGCTGCGCGAAACGCGCGCGCGGCCGAATCGTCGAAGCCGTAGCCGGCCGGCGTGGCACGCTCGACCGTCACCTTTTCGACGGCCCCATTCGAATCGATGTAGAGCTGCACGATCGCCTTGCCGCTTACGTTCTCGCGTGCCGCTCGCGCCGGGTAGGCGGGCTGCGTCTGAACCGTGATGCCCGGGCGGACATCGAGCTCGTTGGTGCGGTAGTGGCGGGAGTCCGGGGTCGCGGGCGTGGGCGACGCCGTCGCCGCAGCGGCGGGCCGCGCTGCAGCGGCCCGGGCCTCACGCAGGCCCGAGGCGCCGGCTGCCGCGAGGCCGAGTGCGCCGGCCGCCGCCAGCCAGGCGCCGGCGGTTAGCACCTGGCGCAGCCGTTCGCCAGGTGTTTGCATCGCGCGGGCGGTGACTCGCATCGCGCTGGCGCCTAGTAGACCACCAGCTCGCGCCACGATACGCGCTGGCCGGAGATCGACGGCGGCGA
>JAQBBQ010000150.1:0-10153 GCA_032125995.1 Betaproteobacteria bacterium | reverse complement strand
CGCCCGCTCCGATCGTGGCTGGACCGGATCAATCCGCGCGGGGAGTGATCGTGAGTTAAATCCCGGGCGCGCGCAGATGCCAGTCGGTCGCGCCCTGATAGGCGTGACCGAGCGCAAAAAGCGTCGTTTCGTCGAACGGCCGGCCGATGAGCTGCATTGCGGTCGGCAGGCCGTTCGGCAGGAAACCCACGGGAACCGCGAGTGCGGGCAGGCCGAGGTAGCTGATCGGTCGCGTGAGGCGCGTGATGCGCCCGAGAATGGCCATCATCTCCGGGCTGTCACCAACTTCGGTTTCCGCGATTGTCGGCGTGGCGAAATCGACCACCGGCGCGTGCAGCACGTCGCATTTGGAAAACACCGCGTCGCAGAACGCGCCAAGCGCCGGCCCGCGCAGGCGCAGCGCGTTGACATAGGCAGCGGCCGGAATCGCGAGGCCCTGTGCGAGCCGCGTGCGCAGCTGCTCCGAGTAATCCTGCGGCCGCTCGCGCAACCAGTTCGAGTGCACTGCGGCGGCTTCCGACCCGGCGACGATCGACCACGCCGCGCCCACGGCGGTCAGGTCGGGCGGGTCGACGTCGACGATGACGGCGCCGAGTCGGCGAAACACCTCGAGTGACGCATCCATGCGCTCGATGATTCCGGCATCCGCGTTGTCGTAGAAGTAGCGCGCCGGTCGCCCGATACGCAGGCCCTTGACGGATTGCTTGAGCGCGGCGACGAAATCGGGCGGCGCCTGCGTTTCGCAGGTCGGGTCATCCGCATCGGCGCCCGCGAGGACCGCAAGCAGCTGCGCGGCGTCCTCGACCGTGCGCGTGAGCGGCCCGACGCGATCCAGCGAATGCGAAAGTGGCATCGCGCCGGCGCGCGAGACGCGCCCGGGCGTCGCCATGATGCCGACCGTGCCGCAGAAGCTGGCGGGCAGGCGGATCGAGCCGCCGGTGTCGGAACCGAGTGCGGCGAAATTCGCACGTGCCGCAATCGTCGTACCCGAGCCCGAGGACGAGCCGCCGGTGATGTAGTCCGGGTGCCAGGCGTTGCGGCAATGACCGAAGTGCCAGTTGTGCCCGGCCGGGTTGAAGGCGAACTCCGCCATGTTGAGGTTTGCGAACTGGATCGCGCCCGCCGCATCGAGGCGCTGCAATACGGTCGCGGTGCGCGGTGCCGGGCGCTCGCGCAGGATCTTCGAGCCGCAGGTCGAAATCTCGCCGGCGCGGTAGTACATGTCCTTGTGTGCCATCGGCACGCCGTGCAGCGGGCCGCGCCAGCGTCCCGCTGCCACTTCCTGGTCGGCCGCGAGCGCCGCGGCGAGTGCACGCTCGGACTCGATGCGAATGAAGCCGTTCAACCGCGGCTGAACCTCGACTGCGCGCGCGAGCACCGCCTCCATCGCCTGCACGCAGCGCACCGCGCCGCCGCGAATCGCGGCGCCGAGCGCGGTGGCGGAGAGCGCGAGAACCTCCGCCGGCGTCATGGCGCGCGCTCGCGCAGCTCGGCCAACAGGCCGGCGGGTTCGTCCTCGAACGCGAGGGCATCGCAGGCCGGGCCAGCGGATTGCAGCTGGGTACTCACCCAGGCCGCGGCGGATTCGGCGCGGGTCGCACCCGGCGGCACGCCCGCGACGTCAAGCAGGGCGGTGACCAAGTCAGGCGAAACGGTTGAGCGCATCAGCAGGTCCTCCAGGAACGAAGCCGCATCGAGCGGCGCGCGGGTTTCGCATCCGGCGGGCGGCCGGTGCCGGGTGATGGAGTAAGCTTACATCGACCCGTTTGAAGCATGGATACCCCGACTGTGAACGGCGAGCGCCTGTGGCGCTCGCTCATGGACCTCGCCCGTATCGGCGCGACGCCGAAGGGGGGCGTTCGCCGGTTAACGCTGACCGAGACCGACCGCGACGGCCGCGACCTGTTTGCACGCTGGGCGCGCGAGGCCGGGATGGCCCTCAGTGTGGACGCGATCGGCAACCAGTACGCGCGCCGCGCGGGCGCCGACACAAAGGCAGCGCCGATCGCGATCGGCAGCCACCTCGATTCACAGCCCTCGGGCGGCAAATTCGATGGCGCCTACGGCGTGATGGCCGGGCTCGAGGTGGTGCGTACGCTGAACGATGCGGGCATCGCGACGCGCGCGCCGATCGACGTCATTGCCTGGACCAACGAGGAAGGCTCGCGCTTCGTCCCCACCATGATGGGGTCGGGCGTATTCGCCGGCGTGCATTCGCTCGAACACGCGCTTGCGCAGACCGATGTGGAGGGTGTCAGCGTGCGCGCTGCACTTGATGCGATCGGCTACGCAGGCACCGCGCAGCCGCAGGCGCTCGGTGCGTACTTCGAAGCGCATATCGAGCAGGGGCCGGTGCTCGAGCAAACCCGCACCACGATCGGCGTCGTTCTCGGCGCGCTCGGGCAACGCTGGTTCGACCTCACGCTTACCGGGCAGGACGCGCACGCCGGCCCGACGCCGATGGACGTCCGCAAGGACGCGCTGCTTGCCGCGAGCCGCGTCGTTCTGGAGGTAAACCGCATCGCGACGACGTTCCCGGATTACGCGCGCGGCACGGTCGGGCAGATGCTGGTGCGGCCGAACTCGAGAAACGTGGTGCCGGGAGAGGTCCGCATGACGATCGACCTGCGCAACGCGAAGAACGATACGCTCACTGCAATGGTCGAGGCGTTCAAGTCTGCGCTTGCGGTGATCGAAAACGACTGCCGCGTGTCGGCCGAACTGAACGAGGTCGTGACCTTCGCGCCATCCGAATTCGCGCCGGCGCTCGTCGATAGCGTACGCGAGGCGGCGGCGTCGCTGGGCTATTCGCATCGCGACATCGTGTCGGGTGCCGCGCACGACGCGGTCTATGTGTCGCGCGTCGCGCCGGCCGCCATGGTGTTCGTGCCCTGCGAGGGCGGCATCAGCCACAATGAGATCGAGAACGCGGCGCCCGACGACATTACGGCGGGCGCCAACGTTCTGCTGCGCGCGGTGCTTGCGCAGGCGCAGCGACCTCCCAGCCCGGAGCAAGGCCAAGGCCGCCCGACGCGGCTGCATAATCGACTTACCAAGGAGCCATCATGAACGAACGTGCGCGCGCCGAAACCGTCGGCCAGTCACTCGAAAATTCCGCCTTTTTCATGCCGTTTAGCATGAACCGGCAATTCAAAAAGGCGCCACGCCTGGTGTCGCGCGCCGAGGGCATCCATTACTACACCCCGGAAGGCCGCCAGATCGTCGATGGCACCTCGGGCCTGTGGTGTGTGAATGCCGGCCATTGCAGGCCGAAGATCGCTGCGCGTGTTGCGCAAGCCGTTGCGACGCTCGATTTCGCGCCGCCGTTCCAGCTCGGCCACCCGCAAGCGTTCGAATTCGCCGACAAGGTCGCGGCGCTCGCACCCGAAGGCCTGTCGAAGGTGTTCTTTACCAACTCCGGCTCCGAGTCGGTGGAGACGGCGCTCAAGCTTGCGCTCGCCTACCACCGCGTGCGCGGCGAGGGCCACCGCACCCGGCTGATCGGCCGCGAGCGCGGCTATCACGGCGTCAACTTCGGTGGCACCGCGGTCGGCGGAATCGTCGGTAACCGCAAGCTATTCGGCGCGCTGGTGGCCGGCGTCGATCACATCCGACACACGCATGATCTCGAGCGCAATGCATTCTCGAAAGGCGAGCCGAAGCACGGCGTAGAGCTCGCCGACGACCTCGAGCGGCTATGCCAGCTGCACGATCCCTCGACAATCGCTGCGGTAATCGTCGAGCCGGTCGCCTGCTCCACCGGCGTGCTGGTACCGCCGGTCGGCTACCTGAAGCGCCTGCGCGAGATCTGCGACAAGCACGGCATTCTGCTGATCTTCGACGAGGTCATCACCGCCTGGGGCCGACTCGGCGAACCGTTCGCCGCGCTGCGCTTCAAGGTGACGCCCGACCTGATCACCACGGCGAAGGGCATCACCAACGGCACCGTGCCGATGGGTGCGGTGCTCATGAAGGAGGCGCTCTACGAGGCGTTCCAGACCGGTCCCGATACCGCGATCGAGATGCCGCACGGCTACACCTACTCGGCGCACCCGGTCGCTTGCGCGGCGGGCCTCGCGACGCTGGAGGTGTACCAGGAAGAGGGGCTGCTCACGCGGGTCAAGGAACTCGAGCCGTATTGGCAGGCGCAGGCGCATTCGCTCAAGGGGCTACCCAACGTGATCGACATTCGCAACATCGGGCTGATCGCGGCGATCGAACTTGCGCCGCGCGAGGGTGCGGTCGGTGCGCGCGGGTTCGAGGCGCACCTCAAGGCTTGGGAGCAGGGTTCTTATATGCGCGCAAGCGGCGACATCATTGCGCTCGCGCCGCCGCTCATCATCGAGAAGACGCAGATCGACGAACTGTTCGACTGCCTGCGCCGGGTGTTGAAGGACATTCGTTAGCGGCGGCGCCTCGTCAGGCGTCCGGCGGCAGCCGCTGCCTGGACCCTCGCCACGCGCGCCGGCTGAGGCGACAAGCCGAGTTCTGGCTTGCCAGGTCCGCGCGTTACTTGGTCGCCGCGCGCACGACGCCCAGTCGGCGTCCACGCGTGGACATCTTGACGCGCGGCGGGGCGACCAGGTCGCGAAGGAAGTTCGGCAGCGCGAATACGCCTTCGTGGGTTTCGCCGTTGTAGTAGCGCAGATCCCGCAGCCGGCGTTGCTCGATGCGGCGGTCGATCTCGTCCGCGGTATAGGCCTTTGGATCGAGCTTGTCGGAGCAGGCGGCCATCGCCCACTGCGCGCCGTGGAGCGGCACGAAGACGGTGTAGGGCCGCACGATCCGGAATACGCTGTTCAGGCGCTGCGCCAGCGCCGCGACGCGCTCGGGCTGTGCCGTGGGCGCGCCCAGTTGCAGCACCATCGCGCCGCCCGGCGCAAGCGCCTGGCGCAACCGCTGAATCGCCTCGGTCGTGTAGAGCGCTGCGGCCGGCCCGACCGGATCGCCCAGATCGAGCACGATGACGTCGACTTTGTCGGCGGTTTCGCGCAGGTACTGCAGGCCGTCGCGTATGACCACGCGGAGCTTCGGGTGATCGAACACGCCCCGATGCACAGTCTGAAAATGATCTTTCGCGACACGCAGCACGTCGGCGTCGAACTCGACCAAGGTGAGCTGCTCCACCGAGGGGTGCTTGAGCACCTCTTCGGCTGCGCCGCCGTCGCCACCGCCGATGATGAGGACATTTCGCGGCGCGTTATGGGCGCACAGCGTGGGGTGCACGAGATTCTCATGGGTGACGAACGCTTCGCGTTCCGAGATCGTACTGCTGTCGTCGAGACGGAATACTTTGCCGAAGGCCGGCGTGTCGTAGACCGACATGCGCTGGTAGCGCGTCTGCCATTCACCGAGTTGGCGATGGGCGCGAATGTAGAAGCCGGTCGAATCGTTTAGCGGCTCCATCAGCAGGTGTTCGCCGCGCTCGATGGCGCCGCTTGCGGTTTCGGTCGGCGCGAAGTGCGCGGCCAGCGCGCCGAACAGGCCGCGTGCCCGTTCGGCGTTGCCGGCGTTGGCATGGGCGACATAGACGTCTAGGGTGACCCCGGCCTGATCGGGCCAGGTGTGGACCGCGACATGTGATTCGGCGAGCAAGACCACGCCAGTGAAGCCGCCCTCCTGGAACTGATGAAATCGGGTCCCGATTACATCGAGACCGGCCGCTTGCACCAGTTCGGTGCACTTAGTTTCGAAATCGGAGCCCGCCCGTAGCACTTCGGGGGTGCACTGGCATCCACTCAGATCGGCGACGAGGTGCAGGCCCTTCATTTTCGATTTTCCCTAAAACACGAAGGCGCAACCTGGGGTTCCTGGTTACGCCTTTAGATAACACGCTGTATTACAACGATAATTAGTTTGATCGGAGGCCTTGCGGTACGGTCGCCACGCGTGTTTCCGACGCGGTGCGACGTTGTTAAGCGCTGCCGCCATGTGCCCGCCTCATCTCGCCGGTCACGGCATCGATCAAGGCTCGAGCGATCGAGATTTTACTTGGAAGCTTAGGCAATTGGAACACGTCGAACCACGCCGCGTCCTCGATCTCGGCAGGGTCCGGGCGGATATCGCCCCCGGTCCAGTCGCAGGTAAAGGCGACCATCAGCGAGTGGGGAAATGGCCAGGGCTGGCTGGCGAAATAGCGGATGTTGTCGACCGAGACGTTGACCTCTTCGGCCACCTCACGCGCGAGGCACTGTTCGAGCGACTCTCCGGGACCTGCGAATCCGGCGAGTGCGCTGTACATCCCGCGCGGAAAGTGCGGCCCGCGGCCAAGCAGGACTTCGCGACCGCGGCAGATGAGCGCCATGATGGCCGGCGCGACCCGCGGGTACGCCGACAGCCGGCACGACGGGCATACCCGCACGCGTTCGTCCGCCTTCGCGACAGTCGCTGTCCCGCAACGTCCGCAGTACTGGTGCGTACGGTCCCAGTCGACGACCTGCAGCGCGCGGCCGGCAATATCGAACAGCGCATCGTCCAGAACCGAGAACAGCGTTCGCAGGTTCTCCCAGTTCGCGCCCGGCGGCGGTGGCGTGTCGGCAGGAAACTCGGCGGCGTAGCAATGTGTCTCGCCGAGCCGACCGAGGTAGAGCGTGCGCAGCGCCTCGGCCTCGAGACCCGGTGTTGCGCCGAACGGCAGCCGCGCCCACTGCGGGCGCGACGCGACGCGCAAGTCATCGCTCGGCGCGCTGCTCGGCGGTCCAATGTCGACCAACAGGCGGTCGCCGCTGAATACGAACCAATGGCCGGCGCCGCTTTCCGGCGCTGCGACCAGGTACTCGAAGCGCTCGGGACTGTGAAAGGGAAGCGTGATCATGGTGGGGTCGAGTGTACCCGGCTCGCATTCCGCTGATCACCTCGATCGCCTCGATCGCCGCAGGCCCGTCAATCGGGCCTGCAGTTCGACTGCGCAACCGGCGGTCTACTGACGCCCGTTACGACGTACGATGCGGCCGACAATGACGACCCTCCTGCTCGTGCGCATGTCCTCCCTGGGCGACATCGTGCACACGTTTCCCGCCGTCACCGACATCCGCCGCGAGCGTCCACAGGCGGTGATCCATTGGGTCGTCGAGGAAGCCTACGTTTCGCTCGCCGGCTTGCATCCCGCCGTCGACGTCGTAATTCCAGTCGCTATCCGGCGCTGGCGCAGGCGGCTACTCGCGCCAGCGACCTGGCGCGAGATCGGCACTGCCAGAACCGCGCTCGCGCGGACGGACTACGACCTGATCCTCGATACGCAGGGGCTGCTGAAAAGCCTTGCGCTTGCGCAGCTTGCCCGCCGCGCGACGCGGCGACGCGGACAGGCAAGCGTCCTCCACGGTTTCGGACCCGGCACCATACGCGAGCGCCTCGCCGCGCGCGGCTACGACGTGATGCACGAGTTCGGCGCGGCCGATCACAAGATCACGCGCTATCGCGCGGTCGCTGCGCAGGCGCTCGGCTATGCAATACGACCCGAGATCGATTTTGGTCTGATGGCCCCGGCGCGTGCCGGGTTCGCGCCGAACGAGGGCTACGCGGTTTTGCTGCACGCGACCGCGCGCGCAGCCAAGCTGTGGACCGAATCTGCATGGGAAGCGCTCGCCAAGGCACTCGCTGCGAAGGGCATCGTCTGCGTCCTGCCGTGGGGTGACGCCGCCGAAGCCGCGCGTGCGCGCCGCATCGCCGCGGCAGCCCCACCCGCAGTCGTTGCGCCGCGCATGACGATTCAACAGGCCGCTGCACTGCTCGCCCACGCGCGGGTGGTCATCGGCGTCGACACCGGCCTCATGCATCTCGCCGCGGCGTTTTCGGTCCCCGTCGTCGGCATCTTCTGCGACTCCGAGCCGCTCGACGCGAAGCCGATTGGCGCGGGGCCGACCGCGTACCGCGGGGCGATCGGACGGCCACCGACGCCCGCCGACGTACTCGAAGCGGTCGGCGAAGTCGATCCCACGCTCGCCTGATCTTCGCGATGATCTGGCGCCTGGTCGGGCGGCGCAACGCGGCCACGTCACGCTGACGACTGCAGGAAAACGAACCATGCGTTTTCCGGCGCGGCATTTTCGCCGATAATTCCGATCGTACGCCGCGGGCGGACCGCGGCCGCAAGCAGGCGGCCGCTCCCCGGTTTCTCAATCCACGTTGAATTCGATCCGTCTCTCCGCGCCGTATTCCCAAGTTCTCGCACCTTTCGATTGCAGGATCAGCAATGGACCCGCACACCGCCGTCTCCAAGCCCTCGCGCAGCAAGCCCTCCAATCCGGCGCTGACGCGCGAGATGGCGAACGCGATTCGCGCGCTCGCCATGGATGCCGTACAGGCGGCGAATTCCGGTCACCCCGGCATGCCGATGGGCATGGCGGAGATCGCCGTCGCGCTCTGGGGCCGGCACCTCAAGCACGCTCCGGCGAATCCGCGCTGGGCCGATCGTGATCGCTTCATGCTCTCCAACGGGCATGGCTCGATGCTGCTGTATGCGCTATTGCATCTGACCGGCTACGACCTGCCGATGGCGGAGCTGCGTCGCTTCCGACAGCTCGGCTCGAAGACCCCGGGCCATCCCGAGGTTGGCCATGCCCCGGGCGTCGAAACGACCACCGGCCCGCTCGGGCAGGGAATTGCGAACGCGGTCGGCATGGCGATTGCCGAGAAACAGCTCGCCGCGCATTTCAACCGGCCGGGATTCGACCTCATCGATCACCACAGTTACGTTTTCCTCGGCGACGGCTGCATGATGGAAGGCGTATCACACGAAGCCTGCTCGCTCGCCGGCACCCTCGGGCTGGGCAAGCTGGTCGCGTTCTACGACGACAACGGCATCTCGATCGATTCCGACAAGGGTCACATCACGAGCTGGTTCACGGACGATGTGCCGAAGCGCTTTGCGGCCTACGGCTGGCAGGTGATTCCGAACGTCGACGGACACGACGTCGACGCGGTGGATCGCGCCATCCGCAAGGCGAAGCGCGAGAAGGCGCGTCCGACGTTGATTTGCTGCAAGACCGTGATCGCCAAGGGCGCGCCGAACAAGGCCAACACCGGCGCTGCGCACGGCGCGCCGCTGGGCGAGGCCGAGATTGCGGCGACCCGCGTGGCGATCGGCTGGCCGCATCCGCCGTTCGAGATTCCGCAACCGGTCTATGATGCCTGGGATGCGCGCGCCAAGGGCAAGCGTGCCGAGCGCCGCTGGCAGAAGCTGTTTGCCGCCTATGAAGCGGCGCACCCGGAACTTGCGGCCGACTTCCGCCGTCGCATGGCGGGCGAGCTGCCGCGCGATTTTGCCGCGCGCGTCGACGATCTGGTGAAGGAACTCGACGCCAAGGCCGAGACGGTGGCAACGCGCAAGGCCTCGCAGATTGCACTCGAGGCGATCAAGCCTGCGCTGCCCGAACTGCTCGGTGGCTCGGCCGATCTCACCGGGTCCAACCTGACGATGGTCAAAGCATCCAAGGTGATCGGGCGCGAGGGCGGCGGCAACTACCTGTTCTACGGGGTGCGCGAGTTCGGCATGTGCGCCGTGATGAACGGGTTGGCACTGCATGGCGGCTTCATTCCCTACGGCGGCACCTTTCTCGTATTTTCCGATTACGCGCGCAATGCGCTGCGCATGGCGGCGCTCATGAAGCTGCGCGTGATCTATGTGTTCACGCACGATTCGATCGGCCTCGGCGAGGACGGACCGACGCACCAGCCGATCGAGCACGCGGCGACGCTGCGCCTGATTCCGAACCTCGATGTCTGGCGCCCCGGCGACACGGTGGAAAGCGCGCTCGCCTGGGCCGCCGCGCTCGAACGCGCGAACGGACCGACGGCGCTGCTCTACTCGCGCCAGAACGTCCCCTTCATCACACGCGATGCGGCGACGCTCGCCAATGTTCGCAGGGGCGGCTACGTGTTGTCGGAAGCCCAGGGCGCGCCGCGCGCAGTGCTCATCGCGACCGGCTCCGAAGTTGCGCTCGCCCTCGCAGCGCAGAAAAGGCTCGCCGCCGAAGGCATCGCAGTGCGCGTGGTCTCGATGCCATCGACCTCGGTCTTCGACCGCGAGGACGCGAGCTACCGCGCCGAGGTCCTGCCGCGTGGCGTGCCGCGCATCGCGATCGAGGCGGGGGTGACCGCCGGCTGGCGCAAGTACGTGGGCCTCGAAGGCGCGGTCGTTGGCATTGACCGCTTT
>JAQBBQ010000149.1:0-8018 GCA_032125995.1 Betaproteobacteria bacterium | reverse complement strand
CCCCGTTTTCCCCGTTTTCCCCGTCTTCCCCGTATTTCATGCCGCTCGAGGTGCAGCGCAACCCAGCCGAGCGCGAGCAGCACGGTGAAGATGAACGCATTCGCGGGGATCTGAAGGTTGAAGTCCACCGCGCTGTGAATCGTGAGCGCGGTCACGCCCATCACCACACCGAACGCCACGCCGCGTGCAAGCGGATTGTGGCGGCGTGATTGCGCGAACACCGCAGCGAAGAACGACAGCAAAACGATCGCGCCGAGCAGCGCGAGTCCCGGCAGTCCCGTCTCGGTCGCGATCTGCATATAGTCGTTATGCACGTGATCGTAGAAGGGAATGATGTCCGCGCCCCGGTAGCGCGGATAGGCGTTGTAGAAGGTCCCGCCGCCCGTTCCAAACACCGGATAGTCGTGCACGATATTCACTGCGTAAATCGCCGGATCGACGCGCTCCCGCACCTGCTCGGTGGTCGTCTCCTCGATGCGCTTGATGGTCTTGTCGACGCCAAACCAGGCGCCGATGATGAAGATGTCGACGACAATCAGGCTGGCGATGAGAATCACCGTGCTGCGCGTCGCACGCCGGGACAGGATGAGGCCGATCGCGCCCGCGACCAGGAGGCTTACGAAGAACGCGGTGTTGCCGGTGCGCGAGCGCGTCATGACGAGCGCCACCACCATGATGACCAGCAGCACGCGCAGCACCGCCTTGTAACTGAGGACGACCTGGAGGAGGTCGCGCGCCACCTGCTTCCAGCGCCGACCGGAGCGGTCGTCGAGCTGCGCGATCATCAAGCCGACGCCGACGGCGAGCGTCATTTCGAGCAGACCGGCGAGGTGGTTGCGGTTCACATAGAAGCCGCTCGCCTGACTGGCATGGACGACGAGCGTGTCCAGCACGACGACGTTCTCTCCGCCCAGGTGCATCAACGAGCCGAAGATCGCCTGCACGAGACCGCTGGCGACAAACGCGCCACCGATCCACCACAGGCGCCGGCTTGAATCAACGAGCAGCAAGGTCAACACGAAGGCCAGCGCCCAGGCGCAGCTCTTGAGCCAGAACACCTTCGTCGCATGCGGTTCGATCGAGAGCGTGATCGAACGTTCGCCGACAGCCCCGTCCACCGCCCCATGCAATTCCGCCGCCAGCGGCGAGAGCGACTGCACCCACCCGGTCGGCAGGGGAATCCACTGTAGTGTGATCCAGGCAAGCCAGATGCCGAACAGCGCAAGCGCAGGCCAGGCCGCGCGCGCCGCGGGGGTGATGCCGACCTCGCGCCGCAGGTGCGCTGCCAGCCATAGCAGGCCGGTCGCAAAGATGCCGATCTCGAGCAGTGCCCAGGCCCAGGGTCGATTGCTGCCGAGCGGAATCGGCGCCCAGACGATCAGTAGTAGAAAAAAGCCGAATGCCGCGCGGTCGAAGCTTGGTTTCATCCACCCTCGACGATGCGCCGAGGAATGTCGTCGACCATCGCGCGGGCGGCCGCTTCGCCGACAATCTTCGCCGCCGCCGCAAGGCCTTTGTGAAGTCGGGGCGGGCGCAATTCGGTGTCATGCGCATCGGACGCGATCACCGTCACCCAGCCGCGCTCGAGCATCTCCCGCGCACGTTTCTTCGCTTTGGCGCCGAAACCGCCGGCGATCGCATCGGCGGTGAGCTGCACGAGGCAGCCCGCCTCGATGAAGGGTTCGAGCTTGGCGAGATCGCGCATGATGTCCTTGTTACGCTCGGGATGCGCGATCATCGGCTGGATGTTGTTCGCCAGAAGCCTTGCCACCAGCTTGTCACCGCCTACAGGCACTTGGCTGTGCGGAAATTCGAGCAGCAGAACCCGCTTGCCGTCGAGCGTGCCGAGAAACGGCACCCGATCCTGCGCGATCAGCGGCAGGATGTCGTAGTCGCAGCGCACCTCAGCCGCGAAGCCGATCTCGAGCGCGATGTCCGCGGCGGCAAGCGCACGGCGGTAGTCCGACACCGCGGCCTCGATCGCGGCGCGATCGTTGTCCCAGCGCCCGACGTGCAGATGCGGTGTAACAACTGACTTTTGGATTCCCTCCGCAACCGCAAGACGCGCCATCGAGAGCGCCTCGTCGAGCGTCTCCGGGCCGTCATCGATGCCCGGCAGCAAGTGGCAGTGGAGGTCGTACATTGGAAAGAGAAAAGGGGTTAGACAAAGGGGTCAGACACTAGAGGATAAGGCGCGATTCCCGAGAAAGGGGTCAGACCCCCAAGAAAAGGGGTCTGACCCCGGAAAAACGGGTCTGACCCCGGGAAAAGGGGTCTGACCCCTATCGCTTGTAGTAGCCGTACTTGCGGTAGTAGCGGCCGTAGCCGCTGTATTCGCCGTAGTAGCGGTCGGCCTTGACCACGTCGAGCTGGTTGAGTGCCACGCCAAGAATCGGCGCGTCGACGCGGTGCAGACGCCTGATGCCCTGGCGCGCGACCTGGTAGGGCGTTTCGTCCGCCTTGACCACGTAGAGCACCGCGGTGGACAGCGTCGAGAGTATGAGTGCGTCGCTCACCATCTGCACCGGCGCGCTGTCGATGACGATGACTTGGAACAACCTCTTGAGCTGCTCGAGCACGTCGATAAACTGGTGCGACGACAGCAGCTCCAGCGGATTCTCCGGCACGCGGCCCGAGGGCAGCACGCGAAGCTCCGAGCCCTCCACCGTGAAGAAGCTCTGCTCCAACGCCACCTCACCCGCGACGAGACTTGAGAGGCCGAGATGGTCGTCTTTCGCCCCCAACACGTTGCCAATCTGTGGACGGCGCATGTCGGCATCGATCAGCAGGGTCTTTTTTACATGCGAGAGCGCAAAGGCAAGATTGGCCGCGATCGTCGTCTTGCCTTCCTCGGGTACCGACGAGGTAACCAGCACCGTCTTCTGCGGGCTGCCGAGCCCCGAGAGCAGCACGCCGCTGCGCACGGTGCGGATCGCCTCGGAGAACCCCGTGTTTGGATCCTCGAGAAAGAGCCGCTCGATCGACTGATCGCGCTTGAGCTTGGTCTTCGGCACGACGCCGACCGTGGGCACGTCGAGCTTCGACTCCACCTCGTGGCTCGTCTTGACGGTATTGTCGAGCCGCTCAAGGAGCACCGCCAGTGCCATCGCAATCACTAGCGCGGCCAATACCGAAATCCATACGATGCGGGGTCTGTTGGGCCCGAAGGGCCCGCCCGGCACAGTCGCCGCATCGATCACGCGCGCGGCGGCGGACTGCAACTCGTCCGAAGCTTTGGTTTCCTTCGAGCGCTGGATGAACAGTTCGTAGAGCTGGCGGTTCGCCGCGACCTCGCGCTCGAGCGAGGTCAGCCGGAACTCCTTGCGATTGAAGCTTTGCATGTCGACCTTCGCAAGCTCGAAGGCGCGCGCAATCGACGCCTCATTCGCCCGCGCAGCCTCGTATTCGTTGGCGAGACTCGCGACCGCGATGTCGACCTGCCGCCGCAGGTTCGCCTTCGCAGCGGTCAATCCGGCCTGCGCGGCGATCATGCGGGGATGCTCGCCGCCGTAGCGCTTCGACGCATCCCCGACCTTGCGCTCGGCTTCGTCCTCGAGCTCTTTCGCTCTCTGCACCAGCGGATGGCGCAGCACCGCCGACGATGATTCTACCGAACCTCTTCCGCCTTTTTGCGCCGCTCGCACCTGATTGAGCGCGGCCTCGATCTCCACGCGCTTGCGCCGCGCCTCGACGAGCGAGGTCGTCAACTCCTCGAGCTGGCGGTTCGCGCCGGCAAGCGAAACGCCCTTCACGTTGAGAATCTGTTCGCGGTCGCGGAAATCCTGCAGCGCCTTTTCCGAAGCGACAACCTTCTTTCTCAGCTCCACGGATTGATCCCCAAGGAAGGCCATTGCGCGCTCGCGCATCTTGACCCGTGCCTCCAAGTCGGCTTCGATGTAAAGCGCTGCAAGCGCATTCGGAATCAACGCGGCGAGCGTTGGATCCTGCGATACGAAGCTGATCTCCAGCAGCAGGCTGTTGCGCACCGGCTTGACCGTGAGCCCGCCCTGGATTGCCGCTGCCGCGTCGCGTTCGAGCGCCTCCGCGGTCGGCGGCATTACCGGGGTCTGAATTACGAAGCCCGCAGGCAGATAGTCTGCGTACCAAGGCATCGGCGCCGGCGTCGGTCCGGACGCTTGGGCCTTCACCATGCCGAGCTTGCGCACGAGCCGCCGCGCGAGTTCCTCCGATTGCAGGATTCCCGCTTGAGTCTGCAAGTGCTCATAGGAACTCAGCATCGATCCGCTGTAGATGTCCTGGATCGAGACGACTTGCGACTTTCCGAACTCGACCAGGATCGTCGATGACGCCCGATAAACCGGCTCGAGGCTTTGCGCCTTGAGCGCGGCGATAATGGCGACCGCGCCGACGAGCGCCGCGATGCGCCACTTGTTGCGGTTGACGGCCCGCCAATAGCGGACGAGTTCCAGCGTTTCCTCGGCCTCCTCCGCCTGAAGCCCCGGAACCCGAACCATTTCGCGCTCGTTGAAGGTATTCAAACCGTTTTGCGCCTCAAAAGAAGCTTTCATCGACCGTGATCACGTCGCCCGGGTAGACCTGTACGTTTAGATCAACCAGCACGCGCTTATGTTCCGCATCCGACTCGCGCACGATGAAGACCTTGTCCTGCGCTGCCCGCTCCTTGAATCCGCCTGCAATCGAAATTGCCTTGATCACCGACAGCCCCGGAAAGTAGGGATAGCCCCCCGGATCTCTGACCTGCCCGTTGATGAAGAATTTTCGATATTCATTGATCGTGACCGTGACCTGTGGATTGACCAGATAGCGACCGCGCAAGCCCTCGGTCACGATGCGCTCGAGTTCGGCGACGGTTTTCCCGGCCAGGCGAATTTCGCCCAGGATCGGATAGGAAATCGTCGCCGCGTCGCTCAGCCGGATCCGTTCGCGCTTGAGGTCATCCTCGCCGAGCACCTGAATCGTGATGACGTCACCTGAGCCGAGCCGATAGTTCGAGATCGACGGGTCACCCGTTTGGGCTACCGTCGCCGGCGCGAACAACCAGATCAGCAACGCAGCGCTTTGCATCGGGTGCGACAAAAAGCGAACCAAATCATGCCTCTGCGGTCAGGCTATCAGCCAGGGGATTATATAACTATATCCGCCAGTTTCGCCCGGGGAAGCCCCGCAGGCTGTGCGCCGCACAATTTTTGATCAGAGCGAAACACCAAGGGTCAGCAGAAACACATTGCGCTTGTAGCGGTAGAACGAATCGTTCGAATTGCGGTCGGTGTGGGCGTACTCCGCACCGAATCGGGCCCAGCGCCGGAACTGGTAATTCACCTTGATCCCCATATCGTTGGTGTCGTCCTTGCGATCCGTACCCCCGCCCTCATAGGTGTCGTGGGTATTGAAATACGACAACGAGTGGCTAAATCGGCTATTCCAGGCATGGGTCCAGCTGACGCCGGCGCGCCGATTGACAATCGAATCGCCGATGCCAGTGGACTCCTGGAAGCCCTGTCTCGTGCTGATATCGACGACCGAGTAGGTTTTCGGGCTCCAGCGGATACCGAGGTCCCAACTGCTGGTCGAGGTGTTTTGCTGTCCGGGGGATGCGAAGTTCTTCCACGAGTGTCCGTACTTCGCGAAGCCGCTCGTCTTCCCAGTTGCGTCCCACTGCGCGCCGATATACACGAGCTGCTGGTCGTTATCGAGCGTCTTTGTCGGATCGATGTAGTCGAAGTTCTGGTACCGGCCCTCGAGGAGCAGGCGCGTCTTGGGCAGCACGCGCCAGTAGAACGTCGCGCCAAGACCGGTGGTGTCCAGATCGGATTCGGCAGCAGCTTGCGGGTTGTTCGTATAGCGTCGTTGCCTGTATTCAGCGTCGAATTCAAGCCTACCCTTGGCGCCGCGCGCCCCGTAGCCGTAGCGGCCGCCCACCCCGATTTCGCGGTATCGATCAGGCGACGTCGTGATCGGCCGATCAGTCGAGCCGCGCGGGTCAGAGCCATATTTCAGGTCGAAGCGCAGCGCGACGTCGTTGCGTATGCCAAACGCGAGCAACGCGTTGGCCTGAAATTCATTGTTGTTGAAATTGTCGTCCGGGCTGTCGCTGTAGATTGCGGTCAGGCCGCGATAGCGGACGTCGAAGGCATGCGGCCCGCGCCTGCCTTCGAGCACGATGAAGGGCGCGATGATAACGACCGGCGACGAAATCACGTTCGACGACTGGCGCGCCACGTTGTCGTTGTAGCCGATCGAAAGATCGATCCCGGGGTGGGCGGTCATCGAGCCGACCGGGATGCCGGACGACCCCGTAGACCGATCCGGAGAAAGCGTCGTCGGCGCCGTATCCTGCGCGGCCACGGGCGACATCGCAATCGCGCATCCGGCAACAGCCAGGAACGCGAATAACTTCATGAATTTTTGGCAGTTATTAGAATTCTTAGCCTCTGCCTACGCATTTGCGCCGAAAGCCAACCAAACTTTCAAATTCTATCCCTCAATCCTTGGAACCTCGTCGAAAGGATTCCAAAAACTGCGTCAGCCGGATTGGCCGCCGACAAACGCGCCGCGCATTTTCAGAGTGATCTGCGCAGTTCGGCGAATTCGCGCACGACGGTACTGAAGGCTTTCTTGTACTTCGGCGGCAGGCCCTGCGCGGCTACCTCGGCCTCACTGCGGCTGTCGAAGATGCCGTAAACCACCCGGATCCGCGTCTGCCGCGCGCCGGTGAGCGGGATCACGTAGACGTCCGAGAGCGACACGAGGCCACGCGCGCGCATGAGAAACCGCTCGATGCGTGCAGGGTCGGGGTTCACCGTGAGAAAGAGTTCGACGCTGTACGCGGCATCGGGAGTGCGCTGCAACGCGTCACGCGTTGCCGCGATCCGCTCGACGAGCAAGGGGTGGTTTCGGGTTGCATAGGCATCGATGCGCCGGAGCTGCTCGGGCCGTAGGTGTTCCGCGACCGTTTTCGCCGCGGGCGGCGCCTGTACACCCTCAGCTTGCGCCTCGAGCCCACGGATCAACTCAAGGGCCGGCTCGACGCCTTGCTCATGCGCCCGGCTGAGCCACTTGAGCGCAAGCGCCCTGACGGCTGACGCACGCGCGGCATAGACCCGGCCGAGATTGAACTGCGCGGGCGCGAACCCCGCCTGCGCGGCCTTTTCGTACCACTGGATCGCCTGCTCGATGTCGGCCGGAACGCCGGTGCCGTTCTCGTACAACTCGCCAAGGTTGTTCTGCGCCGCGACATCTCCAGCGTTCGCCGCCTGCGTATAAAGCGCCGCGGATCGAGCGTAATCCTTCTCTACGCCGGTGCCGGTTGCGTACATCCAGCCGAGCAAACTTTGCGCGCTCGGTCGCCCCGTGTTGGCCGCGGCGCCAACGTAGATGCGCGCGCAGTCGGACCCCGCAGCGCCCTGTTGTCCACCGAGGCATGCACGGCCGACCGCCTCCTGCGCCGCGGGGTGCCCCGCATTGGCCGCTGCCTGCAACAGAATCGCCGCGCGCTCCGGATCGGCCTCCAGGACGCAGAGCGCCGCGTGGTAGCCCCCCGCCACGTTGCCGAGCTTTGCCGCGCGCGCAAAGGATTCGCAAGCCCGCATGCGGTCGGCCTGCGCAAGGAGACCGCGCGCGTCGTACAAACCATGCGCAAACAGCGCGTCCGCGTTGCCGGTTTCGGCGAGGCGCGCAACGGCGGGCCGCGTATCGCCCAAACGTTGGCGGATCAGGTCTTCCAGTTGCGCGACGACATCTCGCCGGCCGAGCGCCAGCGCCGCCTCGAGCGCCCCCGCCGCCTGAACCGAGAGCACCCCCAGCGCGCGCTGCGCGTCTGTGCGGCGGTCCGGCTCGTCGAGCACCGAACGCTCCCGCGTGATCTCCTCTTCGAGCGTCGCTGCCGAACGCCAGGTTTGCTTCAACCAGACTTCGGCGCCGGAACCGGGGGCCTTATCGCCCGCCTTGGAATCCTCAGCGGTCGAAATTCCTTGGGCATATGCGATCACCGCAACGCCGAGCCACAGAGCGACAAGCGTCGCGATGCGCCGCGTCCG
>JAQBBQ010000148.1:0-21845 GCA_032125995.1 Betaproteobacteria bacterium | reverse complement strand
GGCGTCAATGCCACCAGGTCCTTGGCGAGGAATTCGAGCTTCTGCGCCAGGCGCCGGCGAATGACCTGGTCATGTTTGTTCAGGCCCATGGTCAGCGCTTCGCGATACAGCACGGTTTCCCGGATGTACTGCTGGATCAGGCCGTCCAGTTCTTTCGCCGTCGGCGGCCGGTTCCAGCGCTTCTTCCAGCTTGTCTGCATCCACTCGACCTCGGCCGCGCTGACGACGATGGTCTTGTCGGTCTCTTTCGACGCCGGTTCGGCGAACACTGCGAAGGCCAGGTAGATCGCCGCGCCGATGGCGAGAAAATGCACCAGCGGTTCGCGCGCGAGCTTTTTTAGTGTCTTGAACATCGTGTCGCCCAGGCAATAACAGTGCGTCACCCAGTGTCATGATCCACTGGGGGCCGCATTTTCTCATGCGATCGAAGCTGAGTAGGAAAAGGTGTCAGGAACCTTTTCGGGGTCGTTTCCTTGGGGTCAGACCCCTTTTTGGATGACTGTTTGCAGTCGGTAAGAAAAGGGGGTCTGACCCCGCAAGTTTCCCGACACCTTTCAGCCAACGGGTGGTTTGTAGCGTCCGTCGATCTCCGTCCAGCCGGCATCGACCGCAATCACCGTCGCCGTCAGGTAGCTCGATGCGTCGGAGGCGAGGAACACGATGGGCCCGGCCAATTCGTCCGCATGTGCCCAGCGGCCCAACGCGGTGCGCTCCGCGTAGGCTCGATTCCATTCCGGGTTGCTGGTGATCGGCGCGGTGAGCGGCGTTTCGATGATGCCCGGCGCAACGGCATTGACGCGTATTCCATACTCCGCGAGCTCGGTGGCGAGTCCCTTGGTCATCTGGCCGATGCCGGACTTGGTCGACGCATAGATGCTTTGTCCGGGCTCGACCGAGTAGGCGCGCATCGACGACATCAGGATGATGCTGCCGTTTTTCTGCAGCATCATCTGCTTGCCCACCGCGCGCGCGACGCGAAAGGTGCCTTTCAGGTTGAGGTCGATGACGCTGTCGAATTCCTCGTCGGTGTAGTTGACCAGGCGCTTGCGCAGGTTTCTCGCCGGCGTGGTGAGCAGCACGTCGATGCGTCCGCCGCGTTCGACCACCTGTGCAACCAGCGCGTCGACCTCGGCGGTGCTGGTGACATCGACCGCCAACGCGTCGGCGCTGCCGCCGCCGGCGCGAATGTCGGCCGCGGTGCGTTGCGCGTTGTCCGCGGCAAGATCGGCGACGACGCAGTGCGCGCCGTGCGCAGCCAATCCGTAGCTGGCGGCCTGGCCGATGCCGGAGCCGCCGCCGATCACCAGCGCGATGCGGCCGGAGAGATCGAACAGGCGTTTATATTTGTCGAGACTGAATTCAGCCATGGCGTCTGCAGCGGGGATCAACTAACCCGCATCGCGTGAGTCCATGAAGAACGACGGGTCAGACCTGAACGGTTGCGACAGTACGGGCCCCGCCGCGTGAAACGTTGGTTGAACGACCCGTTCCAGCCCTGTGTAGAATTTGCTTTATCGCGGGTGTAGTTCAATGGCAGAACGGCAGCTTCCCAAGCTGCATACGAGGGTTCGATTCCCTTCACCCGCTCCAGCGCGCCGGGCGCTTGGCTACTTCGCCTTCATCATCGACTTCGGAATCGCGCCGGCCTTGCGGCAGGCGACGCCGAAGTAATAGAGCGGCTGGCCGTCGATCGACAACCGGTGCCGATAGCGCTCCATGTGATAGATGTCGAGGTACTCGCTCAGGATCAGGTTCTTGATGAATACCGAGAAGCCGCTCGTGTCGCGGTTGTCGAGGAACGTCTCCTTGATGTTGAACGCGACCCAGCCGCCGTCTTCGACCAGGTTGAACGCCTCGGCGAACACGCGCACGGGGATGTCGCCGAAACCGAGCGCCGCCACCGAGACCATGCAGTTGAAGCGCCAGGCTGCGAGGTCGTCGCGCTGGGCGGGGCTCATCCTCGACATATCCATCGCGTAGTACTCGTCGTAGACGCCGGGCCGATCGCGCTCCAAGGCCATTGCGCCGGGGGCCGAGATGTCTACCCCGACGATGCGCGCGACGCCTTTCTTCTGCAACACCTCGCCCACCATGCCGTTGCCGGCGCCGAGATCGAGCACGCGCAATTCGTTGAACAGCCACGGCTCGCCGCTCATCGCATGGTGCAGAATGCTGACGACCTTTTCGGGCGACTGGCATTTCAGGCGATCGTAGAACAACTGCTCGTACAGGCCCGCGCGACTGTAGATCGCGTCGTAGTCGTGGAAGCGCAGCTTGGTCTGCACGCCGTTTGCGTCGACGATCGTGAAGTAGGCTTCGTCCTGCGAGAGCTTTTTCGTATCGGTCGCGGGAAAGCGGAGGTTGTGTCGTTTCGTGGCCATGTCTGCTCCGGGACGATTGACTCTAACGGCGGAAGATAGCCCAGTTGCGCGGTGATGGCGAATCGCGGCGTACCTGGCGCGATCCGCTACAATCGCGCCATCTCCTGGAACCGGATTGGAGCAGCCGTATGCCGGTCTCCTTCGAAGGCAAGCTCGTCGTCGCCATCTCGTCCCGGGCGCTGTTCGATTTCGAGGACGAGAACCGCGTGTTCGACGCGGACGGCGAGCGCGCGTACATCGATTTGCAGTTCTCCCGAATGGACGTGCCGGCGCGCCTCGGTGTCGCATTCCCGCTGGTGAAGAAGCTGCTCGCCTTCAACGCCGCCGAGACCCAGCGCGTAGAAGTGGTCATCCTGTCGAAAAACGATCCGCTAAGCGGGCTGCGCGTGTTCCGCTCGGCCGAGCGCGCCGGGCTCAAGCTCGAGCGCGGCGTGTTCACGCGCGGGCGCTCGCCCTACCGCTATCTCGATGCGTTGAAGGCCAACCTGTTCCTGTCGGCGAACGAGAACGACGTCATGAGCGCGCTCGAAGCGGGCGTGCCGGCGGCGCGCGTGATTCCGGAGTCGGCGCAGGCGGCCGAACGACACGCCGACGAGGTGCGCATCGCCTTCGACGGCGACGCGGTGCTGTTTTCGGACGAGGCCGAGCGCGTGTTCCAGAGCGAGGGGCTCGAGGCCTTCACCGCGCATGAGACGGTGCACGCGTTGCGCCCGCTGCCGCCGGGTCCGTTCAAGCCGCTGCTCGAAGCGTTGCACCGCCTGCAGTCGGCCGCGGGCACCGAGGTGCCGATGCGCGTACGCACCGCGCTCGTTACGGCGCGCAGCGCGCCGGCGCACGAACGGGCCGTGCGCACGTTGATGGACTGGAACGTCGGTATCGACGAGGCGCTGTTCCTCGGCGGGCTCGACAAGGGTGCATTTCTCAAGGCGTTCGAGCCCGACTTTTATTTCGACGACCAGCGCTCGCACATCGAGTCCGCGCGCCAGCACGTGGCGGCGGGCCATGTGCCGTTTGGAATCACGAATATTTCGCGGAGGATTTCATGAAGGCAGGTCGTGTCGTTCTCTACGTGCTCGGCGGGATCGTCGTGCTCGCTGTGGCCGGTGGCATCGCGATCGCGGTGCTCTTCGATGCCAACACGCTCAAGGCCGAAATCGAGCGCACCGTCCAGGCGAAGACCGGCCGCACGCTGAAGCTCGAGGGCGATCTCAAACTCGCGTTCTGGCCGAGCATCGGCGCCTCGATCGGGCGCGCGTCACTCTCGGACCGAGGCGCCACGGGGACGTTCATCGGCCTCGAGTCGGCGCACGTGTCGGTCGCGGTCATGCCGCTCCTATCCAAGCAGATCGTGGTCAACGGCGTGCGGCTCGACGGCCTGAAGGCAACCGTGACACGCAGTAAGGACGGACGCTTCAACTTCGACGATCTGCTCGGCGTGCCGGTTGCGAAAGATGACAAACCCGCCGCGCCCACACCGCGCCCGGAAGAAGGTGGCGCGGTGCGCTTCGACATCGGCGGGGTACGCATCGAGCGCTCGACGATCAGCTATCGGGATGCGAAGACCGGAAAGGCGATCGATGTCACGGAGCTGAACCTGCGCACCGGGCGGATTGCGGACGACGTACCGGGAACGTTCGAGCTGTCGGCGCAAGTGAAAAGCACTGCGCCGGCGGTCGATGCGCGCGTCGCGCTCGTGGGCGCCTATCGATTCAATCTTGCGAAGAAGGCGTTCGCGCTGTCAGGCCTCGATGCGAAGGTGGAGGGCGCCGCGGCCGGCATCACGGGGTTGCTGCTGACGCTCAAGGGCGACGTCGCCGCCGATCCGGCCGCGCAGACCTATTCGGTGACCGGGTTCGCCCTCAATGCGAAAGGTGCACGGGCGCAGGAGGTCTTCGAGGCCACGGTGACGGCGCCGAAACTTTCGATCTCGCCCGCCAAGGCGGGTGGCGAGGCGATCAATGCGCAGTTCGCGCTCAAGGGTCCACAGCGCACGGCCGATGTCACCCTGAAACTGTCCGGTGTCGAAGGCTCGGCGAAAGCCCTCAAGATCGCGAGCCTCGCCGCGCAGTTCAAGCTGACCGACCCGGCGCTGCCGATGAAGACCTTGAACCTGCCGCTGAACGGCACGCTGCAGGCCAACCTCGAAAAGGAAACGCTGCAGGCCGACCTGACCTCCACGTTTGACGAAACCAAGCTCAAGGCGAAGCTGGGACTGAGCAAATTCTCGCCGCCGTTCTACACCTTCGATATCGACGCCGATCGGCTGAACCTCGATCGCTACCTCGGCAAGGGCGGCGCCGCAACGGCGCAGGGGGCGCCGGCGGGCACGCCCGCCAAGGCGGGCGGCACGTCCGGTGGTGGCGAAACCGCGGACCCGAAGGTCGACCTTTCGGGTCTGAAGGGCATCAACGCCAAGGGGCGCGTGCACGTCGGATCGCTGCAGGTACAGAACGCGAAGCTCTCCGACTTCAAGGCGCAGATCAGCCTCGCCAACGGCCGCCTCGAGATGAGTCCGCATTCGGCCAAGCTCTATCAGGGCACGCTCGCGGGCGCGCTCAGCGCCGATGCGAACGGCAACCGCGTGGCGCTGAAGGAGACGCTCAGCAACGTTTCGGTCGGGCCGTTGCTGCGGGACGTCGCGCAACGCGACGCGCTCGAGGGGCGCGGCAACGTCGTGCTCGACGTGCACAGCGCCGGCGGTACGGTCGGGGGAATGAAGAAGGCACTCGCCGGAACCGCGCGCGTTCACCTGCGCGACGGCGCGGTGAAGGGGTTCGATCTCGCCGCGGCGCTGCGCAAGGCGAAGGCCGTGCTCGGCACGAAATCGGCGCAGCAGAGCGCAGAAGGCGGCCAGAAAACCGATTTTTCCGAGCTGAGCGGCAGCTTCAAGATCGCGAGCGGTGTCGCGCATAACAACGACCTGATCGGTAAGGCGCCGCTGTTCCGGCTCGCCGGGGCGGGCGACATCGACATCGGCAATTCGCGGCTCAATTACCTTGCGAAACCCACGATCGTGGCGACGCCCAAGGGCCAGGGCGGTGGGGAGCTCACCGAACTCAACGGCGTCACGGTACCGGTGCGGCTGGTCGGGCCGTTCGACGCCGTGAAGTACGAAGTTGACTACGGCGCGGTCGCGACGGCGGTGGCGAAATCGAAGCTCACCGAGAAGCTGTTGGGGGGCAAGGCGGGGTCGGGCTCGCCGATCGAGGCGATCAGCGACAAGCTGAAGGACCTGTTCAAGAGAAAGTAGCCTGCGCGTCGCGTGGCGACGTAGCGACGTTTCCAGGCGCAACCGCGCGTCGATACCCGTTAGCCGTTACCCGGCGAACGCCTACTTGAGCGGCAGCGCCTCCTCGACGAGCGCGGCGAGGTAGCCAGCGCCGAGCGGGATGACTGCGTCGTTGAAGTCGTAGTTCGCGTTGTGCAGCGAGCAGCCGAGCGGTCCGCCACCCTGGCCGAGCCAGACATAGGCGCCGGGGCGCTCGAGCAGCATGTAGGAGAAATCCTCGCCGCCCATCGTCGGATCCGCGTCTCGAATCACGTTGGCGGAGCCGAAGATGCGCTCGCCGACGCGCGCTGCGAACTCGGCTTCCTGCTCCGAATTCACCGTGGGCGGGTAACCGCGGCGGTACTCGACCTCCGCACTCGCACCGAGCGAGCCGGCAACGCCGGTGACGATCTCGCGAACGCGGCGTTCGGCCAGTTCGCGCGTCGCCGGGCGGAAGCTGCGCACCGTGCCGACCAGCTTGACCGAATCCGGAATGACATTGAACGCGCCGACCTGGCTGGTCTGCATCGAGCACACGCTCACCACCACGGCATCGACCGGGTTGGTGTTGCGGCTGGCGATCGTCTGCAGCGCGGTGATGATGTGTGCGGTGGCAACCACGGGGTCGACGCCGAGGTGCGGCATCGCGCCGTGCCCGCCGTGGCCGCGCACTGTGATCTGAATCTCGTCGGTCGCCGCCATCATCGGCCCGGGGCGTACCGCGATCTGGCCCGGCTCGAGGCCCGGCCAGTTATGCAGCGCGTAGATCTCGTTGGCCGGGAAACGCTCGAACAGGCCCTCCTTGACCATCACCTGCCCGCCGCCGCCGCCTTCTTCTGCGGGCTGGAATATGAGATAGGCGGTGCCGTCGAACTGACGCGTCTCGGCGAGATAGCGCGCGCAGCCGAGCAGCATCGTGGTGTGCCCGTCGTGCCCGCAGGCGTGCATGCGGCCCGCGTGCGTCGAGCGGTGCGGGACATTGCCCAGCTCGTGCATCGGCAGGCAGTCCATGTCGGCACGCAAGCCCACCGCCCGGCCGCTCGCGCGACTGCGGCCGTGCACCACGCCGATGACGCCGGTTTTCGCCATCCCGCGATGGATCTCGATTCCCCAGGCGCCGAGTTTCGCGGCGACGACGTCCGCGGTGCGCTGTTCCTGGAATCCGAGCTCGGGGTGGGCGTGGAGGTCGCGCCGGATCGTCTGCAACTCGCTGTGATACTTGCGGACGTGCTCGACCGGGCTTTCGAGGACGTTTTCGACGGGTCGGTTCATGGGCTGGCTCCTGCAACCATGTTGCCCCGGTCCCCTGGGCCCGTCAAACTGCGCACCCCGGCAACAAGGTCTTTCGAAAAACCGGCCGGGCGACCCATGAAGCGCTTTGCACCGACGCTCATTGCCTGGCAGCGCCGCGCCGGCCGGCGCGACCTGCCGTGGCAGGGTACGCGCGACCCCTACCGCATCTGGCTGGCGGAAATCATGCTGCAGCAAACGCAGGTCGCCGCGGTCATTCCCTACTACGAACGCTTCCTGGCGCGCTTTCCGGACGTTCGCACGCTTGCGCGGGCGCGGCTGCACGACGTGCTCGGTCTGTGGAGCGGCCTTGGGTACTACGCGCGCGCGCGCAACCTCCATCGCGCCGCGCGATCGATCGCGCGCGAACACGGCGCGCGTTTTCCCGATACCGTCGAGGCGCTCGCGCAACTGCCCGGCGTGGGCCGCTCGACCGCGGGCGCGATCGCCGCCTTCGCCTTCGGTCGGCGCGCCGCGATCCTGGACGGCAACGTCAAGCGGCTGCTTGCGCGCTGCTTCGGTGTCGCGGGTTACCCGGGCGAGGCGGCGGTCGCGGCGCAGCTCTGGTCGCTCGCCGAGTCGCTCCTGCCGCGGCGCGCGATCGATGCTTATACGCAGGCCTTGATGGATCTCGGCGCGACGCTTTGCACGCGTGCGCGCCCGCACTGCGACCGCTGCCCGTTGCGCGTGCAGTGCGTTGCGCGGCGCGAAGACCGCGTACAGCTGCTGCCCACGCCGCGCCCGCGCAAGGCCTTGCCGTTGCGGCGCGAAACCTGGCTCGTCTTGCAGCGCGGCGATCGCGTGCTACTCGAGCCGCGTGCGGCCGAAGGGCTGTGGGGAGGCCTGTGGGTGTTCCCCCGCAGCACGTCGCGCACGGCGCGCGGCATCCGCGGCGAAGTGCGGCGCGCCTTCCGCTACGAGATCGGCGTGCCACGTGCGCAGACCGCGTTCGAGCACGGCTTCACGCACTTCCGGTTGCGTATCCAGCCGATGGTCTGCGAGGTGCGGCGCGCGGTCGGGCCGCTGCCGCGCGGGGCGAAGTGGCTGCGCCTTGCGGGCCTCGATCACCCTGCGCGCTGGCCGCTGCCGGTGCCGGTCAGGCGGATCCTGCGGAGTCTAGCCAGCCTGGGGCGGTCGGCGCCTGTGCCGGCAGCACGCGTAGCGCCACCAGCGCCTCGCGCAGGCGCGCGAGGCGCGCCGCGCCGTCGTCGAGCTCGAGCAGTGCCTGCTTGAGTTCGAGCGGCAGCGGCAGCTGCTCGGCCAGCCGTGCGCTGACCCAGGCGCTCGAGTCGAGCGTGCCTGAGGTCCCTGCGGCTTCGGGCGACGGCGCGCCGCTGCGCTCGAGAAGGGCCTCGAGCACGGTCACGCAATCGCGCAGCGGCGCGGCGACTGGCGCGTCGACGACCTCCGGCAGCCGCACGATCGACGCGCGCGCGAGGCCGTCGCGTTCGATGCGCCGTTCGAGAATCCGGAAGCGCTGTGCGCCGCGGGCGACGATGTTCAGGACGCCGAGTTGCACCATGTCCCAGTGCGCGATGTGCGCCAGGCAGCCGACCGCCTCCGGCGTGGCCGGCTCGCCGACTTCCTGCCCCTCGCGGATGCGGCACACGCCGAAGGGTCGGTCCTCGCGCAGGCAGGTCTTCGCCATCTCGAGGTAGCGCTGCTCGAACAGGCGCAGCGGCAGCTGTCCGCCGGGAAAGAGCACCGTCTGCAGCGGAAACAGCGCAACCTCTTCGAGTGGCGTGTCGCTCATTCGTCTCCCACGTCGGCGGCCGCGGGACGCGCGAGCGCCCGGTGCCGGACGAGGGTTTTCCACCGTGCGCGCAGGGCCTGCGCCAGGCGCTCGGCGACGAACACCGAGCGGTGCCGCCCGCCCGTGCAGCCGATCGCGATCGTCAGGGTGCTGCGGTTCTCGCGCAGGATCTCCGGCAGCCAGCGTTCAAGCAGGCCACTCAGGTCCGCGACCATGCGCTGCACCGCATCCTCGCGCTCGAGAAATGCGATCACCGGCGCATCGAGCCCGGTGAGCGGGCGCAGCGCGTCCACGTAGTGCGGGTTGGGCAGCATGCGCACGTCGGCGACCCAATCCGCATCGAGCGGGAGTCCATCGCGGTAGGCGAACGATTCGATCAGCAGCATCGGCGCGCCGCCGCTGAGCGCGAGCAGCGCCTTCACCCAGCGCCGCAGCGCCTGTGGCTCCACTTCGCTCGTGTCGACGCGTTCGCCGAGTTCCGCCACGCCGGCGAGTAGCGCGCGCTCGTGTTCGATCGCCTCCGCGAGCGTGCGCGCGGGGCCGAGCAGCGGATGGCGGCGGCGCGTCTCCGAGAAACGGCGCAGCAGCGTCTGCGAGGATGCGTCGAGGAACAGCAGGCGGCAGTCGATGCCGATCGAGCGCAGATGCGCAATGCGCTCAGGTAACGCCGCGAGCGCCGCGCTGCGCGCATCCACACTGACTGCGACGCGGTCGTGACCGGCCTCGGCGAGGAAGGCGGTGACGTCGTCTAGCAGTGTCGCCGGCAGATTGTCGACGCAGTAGTAGCCGTCGTCCTCGAGCACCTTGAGCGCGATGCTCTTGCCCGATCCCGAAAGTCCACTGACGACGACGAGTTGCATGCGCCCGGGGTATTGGCTGTGCTCAGGTCAGCGGTCAGCGGTTAGCGGTTGGTTGCGCGGCGCGCAGGCAGTGGCGCAAAGCAGGCGCCGCGCTCAGTGCTCCGTGCCCAGCGCGCGCTTTTGCCGACTGATGAACTCGGCGTTCGAATCGATTCCGCGCAGCTTCAGAATGTAATTGCGCACGGCGGCTTCGAGCAGCACGGCGAGGTTGCGGCCTGCAGCCACCGGGATGATGACCTTGCGTACCGTCACGCCGAGGATCTCCTCCGAGAGCTCGGAGAGCGGCAGCCGCTCGACGGGGTCACGTCCGCCCGGCAAAGGCTTTTCGAGATGGGCGATCAGCTTGAGCTTCATCTTCGGCCGGATCGCGGTCTCGCCAAAGATCGTGCGCATGTTGAGCAGACCGAGACCACGGACCTCGATGAAGTCCTTCAGCATGGTCGGGCAGCGGCCTTCAAGCGTGTTGGCCGCAATGTGCGAGACCTCGACGACGTCGTCGGCCACCAGACCGTGACCGCGGCTGATCAGCTCGAGCCCGAGTTCACTCTTGCCGACGCCCGATTCGCCGGTGATCAGCACGCCGAGGCCGAGCACGTCCATGAACACGCCGTGGCGCTCGGTGCGCTCGGCGAGCGCTTTGGCCAGATAGCGGGTGAGCTTCTCGATGATCTCGGCCGCCGACAGCGGCGTCGTGAACAACGGCGTCTGCGTCTCGTCGGCGCGCGCCTGGATTGCCTCGGTTGGGGCGACGCCGTCGGCGAGAATCACCGCCTGGGTGGCAACGTCGAACAGACGCCTTGCGAAGTCGCCGCGCGTCGCGGCATTCGTGCCGAGTAGCTCGGTTTCGAATGCGCCGAGCACCTGTACTGCGTTCGGGTGGGTGAGGTTGAGGTGCCCGATCAGGGCTGCGGCGCTTGCCGCCTCGCTGCGCAGTGCACCGCCGCCGTCGCGCCCCGCGATCCACGCGAGCGAGAGCGCGGCGCCGTTGTCGTCATGCAACCGCGCGACGTTGACCTGGGACATCCGGTTGCCAGGCAGCGATCAATGCGTGCAACGCATCGGCATCGGCTGCGCCCACCATTTGTTCGCGCAGCGCACGGTCGCTGAACATCTGTGCAAGTTCCGAAAGGATCTGCAGGTGTTTTTCGGTCGCCTGTTCGGGCACCAGCAGCACGAAGGCGAGCCGCACCGGTTGGCCGTCGGGTGCATCGAAGGGCACCGGTTGCTCGAGCCGCACGAACGCGCCGAGCGCATCCTTCAGGCCCTTGATTCGGCCGTGCGGGATCGCGACCTCCTGCCCGAGCCCCGTCGATCCCAGCCGCTCGCGCGCGAACAGGCTGTCGAAGACGACGTTGCGTGCGAGACCGTGGTTGTTCTCGAACAGCAGGCCGACCTGTTCGAACAGGCGCTTCTTGCTCGATACCGCGAGGTCGACCAGCACGTTCGCCGGCGGCAGCAGTTGTGCAACGAGACTCATGCGAGCGCGATGCCGGAACGGCGCGTGGACCAAACGATGTAAACGATGCGCAAGCGCGGGTGCAATCGGGTGGGGGGCGGCTGCAGAGGGCGCGGATTATAGCCCATCGTCCGGCCTGCCTACCCCGCGGCGCTCGCCTGGGGCCGTCGCCGGACTAGAGGCTCTCGGTCCGGTTCTTGATCGCGTCGTGGGGGGGAACGTAGTGCTTGCCCTTGTGCTTGAGGACCTGCCGGTCGAGCTTGTCGACCAGCCGATCGATCGCCGCGTAGAGGTCAGCCTCAGACGCGGTGCAATGCAGGTCCTTGCCGCGCACATGCAGCGTCACCTCGGCTTTCTGCTGCAGCTTGCCGACCGAGAGAATCACATGCGCGTCGATCACGTGGTCGAAGTGCCGTGTCACGCGTTCGAGCTTGCTGTTCACGTAGGCGCGAATGGCGGGGGTGACTTCGAAACGGTGTCCGCTCACGTTCAGGTTCATGAGGATCTCCTTTGGTTCGAAGGATGCAACGAATGCAACGGATGCAACCGATGCAACCGATGCAACCGCGGTCCGGCCCGGCGCCTGGAGCATAGGCTACAACCCTTTGCGCTGGCTAACCGGGGGAATTTTCTGCGATTCACGATATTTTGCGATCGTACGGCGCGCGACCACGATACCCTGTTCGCCGAGAATTTGCGAGATGCGCGCGTCCGAGAGCGGCGCCCGCGCATCCTCCTCGGCCACGAGTTGTTTGATGAGCGCGCGGATCGCGGTCGAGGAGGCTGCACCGCCCGTGTCGGTGGCGACGTGGCTACCGAAGAAGTACTTGAGCTCGAAGGTTCCACGCGGGGTGGCCATGTACTTCTGCGTTGTCACGCGCGAGATCGTGCTTTCGTGCAGGCCGAGCGTCTCGGCGATCTCGCGCAGCACGAGCGGGCGCATGGCGACATCGCCGTGCTCGAGGAAATGGCGTTGCCGATCAACGATCGCCTGTGAAACCCGCAGGATGGTTTCGAAGCGCTGGCGTACGTTCTTGATCAGCCAGCGTGCCTCCTGCAGCTGCGTCGAGAGCGTATTGCCACCGCGCGCGCCGGCGACAAGCTCGGCGTAGAGGCGGTTTACGCGTAGCTTTGGCATGGCCTCGGAATTGAGGTTCGCGCGCCAGACATTGCGTAGCTTGCGCACCGTAACGTCGGCTACGATAGTGCGTGCCTCGACGCGGGCAAACGCCGCGCCGGGCCGAGGATTCAGGCTGCGGATGAATTTTTGCGCGGCGCGCAGTGACTCTTCGCTCGCGTGCGTGGCGGATTTGAGCCGCGTGGTGTCGTGCTTCGCGAGCAGCTCGAGGTGGTGCTCCACGATCTCGAGCGCGAGCCGGTGCACCGCGGCATCCGCCGCAGTCGGCGCCTCGGGTGCGCCCGGTTCGCCGGCCAGTGCGGTGCGGGCGCGGATCTGCAGCGCGAGACACTCGCTCGGCGAGCGCCCGCCGACGCCCGAGGGATCGAAGTTCTGCAGGTGCCGCAGGGCGATCGCCAGCTCGTCCAACTCGACGTCGGCCTCGGCTGGCAGCTGGCCGGCGATTTCCTCGAGGCCCTGCGTGAGATAGCCGTCCTCGTCGAGGGCGTCGATCAGCATGGCAACGAGGGTACGGTCGCGCTCGCCGAGATTGGTCATGCTGAGCTGCGTGTTGAGGTGGTCGCGCAGCGTGGGCGTGTCGGGCGCGCTGAACGTGCGATCGCCATCGTCGTCGTCGTCGCTCCCGCGCCACGGCGCGGACGACAGATCAGGCGTCCAGGCATCGGCCCGATCTGGCTGTGGCTCCGGTCCTGATTCGGCCTCCGCTTCGCCTTGGGCCGGTTCGTCGCCGGATGCGTCGTGCGCGGACGAAGACGCCGATGTCGGCGCCGGCGCCGATTCTCCGTCGGCCTCGTCGCGCTCCAGGATCGGGTTTTCCATCAACATGCGGTCGATCTCCTGGTTGAGTTCGACCGTCGAAAGTTGCAGCAGCCGGATCGACTGCTGCAACTGCGGCGTGAGCGTAAGCTGCTGGGAAAGCCGGAACTGAAGCGTCGGCTTCATGGCGAGGGACGGTGCGGCGCGCCGGTCACATGCGGAAATGCTCGCCGAGATAGACCCGGCGGACATGTTCATTGTGGACGATTTCCTCGGGATGCCCCGAGGCGAGCACGGCGCCTTCGTTGATGATGTAGGCGCGGTCGCAGATGCCCAGCGTCTCGCGCACGTTGTGATCGGTGATGAGTACGCCGATACCGCGTTCCTTGAGGAAGCGGATGATGCGCTGGATGTCGAGCACTGCGATCGGGTCGATGCCGGCAAAGGGCTCGTCGAGCAGGATGAAGGTGGGGCGCGTGCCGAGCGCGCGCGCGATCTCGAGACGCCGCCGCTCGCCGCCCGAGAGCGACACGGCGGCATGCTTGCGCAGGTGAGCGATGCCAAGGTCCTCGAGCAGCTCGACGAGGCGCGGTTCGATCTCGTGGGCCGGGACGCGCTGCAGTTCGAGGATCGCTTGCACGTTCTCCTCGACGCTCAGGCGCCGGAACACGGAGTTTTCCTGAGGCAGATAGGAGATGCCGAGCCGCGCCCGGCGGTGGATCGGCAGGTGCGTGAGCTCGCTGCCGTCGAGCTCGATGCGGCCGGCGTCGACGGCGATCAGCCCGACGATCATGTAGAAGCAGGTCGTCTTGCCGGCGCCGTTCGGTCCCAGCAGCCCGATGACTTCGCCGCTCGAGACTTCGAGTGCGACGTCCTGCACCACGGTGCGCCCCTTGTAGCGCTTGCGCAGGTTTTCCGCACGCAACAGGCTCATTGTGCGGGCGGTGTGGCGGGGCGCTTCGCGGGCGCCCCCGGCGCCCCCGCGTCGGGCTTCGACTTCGGCTGAATGATCGCCCGCACGCGGCCCGAAGTCGATTCCTTGCCGGTGCGCACCGAGAAGAATTCCGTACGCTGGTCGTACAGGATGTAGTCGCCACGCACCTCATCGCCATCGCGCGTCACGCGTGCTTTGTCGAATAGCTCGACACGTTCAGTGCGCTCGTCATAGACGATGCGCAACGCTTCGCCATCGACCCAGACGCCTTCCTTGCCGTCCTTCGGGTCCAGGCGCTGGCGAAAGCGCACCGGCGCACCCGTCGCCTTCGCTTGATTAGAGCCCTTGGCGCCCTCGGTCACGACGATGCGTTCCGCGGTCATGTGAATCGTGCCTTTGGTCATGACGACCGCGCCTTCGAATACGGCCACCTTGCGCACGTTGTCGGCGCTCATCGCGTTGGACTCAATCTCCAAGGGCTTGTCGCTGTCGGCCTTTTCCGCCTGCGCGCCAAGCGGCAGGAGTAGCGCTGCGCCCAGCACAACGGCCACGCGTCGCCAAAACAGCTGTGGGGTTGATGTCATTGGGCTTGCTGTGGCACGAACCGGCCGCGCACCCGTTCGCGCAGGATGAACTGCCCGGACTCGTGGTGGTATTCCATGCCACGGCCGATGAGTTCGCGTCCGCCCTCGCGCAACACGACTTCGCGATCGGTGTGCGCCAGTGCGCGTCCGCCCACGACGTGCAGAAACTGCGTTTCCAGGCGCGCTTCCGGGCGCGTGGCGTCGGCTTCGCGCACGACGACGACGTCGTCGTAGAGGAACAGCTCCTCGCCGTCGTCCGCGACGGCCGCGCGCGCCGCGCGGCCCGTGTAGCGCGGTTCGCCCGGCTTGGAGAGGGCCGCCCGGGGCGCTAGAACGTCGGTCGTGCCGTCGTCCGGGTAATGCATCATCTTGTCCGCGCCGGCGCGCGATTCGACCGTACCGTCCGTGCCGTAGGTTGTGAGGACGAAGCGTTCGACGATGTAGTCCGGATCGTGCCGCCGCGGCTCGGGCTCGAGGGGCGCATCGCGCACCGCGCGTTCGAGCGCATAGCTGAGCACCGCGAGCAGCAGCGCGATCAGCAGCGGGAACAGGCGCGTCGAGCCGGTCCTCATGCGACGTAGGCGGCGAGCCGCGCGGCGAGCGTGCCCTGCGCCTGCATCACGAGCTCGCAGACCTCGCGCACCGCGCCGCCACCCGCCGGCGCGCGGGCGACATACTGTGCGTGCTGGCGCACGAACGCCGGTGCTTCGCGTGGCGCGCAGGCGAATCCGCTGCGCGTCATGACCGGAAGATCGACCAGTTCATCGCCCATGTAACCCGTCGCCGTGGCGTCGACGCCGACGCGCGCGAGCAGCGTCTCGAACGCCGGACGCTTGTCGTCGATGCCCTGCAGGACGTGGGCAATGCCGAGCTCCGCGGCGCGGCGTTCGACCGCCGCCGCGCGCCGCCCGCTGAGCACGGCAGTCACGACGCCGCTCGCGGCGAGCATCTTGACGCCGTGTCCGTCGGCGGCGTGAAACACCTTGAGGGCTTCGCCCTCGGGCCCGTACCAGAGTCTGCCGTCGGTCAGCACGCCGTCGACATCGAAGATCATGAGGCGCACCCGTGCGGCCCGCTCGAGTGCGTCGCGCGATGGGGACGCCTGGCTCACGCGATCAGACCACCTTGGCGCGGAACAGGTCGTGAATGTTGAGTGCGCCGACCAGGCGTCCGTCAGCGTCGACCACCGGCAACTGGGTGCTCTTCGTTCTTTCCATGATCTCGACCGCTGCGGCCGCAAGGGCGCTCGGCAAGATGGTGCGTGGACTGGGCGTCATGGCTTCGTCGATGTGCGTGGTGCGCAGGTTGACGTCGCGCGCGAGCGCGCGCCGCAGGTCGCCGTCGGTAAACAGGCCGACGATGCGCTGCGCATCGTCGACCACCGCCGTCATCCCCATGCCTTTGCGCGAAATCTCGATCACGCCGTCGGCGAGCGTCGCCCCGAGGCGCACCACCGGTATCGCGTCGCCGGTGCGCATCACGTCGCTGACGTGGGTGAGGAGCCGGCGGCCGAGCGAGCCGCCAGGATGCGAGCGCGCGAAATCGTCGGCCGAGAATCCGCGCGCATCGAGCAGGGCAACCGCCAGCGCATCGCCCAGCGCGAGCGACGCGGTCGTGCTCGCGGTGGGCGAAAGATTCAGCGGGCAAGCCTCTTGCGCCACAGAAACGTCGAGGTGCACGTCCGCCTCGCGTGCCAGCGTCGAGTCCGGATTCCCGGTCAGCACGATCAGCTTCGCGCCTTGGCGCTTGAGCAGCGGAACGATGCGCAGCAGTTCGTCGCTCTCGCCGGAGTAGGAGATGCCGATGAAGACGTCGCCCGCCATCACCATGCCGAGATCGCCGTGGCTGGCTTCTGCCGGGTGCACGAAGTAAGCCGGCGTACCGGTGCTCGCCAGTGTCGAAGCGATCTTGCGCGCGATGTGGCCGGACTTGCCCATGCCGCTCACCACCACGCGGCCGCTGCGGGCGAGAATGAGCGTGACCGCGTCGAGAAAGCGGCTGTCGAGGCGGTCGATCATCGCGCGGATCGCGTCCGCCTCGATCGCCAGCACGCGGCGCGCAAGCTCGAGCGCGGCGGGCGTGGCACGCGGTTCGTCCTCCGCCGTCTGTCCTGCCGATCGTGCTGCGCTTATCATAGCTGCCAAGTATAGCCGAACCCCCTTGATTCCCCTCTGAAAATGGACGGCGCAGGCGTCGCTCTTCAGCCGATCTTGGTGTTGCTCGCAGCGAGCGTGTTTACGGTCGCCGTCTGCCGGCGCCTTGCGCTTCCGCCAATGGTGGGCTACCTCGCGACCGGCCTCGTGCTCGGCCCGCACGCGCTTGGCTTCGTGCCCGCGGACGAAACGACGCGCTACCTTGCAGAGTTCGGCGTGGTGTTCCTGATGTTCTCGATCGGGCTCGAGTTCAGCCTGCCCAAGCTGCGCGTGATGCGCCGGGCGGTGTTCGGGCTTGGGCTCACCCAGGTCGTCGCTACCATCGCACTGACGCTTGCGGCGATGCTCGCGCTCGGTTTTCGCTGGGAAGCGGGTCTGGCGATCGGCGGCATCGTCGCAATGTCATCGACCGCGATCGTCTCGAAGCTTGTGGCCGAGCGGCTCGAACTCGACTCCGCCCATGGTCGCGACATCATCGGCGTGCTGTTGTTTCAGGACCTCGCCGTGGTGCCGCTCCTGATCCTCATTCCGGCGCTCGGCCAGGCGCCCGACGCGATCGGACGCGAGGTCGGCGTCGCGCTCGCCAAGGGCGCCGCCGTGCTCGCCGTGCTGATTCTCGTCGGACCGCGGTTCATGCGCGCGTGGTTCGGCGTGGTCGCGCGACGCCGCTCGACCGAGCTATTCGTTCTCAACGTGCTGTTCATCACGCTCGGTCTTGCGTACGTCACCGAAATCGCCGGTCTGTCGCTCGCGCTCGGCGCCTTCCTTGCCGGGATGTTGATCTCCGAGACCGAGTATCGCTACCAGGTCGAGGAAGACATCAAGCCGTTTCGCGACGTGCTGCTCGGGTTGTTCTTCATCACCGTCGGCGCGACGCTCGATGTGCGCACGGTGGTCGGCGAACCCGTGCTCGTGCTGTCGCTGCTCGTCGCACTGATGGGCGGCAAGCTCGCGCTGATCGGGTTGCTCGCACGCGCGTTCGGCGCCCCGCCGGGGACGGCGCTGCGCACCGCGCTGGCACTTGCCCAGGCCGGCGAATTCGGCTTCGTCCTGTTCGCGCTGATGCAGGGGCTCACGCTCGTGCCCGCAGTGCTCGCCCAGGCGTTGCTGGCGGCGATGATCCTGTCGATGCTCGCCACGCCATTCGTGATCGCGGCGAGCGATCGCATCGTGCTGCGCTTCGCGCGCTCGGAATGGATGACGCGTTCGCTGCAGCTGCACCAGGTCGCGGTGCAATCGTTGTCGACCGAACGCCACGTGATCGTGCTCGGCTACGGGCGCAATGGCCAGCGCCTGGCACGCCTGCTCGATGCCGAAGACGTGCACTACGTCGCGCTTGACCTCGATCCCGAGCGGGTGCGCGAGGCCGTCGTTGCGGGCAATACCGTCGTCTTCGCCGACTGCACGCGGCGCGAGTCGCTGATCGCCGCGGGCATCGCGCGCGCGGCCGCGGTCGTCATCACCTTTTCCGACATCCCGGCCGCCGAGCGCGTACTCGCGCACGTGCGTGCGCTCAATCCGACGCTGCCGGTGGTCGCACGCGCGCCCGAGGAGAAGGACATCGAACGCCTGACCGCCGCCGGTGCGTCCGAGGTCGTTCCCGAGGCGCTCGAATCCGGCCTCATGCTGGCCACGCATACCCTGGTATGGATCGGCTTCCCGCTGGCCCGGGTGGTACGCCGGATGCGCAAGGTGCGCGACGCGCAGTACGGCCTGCTGCGTGGCCTGTTCCACGGCGCGAGCGACGACGCCGACAGCGAGGCGGTCCAACCGCGGCTGCACGGCGTGTCGCTGACGCCGGGCGCCCATGGCATTGGGCATGCGCTCGACGCGCTCGGGCTCGGCGCGCTGGAAGCGCAGGTGCATGCGGTGCGCCGTCCGGGCGTGGGTGCGCGGCTCTCGACCGAGCAGGCCGGGGTCCTGCAGGCCGGCGACGTGGTGGTGCTGCTCGGCGTGCCCGCGGCGCTCGCCGCCGCCGAAGAACGCTTGCTGCGCGGATAAAGCGGATAGGCCGACGCGAAGGCCGGCATGAGGTTTATTGGACGCGTTTAGAACGCGCGGCAGACGAGGTACTGCGTACTCCCCGTTTCCACGTAAGCCGTCGTGGCCTGGTTTGCGGGGCTCTGGTTGGCCGAGCTCTGCAGCAGGCCGCGGACCGTTCCGGCGATCGGGACGCCGTCGTCCAGGTGGGTGTCGACCCCGATCGCCACCCTCTCCGGCAAATTCGCTGAACACACGATCAACCCGCCAAAGCCACCGGTCGCTGCCCCGTCAAACCCCAGGGTCAGGCCGCCCGCGGCGTTTCCGGTCTGCACGCCGATCATGCCGGCCAGCTTGTTGTACGGCTGGTTGGAGCCTGTGCCGGACACGAAACCAGAGCGGCGCAGATGATCCCACCAGCTACAGGCCTCCACGGTCGCTACGCACGGGTCGCCGTCATTGTTGTAGGAACCCTCCACGACGCCATTACCGTTGCCCGCGGTGGCGGGCAGCGGCGTGGTCCAGCGGGTGGCGGCGTTGGGGTCATCACCCGGGATTTGGCCATAGCGGTATTGGTAGCCGTAATAGGCAGCCGAGATTCCGGAGAAGTCCGCGAGGACACCCTTGATCTTGGCCTGGTTGATCATTTCCTGGCCCTTCAGGATGCTGCCGAGCAGCAAGCCGATAATGATCAGGACGATCGCAATTTCGACCAGGGTGAAACCTGCCTGCTGTCTTTTCATGCCGTGACTCCGAGAACGCCGGATGAGGTGACAAAGACAACGCGTATCCTATGCCAATACCTCTGATTCTCGTCGGACCACAGTGTAGGCGTGCGTGGTTCGGTGTGGTCGCCGCGCTCGCGGCCGCCGAAGAACGATTGCTGCGCGGACAAAAAAAGGCCGGCACGGGGCCGGCCTTTGCGCACGCAGAATGGTGCGCGCTTATGTCGTCGTCTTGTTACATCGTACGGCAGACGGTGTAGATGTTCGTGCCCGTTTCCGCGTAGGTTGCATCCGCGATCAGGGCCACGCCGATGGCGGGGTTCGCCGCAGTCTGTATCTTGGCCCGCACCGTGCCCTTGCCGGCAAAACCGTCGTCCATCTGCGTATCCAGCGCGATGGCGACTTTGTCAGGCAGGTTGGCCGTGCACACGATGAGACCGGACAATCCCGTCCCGGTGGTTGCAACATCGAACAAGGTGGCGGCGGGGGCCGCAGCCGCATCGCCTGTCTGGACGCCGACCATGCCGGCAAGCGCGTTGAACGGCTGGACGTCGCCCGAGCCGGCAACGAAACCCGAGCGCCGCAGGTGGTCCCACCACTTGCGCGATTCGTCCGCAGGGACCGCGCTGTTGTAAGGACCCTGGACCTGACCGTTGCCGCTGCCCGCGACGGCGCCGGCCCAGCGCGTCGCCGCGTTTAGGTCGTCGCCCGGGACGGCGCGGTAGCGGTCGGCATAGCCATGGTAGGCGGCTGAGATGCCGGAGAAGTCCGTAATCGCGTTCTTGATCTTGGCCTGCACGATCATCTCCTGGCCTTTCAGGATGCCGCCGAGCAGCAAGCCGATGATGACCAGGACGATTGCAATCTCGACCAGGGTGAAACCCTTCTGTTGTCTTTTCATACTGTTGCTCCAAGTTCGACGCATGACAACATAAGGACAAAGCATATCCTATGCCAATATTTTATTCATTATAAACAATGCATTATGAATATGCCTTGGCGTGGAACCGTCGAAATATCGACATAATTGTCATAGCGCTGACGACATTTCTCTTTTTGTCCTCTCCCTTGTCTACTGGCGCCCGGATGCCTCAATCCTCTGTTCCAGCTGCTCGAGCCGTTGCTTGAGAAACCGGGCTTCAGACGGGTCCGTGATCCGCCCGCTCGCGAGAAGCCCGCCGAGCATGACCTTGGCGGCCTCCAGCTCATTCATGTCTTCGAGGATGAAGATCTCCATCTGGCGTGCCCAGGACGGCACGCTCGGATCGGTGGTGTGGCGGTCGATCGCAGCGGCGTAGCGCCGTGCGAGGGCGAGGTCCTTCAGTTGATGTTTCGCGATTAGCGCAGCGTGCGCGAGCCAGGGCCAGCGCGCGTTCGGCGCTTTCAGATACTCGCGATAGACGAACTCGAGCACGATTCGGCTCTTCTCGGGATCCGGGTTCTCGGCGTAGATGCGCGCTGCGGAGAACAGCGGGTAGGCGCTGCGCGGGTCGGTGTCGAGGATGGCCGCGAGCCATCCGACGAGTCGCCCGTAGTCCAGGCGGCGGTACGGCGTAGGGTTTTCGCCGCGCAGGTCGAAGGCCTGAACATACAGCATCGCGAGGCGCGCGATTGCGGCGTCCTCGCCCAGGCTCGCAAGGCGCAGCGCCGCCGATTTCGGCGGCGGCGGCAGGTCGATGGCGACGGCCTTGGCGGACGGCTGCCGTCCGTGCGAAGCGATCTGCGCGGCAAGCAACGCGGCGAATGCGGTCGCGAGCCAGACCGGCACGCTCGTCCAGGGGCGTTCGCTGGCGCTCACAGGTTGCGCCGGTGAAGGTCGATGAGACCCGCGGCGAGGAGCAGCACCGTATAGAGCGCGAGCCCGCCGAGCGTCGCGAGGTATTCGCCCGCGGGGGGCGTTCCGTAGAGCAGCCAGTCGGTGCGCGTTGCGGCGTCTAGGCGCGGCAGCAGAAACGCGATTGCATCAATCGCCCATTGCGCGGCGCGCTGTGCCCAATCGGCGTCGACGAGCGGCGTGCCGGCGATCAACTGAATCGTCGCGAGCATGCGCGCAAGCAGGTAAAAGCCAGCGCTCGCCGCCACCGCCGGCAGGTGCTGGGCGAGCGCGAGTGAGAAAAAGAGCGCCAGGGCGGCGATCAGCGCAAGCTCGAAGGCGAGCGACAGGCCCCAGTGCACCACGGCGCCGGGGACGCTCCACAGGAGCAGCGGCAGGCTGAACAACAGCGCGACAAGCGCGGCGCACAGCGCGTGCCCGAGCCAGCGCCCGACGTACTGCACGGCCCGCGACAAGGGCAGGGACAGCATGAGATCGAAGCCCTTGTCGGCAATCTCGCGCACGGTGCTCGAGGCGACCGTCACCATGACCAGAAATGCCGCACCGGCGCGCAGCAGCGCCGCGGCAAGGGCGGACTGAAGTTGCAGGCTCTCGGTGAGCGCCACCTGCGACACAAATGCAGCCAGGACGATGGCCGCCGCGACGCAGGCGAGGGCGAGCCAGGGCAGGCCGCTTCGGCGCGCCTCGAGCAGCACATTGCGGGCGAGTATCAGAGTCGGATGCATGAGTCGAG
>JAQBBQ010000147.1:0-5841 GCA_032125995.1 Betaproteobacteria bacterium | reverse complement strand
CGCGCAGGAAATGACGCGCCGCGCGCAGAAGATTGTCTCGGAGGCGCTCGATGCGCGCGCACGCGGCGGTGCGCCGGCGCCATCGGTGCGCCTGCCCTGGTCGGGCACCTTCCACTCGATTGCGAACCGGCTCATCCGGCGCCACGCGGCGCGGGTCGGATTGGATGCCAATTTCAGCGTGCTCGATCGCGGCGACGCCGCCGACCTGATCGACGTCGAGCGCCACGCACAGGGGTTGTCGGGGCTCGAAAAGCGCTTTCCGCGCAAAGATGCCTGCCTCGCCATCTACTCGCACCGCGTCAACACGCAAGGCACGCTCAAAGACACGCTCGACCAGGTCTTTCCCTGGTGTGCAGAGTGGGAAGTCGAGCTGACGAAACTGTTTCGCGCCTACGTCGAAAGAAAGCTCGCCAACCAGGCGCTCGACTACGACGACCTGCTGCTCTACTGGCACACGATGCTCGCGGACCCGCTGCTGGCGCGCGAAATCGGCGACGCCTTCGATCACGTGCTGGTCGACGAGTACCAGGACACCAACGCCTTGCAGGCCGAAATCCTCCAAGCCCTGAAGCCCGGCGGCGCGGGGCTCATGGTGGTCGGCGACGACGCGCAGGCGATCTACGCCTTCCGCGCAGCACGGGTGGAGAACATCCTCGACTTTCCGCAGCAGTATGTGCCGCCGGCGGAGGTGATCACGCTCGAGCAGAACTACCGCTCGACCCAAGCCGTGCTCGACTTGGCGAACGCGCTGATCGCCAAGGCACGCGCCAGTATGCGAAGACCCTGCAGGCAACGCACGGCGCAGGCGATCGCCCGCGCTATGTCTCGGTCGCGGACGACACCGCACAGGCGGACTACGTGGTGACGCGGGTGCTCGAGGCGCGCGAGCGTGGCATCGCGCTCAAGCGCCAGGCGGTGCTGTTTCGCAATTCGCACCATAGCGACGTGCTCGAACTCGAGCTCGTGCGGCGCAACATCCCGTACGTGAAATACGGCGGGCTGAAGTTCCTCGAGGCCGGGCACGTGAAAGATATGCTCGCGGTACTGCGCTGGGCGGACAACCCGAAGAACCGCGTCGCGGCGTTCCGCGCGCTGCAGCTGCTGCCCGGCGTCGGTCCGGCGACCGCCGAGCGCTGCGTGATGCATTTCGAGGCCGCAGGCCACGCCTGGGAGACGCTTGCCGCGTTCGCCGCGCCGCCGCTCGCGGCCGACCAGTGGCCCGCGTTCGCGACATTGATGGCAGCGCTCGCCGTGCCCGAAGGCCCCTGGCAGGGTCAGATCGGGCGTGTGCGCGACTGGTACGCGCCGGTTCTCGAGCAAAAGTATGAGTCGGCGCAGGCGCGCGCGGGCGACCTGTGGCAGCTCGAGCGCATCGCAGGGCAGTACGCGACGCGCGAGCGCTTCCTGACCGAACTCGCGCTCGATCCGCCGCGCGCCACCGGCGACCTTGCCGGCGCGCCGCTCCTCGACGAGGATTACCTCATCCTATCGACGATCCACTCCGCGAAGGGCCAGGAGTGGGATGCGGTGTATCTCCTGAACCTCGCCGACGGCACCTTCCCGTCGGAGTTTTCGACCGGCAACGCGGGGCAGATCGAAGAGGAGCGCCGGCTGCTTTACGTGGCGATGACGCGGGCGAAGCGCGAACTGCATCTCATCGCACCGCTCAAGTACTACCTGCCGCAGCAGACGCGGCGCGGCGATGCACATGTCTACGGCGCGCAGAGCCGCTTCATGACGCACGCGGTGATGGCGCGGCTCGCCCAAACGGTCTGGCCGCCAGCCGAGGCGACCGAGGTGGCGCCGAGCGCGAACGCGCCGCAGGTCGACGTCGCTGGCCGGCTACGCGGCTTGTGGTCCTAGTTCGCGTGGCGTCGCGTCGCCGACACGGCGCAGGCGCGCGCGCCTCAGCCGCGCGCGCGCGGTTGGCGCTGAGTGCGCCCGCGTCGGGTGAGCCACTGCCACACCCAGCCGCCCGGCAGATCGATCCCGCGAACGACGTAGTCGCGCACGTTCACATTCCTCAGGGTTTGCAGCTGCGCGCGCCGCGCCGCCGGCTTGCCGGCGAACAGCACTTCATCGCCTGGGGCGAGTGCGACGTCGTCCGCTGGCAGGAGCGTCGATTTGTCGCCGGATTTCAGATAGAGGAGTTCGCAGGCGAGCATGGTCTCGCGCGCGCCGGGGTCGCGCCGCAGGTCGCCGAGCCGAATCGTGGCGCCCTCGAGGAGCAGGGCGCGGTGCAGCGCGTGCGTGCCCGAAGCGGTCATCGCCACGCTCCAGATCTCGGGTGTTTCCTCGCCGAGCGACGCCTTGAGTCGGGCTACCAGCGCGTCGGACCAGTCTTCGCCCTGCTCGCGCGCAAGGATCAGGAAGCGCGCAAGCAGCGGCGTGTGGATGCGTGCCAGGCATTCGTGCGCGATGATCTCGCTGGTGACCATCGTGATGTCGGCTTCGAAGGCGTCGAACAACGCGTGGTTGGCCTGCTGGTTCTGGCGCACCACGGTGAAAAGATTCTGGTTGATCTCGCGCGCGGTGACGACGATCGACAGATTGGTGACGTCGTCGTCCGTGCCGGCGACGATGCCGACAGAGCGCGCAATGCCTGCGGCGAGCAATGGCTCGGCCTCGGTGCCGACGCCGCGGATCGTGCGCACGCCCTCCTGCGGCTGCTCGGCAGGGTCGATGATTGTCACGTCCAGTCCGTGGTTGCGCAGCGCGCGCACGCATTCGCGCCCGAAACGGCCATAGCCGCACACCACCCAGTGACCGCGCGGCGGCGCGGTCTCGGGACGCAGCATGGTGCCCGGCATGCCGGTGAGCCAGCGCAGGAGCTGGGACGACCCCGGCGAGGCGACGGCGAGCGCGAGGTAGCGCCCGAAGGTGGCGAAGGGATTGATGATGTGGTCGGTGGCGAACGAAGCCATGTTCGCCGCCGTCTCGCGGCTCATGGCGCGCGCGAGCACCGGGATCTTCGGGTTTAGCAACCGTACCGACATGGCGACCGCCAGGTTCGCCTGGTCGTCGTTGGTCAGCGCGATCACGCCGCGGCATTCGCGCTTGACGAGGCCCGCGCCAAGCAGGTTTGCAGGCAGTCTGGCGTCGCCGATCAGCCCGGGCACGTTCTGTCCGAAATCGATCAGGTCGAGCTCCTGCACCCGCGCCTCGTCGATGTCGATGACCACGACGCGGATGCCGAGATCGTCGAGCGCGCGGCCGACCAGCATGCCGGTCTCGCCGAAGCCGCAGATCAGATAGAAGGCATCACTCAGCGCGCGCACCTGCCGCGCGAAGCGGTGCGCGACCAGCGCCGCGCGGAAGGCGCGGTCCTGCGCGAGCGCAATCAGCCGCGCGACGAGAAACGCCCAGCCGAACACCGAAGCGAAAATCATCAGCGTCGCCCACAGCCGCTGCGTGTCGGTGAACGGATGTGGAATCTCGCCGAAACCGGTGGTGCTCGCCGTGTAGGCCATGAAGTAAAGCGCCTGGAGCACGCTCATGTGCCAGGGCCGGCCGTCCGGGCCGATCCCCGGAATGAGCACGAGGCCGACGATGCCGATCGCGAACGCCGCGACCACGTAGATCAGCGGCGCGCGCAGGCGCCGCAGGGCAAGGAAGAGGATGCTGCTCGACATCGCCGGCGCGCTCAGCGCCGTTGCATCGTGGTCTCGACAATCAGGATGACGACCGACACCACGTTGGCGAGCAGCGCGCCTGCGGATAGCGACACGATGCTCGCGATGGTGCTGTTCGTAAGACCACCCCCGGAGGCCGGCTCGGCAAAAAACCAGACCAGCGCCGCAGCGGCAAATTGCATGATCGCGACGAGGCTGGTGGCAAGGTGAATTGCCCCGACCTGCGTGCGGTCGCCGAACTTGAGAACGGTCGCGACGATGTTCACCACGAAGGCGGCAAAGAACTCCCACAAATGATGATGATTCGGATCGGCGATCTCGCCGTAGACGAAGCCGAAGTTCAGCGTCGCGGCAAGCACGATGAAGAAGCCGAAGATCACTTTTTCGAGATTCATGGTGGGTCCCGTTTCTGTGGGTCAGTGTCCTTCAATGGTAGCGCGCGCCCAGTAGAGGACGTGCGCGAGCCGTGGCGGCAGCAGATCCTCGGCCTCGTCGAAACTCAGCCAGCGCCATTCGTCGTGCTCCGGGCGCCCCAGTTCGGGCGAGTCGGGCAGCACGACGTCGGCGGTCTCGGTTTCGGCGAGGTAGTAGCGTGCGATCTTGCCCGTGGCGTAGGGCAGCGTTTCCTTATAGGCGTCCTCGCCGAACGGGTAGGCGAGGTCGGCGAGGCCCGTTTCCTCGAAGACCTCGCGCTGCGCGCAATGAAACTCGGTCTCGTCGTCCTCGAGCAAGCCCTTGGGAAAGTCCCAGTTGGCGTAGGCGCGCAGCGCAAGCAGGCGCACGCTGTGCCGCGTGCGCCTGTACACCACGGCGCCGGCGGAGCGGGACGGCCGCTTATCCATGGCGCCATTGTCGCCGATTGCCGCGCGTCGCCAATGACCTGATGCGCAAGCGGTTGTTGGCAGACGCTGTGACTTGAATCCTCGGCTGGGCACCACCATCTAAAGGCCATGCTCGCGTGAAATGCGAAACTGGAGGCTACCCGACGGTCGCCTAGCGCGAGTCTTTTCCAAACGCAGGCAGGAGACGACATGATGCCCTGGCCCGGATTGAACAGATTGTTGGGTGGCGATGCCCCGCGCGGCGAGGCCGCGCCAAAGGCGCCGGCTGACGTCACGGCGACGAAGCCGCTGCCGGTCGATGCGATCGCGCTGGTGCCGATGCGCAACGTCGTGCTCTTCCCCGGGGTACTTGCGCCGGTCACGATCGGGCGCGAAAAATCGGTCACCGCCGCGCAGGATGCGGCCAAGCACGAACGCCGCGTGGGCTTTCTGCTGCAGCGCGACCCAACGCTCGATGCGCCGACGCCGACCGACCTGCACTGGGTCGGCACCGCGGGCCAGATTCTGCGCTACGTGGCGAGCCCCTCGGGCGCCCACCACCTCGTGGTCCAGGGCTTGGCGCGCTTTCGCGTGCTAGAGTTTCTCGACGGCTGGCCCTACCTCGTGGCGCGCGTGGCCTGGGTAGACGAGCCGGCCGACGTGACCCCGGAGATTGAGGCGCGTTTCCTGCAGTTGAAGGAACAGGGGGTCGAGGCCGTCGGCCTGTTGCCGCATGCGCCGGACGAACTCGCAGATGCGGTACAGAACGTGGATTCGCCCGCCGTGCTTGCGGACATGGTCGCCAACCTGCTCGACATCACGCCTGAGGAGAAGCAGGCACTGCTCGAGACCTTCGCTTTGGAGGTGCGTCTCGACAAGGTGCTCGAGCTGCTTTCGCAGCGCCTCGAGGTGCTCCGTATCTCGAAGGAGATCGGCGAGCAGACCAAGAAGGCGTTCGACGATCGCCAGCGCGAGCACGTTCTGCGCGAACAGATGCGCCAAATCCAGAAGGAGCTTGGCGAGGACGACGACAGTTCAGCCGAGCTCGAGGATCTCAAAAAGGCCATCGATGCCGCCGGCATGCCGGAGGATGTGGCCAAGCATGCGACCAAGGAGTTCAAGCGCCTGCAGCGCATGAACGAAGGCTCGGGCGAAACGTCGATGCTGCGCACCTACCTCGAATGGCTCACCGAGCTGCCGTGGGCGCTCGGCACGCAGGCGCCGATCGACATCGCTGCCGCGCGCACGGTACTTGATGAGGACCACTTCGGACTCGAGAAAGTCAAGCGTCGCATCCTCGAATACCTGGCGGTGCGCAAGCTCGCCCCGGAGGGCAAGAGCCCGATTCTGTGTTTCGTCGGACCGCCGGGCGTGGGCAAGACCTCGCT
>JAQBBQ010000146.1:0-13200 GCA_032125995.1 Betaproteobacteria bacterium | reverse complement strand
CCGCCACACGACGATTTCTCACGGCTCAGATATTGTGGCGATACGAAAAGACGCTGTAGAGGCCGCTACGCCAACTTTCGAACGGTGAAAAAACTGGGCGCTCGCGTTTTCACACAGCCTCGGTCGATAGCGCCCTTTTGTTTTTCCCGAAAGCGGACCCTCTAAGCGGACGCTCGGACGCACGAAGAAACTGTGGCGAAAACGTGGGGTGACCAGGCGGCCTTGGCTTGTTCTGGCGACCGAGGGCAGCGCTACAAACAACTATTTAGCCCCGCTAGCGCCCCCTTCAATCCGCCGCTCGCCTGCATTCATCTGCGCCATCATCTCGATCGAACGCGGATCCACCATCAGGTCGCAGAACAGCGTGCGCTCGTCCGCAAATCCGGCATCGTTTCGGGATGCGCGGCGCACCAGCTGCTTGATGTGGGCGAGCGCGCGCGGCTGCTTTGCGGCAAGCGTGCGGGCGATGTCGAGCGCGCGCTCGAGCGCGGGCCCTGGGCAACATTCGTTGACCAAACCGGCGGCCGCGGCTTCCTCCGGCGTAAAGGTCCGGCCGAGCAACAGGTATTCGAGCGCCCGGGCCTGCCCAACGAGTGCCGGCAGGCGCTGGGTGCCGCCCGCGCCCGGCAGTAGCCCGATGTTCGATTCGGGCAGACCGATCCGGTAGTCGCCGGCCTGCGCGACGCGCAGGTCGCAGGCGAGCGCGAGCTCGTAGCCGCCGCCCATCGCGGTGCCGTTCAACGCCGCGATGAAGATTCGCGGGCTCGCCTCGATCCGATCCAGGCAGCGATGGATCGGCGATTCCGGTACCGGGCGCTCGGTCGAGAAGGTCAGTCCGCGCGCCTGCATCTTGCGGGCACGTTCCTCGAGCACGCCGACGTCGTAGTGGCGAATGAAGACGCCATCCTGCGCACCGGTCAGTACCACTACGTGCGAGTCGTCGCGGTTTTCGATCGCGTCGAGCGCAGCGCCCAATTCGGCCTCGGTCGCCGCGTCCATGAAACCCTGCGGCGGGTTGTGAAAACGCAGCACGGCGATGCCGGCGCCGTCGGCGCTCAGGGACAGTCGCGTTCCATTTATTCCGTTGAGCATGTCGTCTCCCGCGCCGGATCCGGCGAATCGGGGCATCCTGCACGCGCAATGCGGAGATGGGAAGACCACGCGGTCGGGGCGGCCACCCCCGTCCGCGACCGTGCAGGGGCTTGATCCAGCGCAAGGCCGGGTCTTTGCAATCAGGCGGGGGCGGGGGTAGAGTGGCACCAGGCCGATTGTTTGGGGACCAAACAAATGAATGCCGGCAGTGACAAGGGTTTAGGCCAGGGTGTGATCAAGGGCGTGACGCTGCGCCGCAATGTCCAAATCGACCTGCGCGTGAACGGCGAACCGACGGAGGTTTCGTTCGCCCCCTACAAGACCCTGCTCGAAGTGCTGCGCGAGGACCTGAACCTCACCGGCACCAAGCACGGCTGCGAGCTGGGCGAATGCGGCGCCTGCGCGGTGCTGGTCGAGGGCGAGCCGGTGCTGTCCTGTCTGGTGCTGGCGGTCGAATGCGAAGGCCGCGCGATCGAGACGATCGAGGGCCTCGCCACGGGCACGACACTGCATCCGCTGCAGGCCGCACTCACTGATATCGGCGGCTCGCAGTGCGGCTACTGCACGCCGGGGATGCTGATGACCGCCAAGGCCTTGCTCGACAAGGAGCCGAACCCGACGCGGCAGCGGATCCGCGAAGCCATTTCCGGCAACATCTGCCGCTGCACGGGGTACCAGCAGATCGTCGACGCGATCGAAGCCGCGGCGCGCGAGTTGCGTACCGCCGACAAGGCATCGGCATGAGCAGCGACAAGAAACGCCTCGAGGTCGTCGGCAAGCGGCGCCGGCGCGTCGACGGTCGCGGCAAGGTGATCGGCCAGCTGCGTTTCGCCGACGACCTCGTGTTGCCGCGCATGTTGCACGCGAAGCTGCTGCGTTCGCCGCACCCGCACGCGGTCATCGAGTCGATCGACATCGCGCGCGCGCAAAGCCACCCCGGCGTGCACCTCGTGCTCACCGGCAAGGACTTCCCGATTCCCTACGGCATCATGCCGGTGTCGCAGGACGAGCACGCGCTCGCCCTCGAGCGCGTGCGCTTCGTCGGCGACCCGGTTGCGGCGGTGATCGCGAAGGACGAGCAGACCGCGACCGAGGCGCTCGAGCTGATCGAGGTGAAGTACCGGCCACTGGCGACGATCGCCACGCTCGAGGAGGCGCTCGCCACGCCCGAGCCGCGCATCCACGACTATGGCGAGCAGGGCAACATCCATCGCAACCAGTCCTACGAGTTCGGCGACGTCGAGGAAGCGCTGGCGAACTCAGACCACGTGTTTGAGGATCTGTTTTTTTACGAGGGCAACACGCACCTGGCGATGGAGCAGCAGGCTTCGCTCGCCGCGGTGGAGGGCGATGGCAAGTTGCTGCTGTCGACGAGTACGCAGAATCCGCACTACCTGCATCGGCAACTCGCGCGCGTGCTGCAGATGTCCGCCGCGCGAATCCGCGTCATCGCCACACCCAACGGCGGTGCCTTCGGCGGCAAGTGCGATCCGGGCAATCATGAATTCGTCGTCTGCAAGGCGGCGCTCATGCTGGGTCGGCCGGTGAAGATCTGCCTGACCCGCGAGGAAGTGTTCTACCAGCACCGTGGCCGGCACCCGGTGCTGATGAAATTCCGTACTGGCGTCAGCAAGGACGGCAAGCTGACTGCGATGCACCTGCAGACGCTGCTGGACGGCGGTGGCTACGGCTCGCACGGGCCGGCGAGCACCTTCTATACCGGCGTGCTGACGCCGGTGACCTACCTGCTGCCGCGCTTCAAGTTCGAGGCCTGCCGCGTGTTCACCAACAAGCCGCCCTGCGGTCCGAAGCGCGGGCACGGCACGCCGCAGCCGCGCTTTGGCCAGGAGGTACAGCTCGACAAGATCGCCGAGAAGCTGAACCTCGATCCCGCCGAGCTGCGGCTCAACATGGTCACCCAGCCCGACTCGCTCACCGCGAGCTGGCTGCACGTCGGCACGACCGGACTCGCCGAGTGCATCCGCACGGTCGTCGAGCGCTCGGGGTGGAAGACCAAGCACCGCAAGCTGCCGCCGGGGCGCGGCGTGGGCATCGCCTGCAGCGCCTACATGTGCGGTGCGGGCGTTTCGATCTACTGGAACAAGATGCCGCATTCGGGCGTCCAGCTGCTGCTCGACCGCAGCGGCCAGGTGACGGTGTACTGCGGCGCGACCGAGATTGGCCAGGGCTCGGACGACGTGCTCGCGGCGCTGGTCGCCGAAACGCTCGGCATCGACCCGGAATTCGTGCGCTGCGTCACTGGCGACACCGGCCTCACGCCGATCGACCTTGGTTCGTATTCGAGCCGCGTCACCATCATGATGGGCAACGCGGCGATTCAGGCGGCCGGGCGCGTGCGCGTGCAGCTTGCGGCGGCCGCGGCCGAGTCGCTCGACACGCTGCCCGAGCGCGTCGTGTTCTCGCAGGGCCGCGTATTCGCCGCCGACGATGCGGGCAAGGCGATGACCTTCGTCGAGGCGGTGGTACTCGCCGAAACGAAATTCGGCACGCTCTCCGCAGTCGGTTCCTACGCACCGCCCAAGGCGCCGGGCAAGTACAAGGGCGCGGGCGTCGGACCGTCGCCCGCCTACAGCTTTTCGGCCTGCGTGGTCGAGACCGAGGTCGATCCGGTGACCGGCTGGATCCACGTGCCGAAAATCTGGATCGCGCACGACATCGGCCGTGCGATCAATCCGGTGCTTGCCGAGGGGCAGGTCATCGGCGGCGTCTACATGGGCCTGGGCGAAGCGTTGATGGAGGCGCAAGCCTTCCGGCGCCTGCCGTCCAAGCTCTCCGCGGCGCTGGTCCACCGCACGCCGTCGCTACTCGAATACAAGAGCCTCACCGCGCTCGACATGCCGGAGGTCGAGGTCGCGCTCATCGAGGAGCCGGATCCGAACTGTCCGTACGGCGCGAAGGAGGCCGGCCAGGGACCGTTGCTGCCGGTGATGCCGGCGCTCGCGAATGCGGTGTTCGACGCCGTCGGCGTGCGCATCGATGAGATTCCCGTGACCCCTGACAAGGTGCTGCGCGCGCTGGCGAAAAAGGCCAAGGGCGAGCCGGCGCGTGTCGGGCCGGAGTCGTTCCCTGACGTGCCGTACCCACCGGCGACTTTCGTGCTGCCGCCCTGGGAGGAAGGCGACGGCGACGAGTTGAAGGGTGCGGACGGCAAACCGCTGCGGCGGGTTCGAACGGTGGCCACCGCATGATGCGCCTGCCGTGGTTCGACTACCGCGCACCGCGCTCGGTGGAGGAGGTCGCGCGCATCCTCGCCGGCGAGGGTCCCGGCGCAATGCTGGTCGCCGGCGGCACCGACTTGCTGCCCAACATGAAGCGGCGCCACCAGTCGCCCTCGACGCTGGTCGCATTGCGTGGCGTCGAGGCGCTCAAGTCCGTCGCCAATGGCTCGGGGCTGCAGCTCGGCGCCGGGCTGACGCTCACCGAAGTGGTGGACAGGCCGGATGTGCAGGCGAAGTACACCGGCCTTTGGCAGGCGGCGGCACAGGTCGCGACGCCGCAGCTGCGCAACATGGGCACGCTTGGCGGTAACGTCTGCCTCGACACGCGCTGCAGCTACTACAACCAGAACTACGAGTGGCGCAAGGCGATCGATTTTTGCCTGAAAAAGGATGGCGAGATCTGCTGGGTCGCCACCGCGAGCAAGCGCTGCGTCGCCGTATCCTCGACCGATACGGCGCCCGCGCTGATCGCGCTCGATGCGAAGCTGCGGCTCGCTTCGGTTGCCGGTGAGCGTGAGGTCGCGATTGCCGATCTGTATCGCAATGACGGTATCGACTACCTCGCGCGCAAGCCCGACGAGGTGTTGACCGCGGTCGTGCTGCCCGCGTTGGCGGGCTGGCGCAGTACCTATTGGAAGCTGCGCCGGCGCGGGTCGTTCGACTTTCCGGTGCTCGGCTTGGCAGCCGCGGTGAAGCTCGCCGCCGACGGCACGATCGAGGCTGCGCGCATCGCGCTCGGTGCGGTCGCCTCGCGCCCGTTCCTGGTGCCCAAGGTCGGCGAAGCAATGGTGGGCAAGAAGCTGACTGACGCGGTGATCAGCGAGGCGGCGGCCACCGTGGCATCGCGCGCCAAGCCGCTCGACAACACGGACATGGATCTCTACTGGCGCAAGGACGTCGTCGCGAGCTTCGCCGGCTACGCGCTGCGCGAAATCCGCGGCGACGACATGCGCGCGGTACGCCTGCGTACCGCGCGTCAGGCGCTCGCGGCCTGAGCCGCGCTCGGCAGCGAAAACTCAGTCGCCGAAACAGATTCCGAGATCGCGTGCGGTACGAATAGTGTCGCAGCCCGGCGGCACATTGCGGATCTTGCGCGTGACCTTGGCGAGCGGCACGTAGCGCACCGTCGGCGGTGCGAGCGCGACCATCACGCCCGAGCGTCCCTCGGCGAGCGCGCGCACGGCTGCACCGCCGAAGCGCAGCGAAAGCAGCCGATCGAAGGTCGTCGGCGCGCCACCGCGCAGCAAGTGACCGAGCACGATGTTGCGCGTTTCCTTGCCGGTCAGCCCAGCGAGCGCATCGGCGACACGCTGGCCGATACCGCCCAGCCGCTCGGCGCCGCCAAAGCGTGACTCGATCACCGAACGGCGACCGCCTTTCGGCCGCGCACCCTCGGCCACGACAACGAGCGAGTAGTGATTGCCGCGCCGCTCGCGCGCCCGGATTGCGGCGGCGACGCGCTCGATCTGGTAGGGAATTTCCGGAATCAGGATGACGTGCGCGGCGCTCGACACGCCGCTGTTGAGTGCGATCCAGCCGGCGTAGCGGCCCATCACCTCGACGACGAACACACGCCGATGCGACGCCGCCGTGGTGTGGAGGCGCTCGATGCACTCGGTTGCGAAGGACACCGCGGTATCGAAACCGAACGTCGTCGCGGTATTTGAAAGGTCGTTGTCAATCGTCTTCGGGACGCCGACGACGCGCAGGCCCTTCGTCGACAAGGCGTTGGCGATCGCGAGCGAGCCGTCGCCACCGATTGCGATCAGCGCGTCGATCTTGGCGAGACGGAACGCGCGCACCAGCTCGCTCGAGCGATCGCGTTCCACCAGGCGTCCGCTGGCGAGCCGGGTCGGGAAGCGTAACGGACTGCCGACGTTCGTCGTGCCGATGATGGTGCCGCCCAGATGCGTGATGTTGCGCACATGCTCGGGCGCGAGCCGGATCATCCCGGCGCCGTGGGCCGGCGGATCGAGTAATCCCATGTACCCATCACGGATGCCGACGCACTCCCAGCCGTAATGGTGCGCGGTCATGACGACGCCGCGGATCACCGCATTCAGACCCGGCGCATCGCCGCCGCCGGTCGAAATTGCGATTCGGCGAATGTTTCGTTTCGTCCTGCGCTGCATCGTCTTTCTCCCCACAGCTGTGCTCGAGCGGCTCAGACGACTCGGCGCATCGTGCGGCTGCGTGGCCGCGTGGCCTTAGAATAGCGCCACTACGCACCGAGGTTTGCCGAATGAAGCTTGTTTCGCGCGAGTATGCCGGTGCGGTCGTCCTTGCGCCAGACGGCCGGCTGGATCATGACAATAGCGAGGCGTTCCGCGCCGCGCTGCAACCGCACCTGGACGCCGCGGCGCGTCCGCAACGCGGGGTGGTGCTCGATCTCTCCCGCCTGGAGTACGTGTCGTCCGCGGGGTTGCGCTGCTTCGTACTCGCGGCCAAGCAAGCCAAGGCGCAGGGCGGCCGTGTCGTGATTACCGCGATGCAGCCGGTGGTGGCAGAAATTTTCCAGATCAGCCGATTCAATCTGGTATTCGACATCTATGCGTCGGTGCGCGATGCACTGGCGGCGCTCTCGGCGGACGCGACCGACGCGTTCGACCGCGCCTAAGGTCCGCGCATGCGCGTCCGCTTCTGGGGCACGCGCGGATCGATTCCGGTGTCGTTGACCTGGCGCGATCTGCGGGACCGCATTGCGCAGGCGCTCGTCGCCGCCAATGGCCACGACCTCGACACGCTTGAGAAGGCGCACGCCTTCGCCGAAACCGAGCTGCCGTTCTCGAGCGTGCGCACCTACGGCGGCCATTCGCCCTGCGTCGAGCTCGATCTCGGCGGCCCGTCCTATTTCGTCTGCGATATGGGCAGCGGTGCGCGGCCCTTCGGCGCGCACGTGATGGCGCGCCAGGCGGGCGTGCCGGCACAGCTAAACGTATTCATGTCGCACCTGCATTGGGATCACGTGATGGGGTTTCCGTTCCTGTTGCCGGCCTACGTACCGGGGACCCGGGTGCGTATTCACGGCTGTCACGCGGGGCTCGAGGCCGCGTTTGTGCGCCAGCAGGAGCCGCCTGGCTTTCCGGTGCGCTTCTCCCAGCTCGGCGCCGCGTTCGAGTTCGTACGGCTCGTCCCGGGCGAAACGGTCGAGATCGATGGCCTGCGGGTGACGCCCAAGCTGCAGCTGCACGGCGGGGATTCCTACGGTTATCGGTTCGAGGCGGGCGGGCGCAGCGTGATCTACAGCACCGACTCGGAGCACAAGCTGGAGGATGCTGCCGAGACGCACGATTTCGTCGCCTTCTTCCGCGACGCCGATCTCGTCATTTTCGATTCGATGTATTCCCTCGCCGAGGCCGTCTCGGTCAAGGAGGACTGGGGTCACTCGAGCAACATGGTCGGCGTCGAGCTCTGCCAGTTGGCGGGCGCCAAACACCTCGTCCTGTTCCATCACGAGCCGGCCCACGACGATGCGACGATCGATCGTGTGTTGTCGGAGACGCGGCGCTTCGAGGAACTCACCCGCGACGGTGCGCCGCTGGCGGTGTCCTCGGCCTACGACGGACTGGAGATCGCGCTTTGAGCGGGCCAGGCCCTGGGCGCGAAGCCACTGGCGGCCGCTTCCGGCTCGCGGGCCGCGTCGGCGGCGTCACCATGCTGCTGGTGTTCCTCGTTCTCACCTTTGTGCCACTCGGCGAGCAGCTTCGCCTGCTGGTGTTCGACGGCTATCAGAACCTCTGGCCGCGCGAGCGCAAGAGCGCGCCGGCGATCATCGTCGAAATCGACGAGGCCTCGCTCGCGACCTACGGGCAATGGCCCTGGCCGCGAACGCTGCTCGCAGATCTCATCGATCGAATTGCCGACGCGCAGCCCGCCGGCATTGCCCTGGATCTCATGCTTCCCGAGCCGGATCGGTACTCGCCGGCAGAGTACGCGCGCTCGGCCGAGCTTCCGCAATCGCTTGCGCAGGCGCTGGCTGTGTTGCCGGACAACGACGAGCGGCTCGCGCGCGCGGTTGCCGCGCACAAGGTGGTGCTCGGGATCACCGGTCTGCCGTACCGCGATCCACGCTTTCCCAACCCGCCGCAGGCCGCGCCAATCGCGACCGCGGCAGGATTCAATCCGACGCTGCATAGCTATGCCGGTGTGCTGCAGAGTCGTCCGGTGATCGATGGTGCGGCCGCCGGCCGCGGCCTGGTGAACAGCGACGCGCGCGACCGGATCGTGCGCCGGATCCCGCTCGTCGCGACTGTGAACGGTGTGACGGTGCCGACCCTGGCGCTTGAACTGTGGCGCGTCGCCACCGGGGTCCACCTGCTCCGCCTGTCCGACGGTGGCAGCGGGCTGCTGGACGTGTCGTTCGCGAACATCCGCGTTCCGGCGCAAGCCGACGGCAGCCTGTGGTTGTACGCCAGTCGCACGACGCCCGAACGCTACGTCTCCGCGAGCGAGGTGCTCGCCGGTCGCGTCGACCCGGCAAGGCTGAAAAGCAAGCTTGTCCTCGTCGGTGTGACAGGCCTGGCGCTCGTCGACCGTCATGTCACCCCGTTGCGCGAGGAGGTGCCTGGTGTCGAGCTTCACGCCCAGGTCATCGAGCAGATTTTCGACGACAACTTCCTGGTGCGCTCTACGGTGGCGCCGTGGCTCGAGCGCCTGCTGCTGGTCGCGGCCTGCGCGCTGCTGATCCTGTGGGTGCCGCGTTTGCGATCGCGCGAGGCCGTGGTCGTCGCGGGCCTGCTCCTCGCGATCGAAGTGCTCATCGGCGCGATGGCGTTTCACCTGTCCGGCCTGCTGCTCGACATCGCAACGCCGATGCTGGCGACGGTGACGATTTTTACCGTCATGCTCGCGGCCGTGCTCGAGCAGACCGAGTTGCAGCGTCGCACGCTGCGCGACGCCGCGACCCGGGTCGCGGGCGAGCTCGAAGCGGCACGGCGCATTCAAAGCGGCCTGCTCGCGGTACCGCGAGTGCAGTTCCGCGATGAGACGGCGTTCGATCTCGATGCCTTCCTCGAGCCCGCGCAAAGCGTCGGTGGTGATTTCTTCGAGTGCATCAAGCTCGACCAGCGACGCCTGCTGTTTGCGGTCGGCGACGTGTCCGGCAAGGGCGTGCCGGCGGCGCTTTTCATGGCGCTGACCAAGGCAATCCTCAGGGCGACGGCGTTGCGTGCCGATGGCGATGTCTCGGGGGTCGTCGGGCGGGCGGCCTCCGAAATCACCAGGGAAAATACCGAAACGATGTTCGTCACGCTGTTTGTCGGCATCCTCGACCTCGTCACCGGCACGATCGAGTACTGCAATGCCGGGCACGAGCCGCCCTTCGTGGGCGGGGCAGGGCAGGCGCTGGAGCGCTTCCCGATCGCCGAGGGGCCGCCGCTTTGCGTGATCGAGGATTTTGCCTACGAGACGCGCTACCGCGACCTCGCGCCGGGACAATGGGTCTGCGTGCTCACTGACGGCGTCACCGAAGCCATGAATGCGGCACGCGAACTGTTCGGCGTCGCGCGTGTCACGGAGGCGTTGCAATCGATCCCGGACGGCGCCGACGTCGGCGGCATCATGCGCCATGTGCACGAACGGGTCGTCGCCTACGTGGGCGATGCGGCGGTCGCGGACGACCTGACGTTGCTGGTCTTGCGCTGGAACGGTCCGATCAGCGCCGTCCCGGTAGAGGACGATGAAGCCGAGCTAGCGGACGTTGACCTCGACGCGCCGGTTGCGGGGCTCGGCGACGCCGTCGGCCGTCTGGACTAGCAGCTCACGTTCGCCGCGACCTGCGACGGCAATCCGGTCAGCCGGAAGTCCCTGCCCGACCAACGCCTTGCGAACCCGCTCCGCCCGCGCCAGCGAGAGCTGGTCATTGCGCGCCTGGCCGCCCATGGTGTCGGTATGCCCGATCACCACGATGTCGGGTACCGCCCGGCGCTTGAGCTCGGCCATGGCCTTGCGCAGTTCGACCTTGGAATCGGGCGTGAGTTCGTCCTGGCCGGAGACGAAGTAGAGCGCGAAGGACACGGGGCGCTCGGGCAGCGCGGCGAGCGCCGAACCGAATTCGCGCTTGACGTCGCTGGAGCGCATGGGCGCGCGGTCCTCGGCCCCGTTCTTGCCGATGCGGCTCGTCGAGTAGGCGGTATTAAGGACCGTCTGCTCGCCGTTGCGCTCGACAACGACGGTGCCGACCCGACCATCGGGTCCGGGCAGGACGACCACGGTTTGCGGCGGGGCGGCCGGCAGCAATAAGACGGCGAGTGCGAACGCGCCGATGATGACGAGGCCCACCGCCGCAGCCCTCGGGGCTTACTCGTCGACCTTGACGACGAATTCGGTCCCGCGCACCGCCATGACGGTCGCCGGCGTGCGCACGCGCATTGCGTCGGGAGATTGCTTCACCATCTTGCCCGAGACGACCGCCAGGGTACCCTTTTGCAGCCCGGCATCGAATTTGCCCGCGTGCGTGGTCGAATCGAACGCGTACGTCTCGATCTCGAGCACGCTGTTCGGGCCGACGGAGAGCAGGGTGTTGTCGGCCATGGTGACGCCAATGCTGCCGTCGGCGCCCGTGACCAGCGTGTCGGATTCGAGAACCGTCATGCCAATGGTTGCCGGCATGCGATTGCCGTCGCGCTCGACATGCGCGCTACCCTTCACGCTTTTCAGCTGGCCCGCATCGCCGGCAAACGCAAACCCCGCGCAACCGGCGAGGAGTATTGTGGCGAGCCAGCGCGTTGTCAGAGCAGTGAGCTTGGTGGGCATCCTGTGCCTCCGGTTCGAGTGGGTTCAGATTGTCGCTGAATTCTAGGCGTGCAGTAGGCGGATTCTATAATGTCCGCAGGACAACAGGATAAGCGGATCGCCGCGAAACGTAAAGAACGTAAAGAATATGAAGATGACGGCAATATTCCCGGCGCGCCTGGACGCGCTCGGCGCGGTGTGCGACCTGCTCGAGCGCTTTTGCGAGGCGAGCGGGGTGGTGCACGATGATCGTCTGCGCCTGAATCTGGTGCTCGAGGAACTGTTTACCAACACCGTGCGTCACGGCCACGGCAAGGACAGCGATGCGCCGGTCTGGGTCGGCTTCGAGGCGGCAGCCGGGCATCTGTCGCTCGAAATCGAGGACACGGCGCCGCCCTACAACCCCTTCGCGCGCAGCGTGGACGTCAACCTGCCGCTCGAGGAGCGCAGGATCGGCGGCTTGGGCGTGCACCTCGCGCGCGAGTTGTCGCTGGGCGTCGAGTACGCCTACGTGTTCGGACGCAATTGCATCCGTCTGCAGGTCCCGCGGAGCGGTTGAATGGCCGCCTGCACGCCCGGTATCGGGTCGCCGACCGCGCGCCGCCCGGCTGCGCAGCCGGACTGACCGCGCGATGCGCATTGCGGTGATCGGTGCGGGACCCGCGGGCCTGTTGTTCGCCCTGCTCGTCAAACGCCGTTTCCCGACCTGGCAGATCGAGGTCGTCGAGCAGAATCCGGCCGACGCGACCTTCGGCTTCGGTGTCGTGTTTTCACAGGGCGCGCTCGGCTTTCTCGAGCGCGACACGCCGGACCTGCACCATGCGCTGGTGACGCGCATGGCATCGTGGCCGATGCAGCGCATCGTCCATCGCGGCGAGGCGATCGACATCGACGGCAACGGTTTTTCAGCGATCGAACGGCTCGCACTGAACCGTTTCCTGCAGGCCTTGTGCGGCGACGCGGGGGTTTCGATGACCTTCGGCCGCCTGCTGCGCACGCTCGAGGAACTCGACGGCGCCGACCTGATCGTCGGTGCCGACGGGATCAACTCGCTGGTACGCGTCACGCGCGCGGACCGATTCCAGCCCCAGCTCGAATGGCTGACGAACAAGTTCGCCTGGTACGGCACGACGCGTGCGTTCGATTGCCTGACGCTGACCTTCCGCGAAAGCGCGGACGGCGTATTCGTCGCGCACCATTACCGCTACAGTCCGCAGATGAGCACCTTCATTGTCGAATGCGACCGGCCGACCTGGGACCGGGCCGGCTTCGAGCGCATGCCGGAGGCGGCGTCGCGCGCCTACTGTGAGCGGGTCTTCGCGGAGGATCTCGACGGCCATCCGCTGGTATCGAACAAGTCGGTCTGGCGCAACTTCCCCTTGCTCTCGAATCGGCACTGGTCGGCGGGCAACGCGGTGCTGCTCGGCGACGCGCTGCGCACGGTGCACTTCTCGATCGGCTCGGGGACCCGGCTGGCGTTCGAGGATGCGATCGCGCTCGATCGCGCGTTCGGCGTTGCGGGGGACGATGTGCAGGGCGCGCTCACCCGCTATGAGCAGCAGCGCCGGCCGCCGGTGGAAAAAATCGTCGACGCGGCGAATGCGAGTTCCTATTGGTACGAACAGATGGCGCAGGCCATGCGGCGCGAGCCCTGGCAACTGGCCTATGACTATATGACGCGCAGCGGCCGGATGGACGATGCCCGGCTGCGCGAGCAGGCGCCAGGCTTCATGGCGCGGATCGACCGTCAACGCGGGAGTGCGGCATGACAAACCAGGCCACGCTGGAGCAGGCACGCGCATGGATCGCGGCGGCCAACCGTGTCGTTGCCCTGACCGGGGCGGGAATATCGACCGAATCCGGGATTCCGGATTTTCGTGGTCCGCAGGGTGTGTGGACGAAGAATCCCCAGGCCGAGAAGCTCTCCGACATCCGCTATTACATGGCCGATCCTGAAATCCGCAAGGCCTCGTGGCAAGGTCGCCTGTCGCATCCGGCCTGGGACGCGCGTCCGAACCGTGGCCACGACGCGCTGGTGACGCTCGAGCGGCGCGGCAAGCTGCACGCGCTGATCACGCAGAACATCGATGAACTGCATCAGATCGCGGGCAATTCGCCCGCGCGCGTGATCGAGGTG
>JAQBBQ010000145.1:0-10253 GCA_032125995.1 Betaproteobacteria bacterium | reverse complement strand
CATCGCAGGGATTGGCGTTCTCCTTTCCGTGTTGGGCATCTATCTGGTTCGCACGAAAGAGGACTCGCAGGCGATGGGACGCGTCGGCGAGGTGATCCTGCGCACCTGGCAGACCGCGCACAAGATGAAGGTGCAGCGCGGTGCACTCAAGGGCGACCCGAAAACGCACGACAACGCGCGCGTCAAGCGATACGTTGCGAAATACACGATCAACCCGGCGATCACCAACGGCATCGGCCACCTCGTCGGCTCGGTCGAGGAAGGCAAGCTCGCCGACCTCGTGCTGTGGAAGCCGGCGTTTTTCGGCGTCAAGCCCTCGCTGATCATAAAGGGTGGCATGATCGCGGCCGCCGCGATGGGCGACCCGAACGCCTCGATTCCGACGCCGCAGCCGACGCACTTCCGGCCGATGTTCGGCAGCTTCGGCCGCGCCTTACGCACCTCGGTCAGCTTCGTTTCCAAGGCTGCACTGGCGAATTCGACGCTCGCGCAACTCGGTCTCGCCAAGCCGCTCGAGCCGGTCAAGGACGTGCGCGCCGTCGGCAAGAAGGACATGGTGCACAACAGCTGGCAGCCCAAGATCGAAGTCGATCCGGAAACCTATGAGGTGCGCGCCGACGGCGAGTTGCTGGTCTGCGAGCCCGCGCGCGTGCTGCCGATGGCACAGCGCTACTTCCTGTTCTGAGCATGCTCGAAATCAAGGCCAAGCTGAAGATGCGTCGCGACGCCTACGCCGTCGACGTCAAGGGGCGTCTCGAGCTGCCCTTCGACAAGCGCCAGAAGAGCCGGCTGCGCGCGCGGCTCGATTCGGGTGAAGACGTCGCCCTGAACTTGCCGCGTGGCGAGGTGCTGCGCGGTGGCGACCTCGTGGTCGCCTCGGACGGCCGCATTGTCGAGATCGTCGCGCAACCCGAGCAGGTGGTGCACGCGGTCTGTGCCGACGCCGCGTCGCTCGCGCGCGCCGCCTACCACCTCGGCAACCGGCACGTGCCGGTGCAGGTTGGCGAAGGGTTCCTGCGCATCGCCGCCGACCATGTGCTCGAGGGCATGCTGCAGGGGCTCGGCGCGACGCTCGAGCGGATGCAGGCGCCGTTCGAACCCGAGGCCGGCGCCTACGCGGGCGGGCATCAGCATCATGGCGACGGCGCGGCGCGCATTCACGAATTCGGCGCAGCGCACGATCACGATCATGCGCAGTGTGGACACGATCATGACCATGACCATGACCACGACCACAAGCATGAGCACTGATCTCGCGCGGCTGCTCCAGCTGGCGAGCCCGGCGCTCCCGGTGGGCGCGTTCAGCTATTCGCAGGGGCTCGAGGCGGCGATCGAAGCAGGCATGGTGCATGACCGGGCAAGCGCCGAGCAATGGATCGCGGAGCTGCTGGATCTGTCGCTCGCGTGCATGGAGGCGCCGATCCTGGTGCGGTTGATTGCGGCCTGGCGCGCCGGTGATCACACCGCCGCTGCACGCTGGAACGAGGATTTTCTCGCCAGCCGGGAAACGAGCGAGCTGCGCGCCGAGACGGTCCAGATGGGTTACTCGTTGCGGTTGCTGCTCGGGCAACTCGAGGGCGCAGCAGCGCTCGATGCGATGGACGAGCCGTCCTTTCCTGCGGCGTTTGCCTACGCGACCGCGCAGTGGCGTATCGCAGCGCATGACGCGCTCGTCGCCTACCTCTGGGCTTGGCTCGAGAACCAGGTCATCGCCGCGGTGAAATCCGTTCCGCTTGGCCAGACCGACGGGCAGCGCATATTGCTCTCGCTTGGCGCGCGCCTCGAGGCGATCGCAGGCGACGCCGAATCGATCGAAGACGCCGCACTGGGGGCCTACGTACCCGGGCTCGCGCTGCTCTCGTCCGATCACGAAACCCAGTACAGCCGCTTGTTCAGATCATGAGCGACGCATCGCCATTGCGCCTCGGCATTGGCGGGCCCGTGGGTTCGGGCAAGACCGCGCTGACGCTCGCCCTCTGCATGGCCTTGCGTGACAAGTTGCAACTCGCCGTCGTCACCAACGACATTTACACCGAAGAAGACGCACAGTTCCTGGTGCGCAACGAAGCGCTCGCAGCCGAGCGGATCCTGGGTGTGGAGACCGGCGGTTGTCCCCACACCGCAATTCGCGAAGACGCCTCGATCAACCTCGAAGCCGTGGCGCGGCTCGGACGCCGCTTCCCCGACCTGGACCTGGTCATCATCGAGTCCGGTGGCGATAACCTTGCGGCGACCTTCAGTCCGGAACTCTCCGACCTCACGCTCTACGTGATCGACGTCGCGGCCGGCGACAAGATTCCGAGGAAGGGCGGCCCCGGCATCACCAAGAGCGACCTGCTCATCATCAACAAGATCGACCTCGCACCGATGGTCGGTGCTTCGCTCGAGGTCATGGCGCGCGACGCGAAGAAGATGCGCGGCGAGCGGCCGTTCGTATTCACCAACCTGAAGACCGGTCAAGGACTCGATGCCGTTATCCAGTTCATCGAAACCGAGGGCCTGTTAAGCAACGAGCGTCACGCGAAGCCGACGCTGTCGCGCTGACGTCGTGGCGCGGTTCAGGCGGTTTCAAAATCGAGCACCACGCGCCCGAGGATCTTCCCGGCCTTGAGCTCGTCGAGCGTGCGATTCACGGCGTCCGCGGGCCGTACCTCGAGCGGCGTCGGCTTGAGCTTCTTTTTCTTGGCCAGCGCGACGACCTCTTTCAGCTCCTGCAGATTGCCGACATAGGAGCCGACGATGCCGACGGCGCGCTGCGCAATCGGTGGCAGCGACACGGTGATCTCACCGCCGAACAGGCCGCAGAGCACGTAGCGTCCGCCCTTGCGTAGCGCGGGGTAGGCGACGTTGAAGGTCGCGGGCATGCCGACAAAGTCGATCGCGCCCGCGAGGCAGCCCTTGGCGAGCGTGCCAAGCTGCTGCGCGGCGTCCGGCGCTCGGGTATCGAGCACCAGCTTCGCGCCGAGCTGGCGCGCCGCGGCGAGCTTGTCCGGATCGATGTCGCAGGCAATGATGTTGCGCACGCCTTTGGCGCGCAGGATCGAGATGCCGACCAAACCGAGGCCGCCGCAGCCCATGATCGCGACCCAGTCGCGCGCATCGAGCGCCGGCAGCTTGGCGGTGGCGCTGTACGCGGTGAGGCCCGAGCAGGCCAGGGTCGCGGCAAAGGCCTCATCGACGCCGCTCGCATCGACGAGATACCTCGGATGCGGGATGGTGATGTGCGTACCGTAGGCCCCGCGCGTATAGACGCCGAGAGACTTCTGCGACAGGCAATAGTTGTCCTGCCCATCCTTGCACACGGCGCACTTGCCGCAGCCGATCCACGGAAACACGACGCGCTTTTGGCCAACCCGTGCGCCCTTGGCACGCGGACCGAGCGCCTCGACGATGCCGAAGGGTTCGTGCCCCATCGTGAACGGGGGTACGCAGCCCCGGTCTTTGACGTAGAAACGCTTGCCGCCGCCGAGATCGAAGTAGCCGTCCCAGATGTGCAAATCCGAATGGCATATGCCCGAGCGCGTGACGCGCACCAGCACCTCGGTTCCAGTCGGCTTCGGCGTGTCCTTGAGTACTTTCTGCAGCGGCCTGCCATGTTCGACGACGTCCCAGCTCAGCATGTTCCTTCTCCTCAGTTCGTAGCTGCGTCCAATGCCTGATCGATATCCCACAGCAGGTCGTCGATCGACTCGATGCCCACCGACATGCGCACCATGTCGGGCATGACACCGGCCTTCAGTTGCTCCTCATCGCTCATCTGCCGGTGGGTGGTCGAAGCGGGATGCGATATCAGGGTCTTCGCATCGCCGATATTGACCAGGTGGCTCATGAACTGCGCCGCCTCGATGAATTTCTGACCGGCCTCGGCGCCGCCGCGGACGCCGAAGTTGAGCAGGCCCGAAGCGCCTTTCGGCAGATACTTCTGCGCGAGCGCGTGGTACTTGTTGTCGGCGAGGCCGGGATAGTTCACCCAGGCCACCTTGGCATGCGCCTGGAGGAATTGCGCGACCGCGAGCGCATTCGCGCAGTGCCGGTCCATCCGCACGTGCAGCGACTCCACGCCCTGCAGGAGGAGCCACGCGTTCAGCGGTGCGAGCGCCGGTCCGAAGGTGCGCATCGTTTCCATGCGCAAACGCATGGTGAAGCCGAAGTCGCCGAAAGTCTCGAAGAAGCGCACGCCGTGGTAGCCCTTGGACGGTTCGGTCATGCCGGGGAAGTTGCCGTTGTCCCAGGGGAACCGGCCCGACTCGATGACCACGCCGCCCATCGTCGTGCCGTGGCCGCCGAGGTACTTGGTCGCCGAATGGACGACGATGTCGGCACCCCAGTCGAAGGGTCGGCATAGATAGGGCGAAGGCACCGTGTTGTCGACGACGAGCGGGATTCCCGCGTCATGCGCGATTGCCGCGAGCGCCTCGATGTCGACGAGGTTGATCAGCGGGTTGCCGAGCGTCTCGGCGTAGAGGAGCTTGGTGTTCTTGCGCAGCGCCTTGCGGAAGTTCTCCGGGTCGTCCGGGTGGACGAAGGTCGTCTCGATGCCGAGCTTGCGCAGGTTGACGTCGAGCAGCGTGTGCGTGCCGCCATACAGCGTCGATGCCGAGACGATGTGGTCGCCTTGCTCGCACAGGGTGAGGATCGCGACGACCTCGGCAGCCTGGCCGCTCGCCACGGCGACCGCCGCGCGGCCGTTTTCGATCGCGGCCATTCGCTCCTCGAACACCGCCACCGTGGGATTGGAGATGCGCGAGTAGACGTTGCCGAAGGTCTGCAGATTGAACAGGCTCGCGGCATGGTCGGTGGAATCGAAGACGAAGGACGTCGTCTGGTAGATCGGCGCCGCACGTGCGCCGGTCGTGGGGTCAGGAATCTGTCCGGCGTGCAGACAGAGCGTCTCAATCCCGAAGTTGCGATCCGCCATTGGAAGCAGGGATATCCCGATGCGCCCGCGCCGCACGCGGTCGGTGCGATCGCGCAGGGTAAAGGGGCTTGCTGGATTGTTGTTGACGCGCGCGAGCGCGTCAAGGCGGCCTCAAGCGTCCGAGGTGAGGTCCTCGGGGGTGCGCTCGCGGAGCCGCCGCTTGGTGCTCGGGGTACTCGGCGTGCTCGCAGTCGACGCGGCGCTTGCCGCGCGGCGATACTGGGACGGCGGAATCCCCACCTGATTGAGGAAAAATCGGGTGAAGTTGCTTTGCGCCGAAAAGCCGAGAGCAGAGGAGAGATCGGCGATTTTCTGGTTGGTCGAGGCGAGCCGGGAGATTGCGGTCTCGATGCACAGCATGTCGAGGTACTCGCGCGGCGAACGGCCCGTGCAGACCTGGAACAGATGATAGAAGCGCGAGCGCGACAGCCCGACGCGATTGGCGAGCACGTCGATATTGACTTCCTTGTTGGGCCGCGCACGCAGCAGCCCGATCGCCTTGCGGATGCGCGTGTCCTCGAAGCGCGATCCGCGCCACAGTGGAGACGAGTCGCGCCGCGCGAGGTAGGTGTCGACGATCGACAGCATGAGTTCCTGCAGCATGAACTCGAGCCGCTCGCCCGACAGGAAGCGGTCGTTGACGGCTTCGATGGCCAGGGTGTCGGCAAGGCGCCGAATGCGCGGCGTGATCTCTTCGATGGCCGTCGATAGCGCGCTGCCGGGCGAATCACCGGCGATCGCCGGGAATGCCTCGCGCAGCCAGTCGGGCGCGGCGTGGAACAGGACGAGACGGACCGGGCTGGCGGCGTCTTCGGTCGTCATCGCGAACGGCTCGCCCGCGTTTACGATGAGCAGGGCCCCCCGGCCGAGCGAGGTACGCAAGTCACCGGCTCGCAGCTCGCAGGCCGGCCCCGAATGCTTGACCAGGATCGTTGGCTCGGGGTGGCTGCGTTCGGACAAAGATCCCGTTACATCAACGAGATATACCCGTCCAAAGCGACCCTCGAATACCTGGTGCGGGGAGGTCATGGACGAAGAGTACCCTCTAGCTGTCGCCGACGTCATTCACCTGTTCAGGTGAATAGTCGAAATCTACTACCCGGTGCCCGGGCGGATCAGTACGCCAGCCGGCGCGGGCGCTTGGCCGATATGACCCGCGTATTAACCCCGACCCAGTTCAGGCCGCCGAACAGGCGCGCATGCTCGATTTTCACGCATCGATCCATGACCGCCTCGAGGCCCGCCTTGCGCGCCGCCGCAGCTGCATCGACGTTCTTGACGCCGATTTGCTGCCACAGCACCCGCGCGCCGATTGCGATCGCGTCCTCGGCGATCGGCGTGACGTCTTCGCTGCGCCGGAATACGTCGACCAGGTCGACCTTGTCAGGGATGTCTTGCAGGCGCGCGTAGCAGCGTTCGCCGAGCACCGTCTGGCCGGCGTAACGCGGATTCACCGGAATGATGCGGTAGCCATGCGCCTGCATGTATTTGGCGACGAAGTAGCTCGGCCGATACCAGTCGGCGGACAGGCCGACGATCGCGAGCACGCGGTTGTCCTGGAGAATCCGGCGCAGCGTGCTGATCTCATCGCTCATGCGTGCGTGTCGGCCCGTCGAACTGTGAATACTATAATCGATGCGCATCGATCGAGCGCTCGAGGAGAGTCGAATGAATTCGCCGCACCCGCAGGTCGTCGCCGTGCTCGAGCGGGCCGCGCGATCGGGTCTGCCGTTGTATTACGAAGTGCCGCCGTTCGTTGCACGGCGCATCTATCGCGATACGCGCAGCGCGCTTTCGCCCACGCCGCCCGCGGTCGGCGAGGTGCGGCTGAGGTTTGCACCGGGCCTCGATGGCCCGATCCCGATCCGCGCGTTCCGGCCGCAGGGGTCGAAGGCGGATGCGGTCCTGCCCGCGCTCCTGTACTTCCATGGTGGCGGCTGGACAATCGGTGATCTGGATACCCACGACGTCGTCTGCCGCCAGCTCGCCAATGGCGCAGGCTGTGCGGTGTTTTCGGTCGATTACCGGCTCGCGCCCGAGGCGCGTTTCCCGGCGGCGGTCGAGGATTGCGTGGCGGCGACACAATGGGTCGCCGCGCAGGCCAAGGCGCTTGCGATCGATCCGGCACGTATCGCGGTCGGCGGCGACAGCGCGGGCGGAAATCTGGCGACGGTCGTTGCGCTCGCGGCACGCGAGGCGGGGGGTCCTGCACTGTGCTACCAGCTGTTGATCTATCCCGCGACCGATCAGCGTCTGGGATTCCCGTCGATCACCCGCAACGGCGAGGGCTACCTGCTGACCAAAAAGACAATGGAGTATTTCCGCCGCCATTACCTGCCGAGGGAAAGCGATTGGCTCGACTGGCGCGCGTCGCCGTTTCTCGCCAAGACGCTCGCCGGTTTACCGCCGGCCACCGTCCTGACTGCAGGTTTTGATCCACTCGTCGATGAGGGGCTCGCCTATGCCGAGCGTCTCGCCGAGGAGGGCGTTGCCACCGACTACAAGGCGTACCCGGACATGGTGCACGGATTCCTCCTCATGGGCGGCGCGATCGATACCGCAAACGCAGCGGTCGATGCCTGTTGCACGGCGCTGAAAACGGCATTCGGAGGTCGCAGGTGAAACAGGATCTCGGTGTGCGGCACGGCGGCAAGATCCTGGTCGATGCGCTGGCGGGCCACGGCGCGCGGCTCGCCTTTGGCGTGCCGGGCGAGAGCTATCTCCCAGTGCTCGACGGTTTTTACGACGTGCGCGACCGCCTGCGCTTCATCGTCTGCCGGCAGGAAGGCGGCGCATCCTACATGGCCGAGGCCTACGGCAAGCTGACCGGCGAACCCGGCATTCTCTTTGTCACGCGCGGTCCCGGCGCGACCAACGGTTCGGTGGGCGTGCACACCGCGTTCCAGGATTCGACGCCGATGATCGTATTTGTCGGCCAGGTGGGTAACGAATTCGCCGAGCGTGAGGCGTTTCAGGAAATCGACTACCGGCGCATGTACGGACCGCTCACCAAATGGGTCGGGCAAATCGATCGCATCGAGCGGATTCCGGAGTACGTGAGCCACGCGTTTCACCGTGCGACCGCGGGCCGTCCGGGACCCGTCCTGCTCGCATTGCCCGAGGACATGCTGTTCGCGGAGGCAGCGGTCGCCGACACCCCGCACTACAAGCGGGTCCAGGCGGCGCCCGCGCCGGCCGACATTCGCTCGCTCGCGCGCCTGCTCGAGAAGGCCGAGCGCCCGTTCGTGATTCTCGGCGGCAGCGGCTGGACCCGCGCCACGGTCGACGCCTTCCGCACCTGGGCCGAGCGCAGCGCGCTTCCTGTCGGTTGCGCATTCCGTTGCCAGGATTTGTTCGACAACCGAAGCAGCTGCTACGCCGGCGATGTCGGCATCGGGATCAATCCGAAGCTCGCTGCGCGCGTGCGCGAGGCGGATGTGCTGCTCGTCGTTGGCGCGCGGCTCGGCGAGATGACGACCAGTGCTTATACGCTTCTCGATGCGCCGGTGCCGAAGCAGACGCTCGTCCACGTGCATGCGGGCGCCGAAGAGCTCGGGCGGGTTTACCAGGCGGCGCTGCCGATCAACTCAGGCTATCCGCAGTTCGTCGACGCCCTCGCCGGGTGTGAGATAGATGGCGCGCGGTGGCACGAGCGTACGCGCGCGGCGCGCGAGGAGTATCTCGCCTGGAACCAGCCGCAGGCGATACCGGGCCCGCTGCAGTACGGCACGCTGATCCGCTGGCTCTCGGACCATCTCCCCGAGGACGCGATCGTCGCCGTCGGTGCGGGCAATTTCTCGTCCTGGCTGCACCGCCATTTCACCTACAAGGGATTTCGCACCCAGCTCGGGCCGACCAGCGGTTCGATGGGCTACGGTTTTCCGGCGGCGATCGGGGCGAAGATCGCCGCGCCCGAGCGCACCGTGGTCGCGGTATGCGGAGACGGCGATTTCCTGATGAATGGGCAGGAATTTGCGACCGCCGTGCAATACGGGGCGGCGGTCATCGCACTGGTGGTGAACAACGGCATGTACGGCACGATCCGCATGCACCAGGAGCGCGAATATCCGGAGCGCATCTCGGGCACCCAGCTCGTGAACCCCGATTTCGCGGCCTATGCGCAGATCTTCGGCGGCCATGGCGAAGTCGTCGAACGTACCGAGCAGTTCGCGCCGGCATTCGAGCGCGCAGTGGCTTCCGGCAAACCCGCGATCCTCGAACTGCGCATCGACCCCGACGCGATCACCCCGACCACCACCCTCTCCGCGATCCGGCAAAAGGCTCTCGCTAGCCGCAGCTAGGCGGGGGCTTCGTCTCTTCGGGGATGGGGTTTCAGGGGAAGGGGGTTCGGCCCCTTCCCCTGAGTCCGACTTGTCGCCTTTATTGCCACCACCTTTCAGGTGGTGGCAATAAACGTCGGGTCATCCTGTTGCTCGCGCTCGAAGCTGAGGAAATCCCAGTAGCCACAGCGCGTGGTGGTGGGGTAATCGCGGCACACGCCCGGCCGCGCGTCGTAGATCGTGCACTGGCGGGTTCGCGTGTTGAGGAATATGCACACCGATGTGAAGTGGCGGTCCTTCTGGTGCCGCAGGGCGCGTGTTTTTTCACCCTTGTCGTATTTCGTAAAGCGCGTTTCGGCCTGCGCATAGCCTAGATCGAAGTGCTTCGCGAGCCGCGCGACGTCCCGCTTGTTGATCTCGATGAGCGGATAGCTGCAGCAATAAGCGGGGCACTGGTGGCAGTCGTACTTCGCGCCCTTGTGTCCAATGCCGGGGCTCTCGGCGTGGATCGGGATGACGCGCGGCTTGGGCAATGGGTGCATGAGTTGCGGACTCGCCTCGCAAAGGGCCGAATTCTACGCGAGACCGATAGCGGAATTTTGCGCACGCCGGCCTTAACCCGAATTGGCGCGCAGCACGTTTCACTCCTGTAAGGCCGCCATGCGGCGGGAAACCGTGGAAGGAGTGTGAATATGACTGCGAAACAATGGTTGGTGCTGATTGCGCTCGCACTGTCGGCGCAAACCGCGCTGGCGGGACGCCTGGTCGAGCTCAGCGTGGTCGACCGCACCGAGAGCCGACGGCTTCCCGTATATCGGCATGGCGCAGGCGCGTACGTGGCGGGGCAGCCTGGCCATGAGTACCGACTCACGGTCAGGAACCGGACGGCAGCGGCGGTGCTGGCGGTCGTTTCGGTCGACGGGGTGAACGTCATCACCGGCGCAACGGCCGATCCGGCGCAGAGCGGTTATGTGATTGCGCCGTACGGCAAAGTCGAGATCCAGGGCTGGCGCAAGTCTCTGGCGCAGACCGCGGCGTTCTATTTCACTGACCTC
>JAQBBQ010000144.1:0-5017 GCA_032125995.1 Betaproteobacteria bacterium | reverse complement strand
AGCGCTTCCTTGTCCAGGCCGAGGCGCTGCAGCAGGTCGGCGTAGAACTTCGGCTCGATCGAACCGATCGAGACGTACTTGGCGTCCTTCGTTGCGTAGGCGTCGTACCAGGGCGCGCCCGAATCGAGCAGGTTCACGCCGCGTTCGGCTTCGTTCCAGCGATTTGCCGCCAGCATCCCGGAGAACATGGCGCCCAATAGGCCGGCACCCTCGACCATCGCAGCGTCGACCACCTGGCCCTTGCCCGAACGACCCGCCTCGACCAGGCCGCAGGCGACGCCGAGCGCGAGCAGCATACCGCCGCCACCGAAGTCGCCAATCAGGTTGAGCGGCGGCGCGGGCGGCTGGCCGGCGCGGCCGATCGCGTGCAACATGCCCGAGAGCGCAATGTAGTTGATGTCGTGTCCGGCGCGCCCGGCGAGCGGGCCATCCTGGCCCCAACCGGTCATGCGCCCGAAGACGAGCTTCGGATTTTTTGCGAGGAGCACATCGGGCCCCAGCCCGAGGCGCTCCATCACGCCCGGTCGGAAGCCTTCGATCAGCGCGTCGGCACGTCCGGCCAACTCGAGCGCCGCGGCGACGCCGTCCTTCGACTTCAGGTCGAGCGTCACCGAGCGCTTGCCGCGCATCATTACTTCGACCTTGCGGCCGCGGCCGAGTCCGAGCCCCGGATCGCTTGGCCGGTCGACGACGAGCACGTCCGCGCCCAGATCGGCGAGCACCATGCCGCAGAACGGCCCGGGTCCGATTGCCTCGAGTTCGAGGACTTTGATGCCATGAAGAGGTCCCATGCACCGAATGATATCCTGAGCGCGTTCCCCGTTTTCGAAACATGCTGGCACGCTATCCCGAGCGTATCGTCTGCCTCACTGAGGAGACGACCGAAACGCTTTATCTGCTCGGCGAGCAGCATCGCATCGTCGGCGTGTCGGGCTATACGGTACGTCCGCCCGAGGCACGGCGCGACAAGCCGCGCGTGTCGGCCTTTCTATCGGCGAAGACCGACAAGATCCTCGCGCTTGAGCCCGATCTCGTACTTGGGTTTTCAGATCTGCAGGCCGAGATTGCGCGCGATCTGGCCAAAGCGGGCCTCAACGTGGTGATCTTCAATCAGCGTTCGGTCGACGAGATCCTGTCGATGATACTCACGCTGTCGGCAATGGTGGGCGCGGGCGCGAAGGGAAAGCGACTGATCGCCAAGTTCGAGCGCAACCTCGATCGCATCCGGGTCTCTGCAGGGCGCTTTGCGCGCCGCCCGCGCGTCTATTTCGAGGAATGGGACGATCCCATGATCAGCGGCATCCGCTGGGTGAGCGAACTTGTTTCGATTGCCGGCGGCGACGACATCTTTCCCGAGCTTTCGCGCTCGCAGGGTGCCGCCGGGCGCACGATTGCCGATGGCGCCGAGGTCGTGCGTCGCGCGCCCGAGGTGATCCTCGGTTCCTGGTGCGGCAAGAAGTTCCGCCCCGAGCGCGTCGTCGCGCGCCCGGGCTGGGACGTGATTCCCGCGGTGCGCGACCGCGAACTGCACGAGATCAAATCGGTCGACATCCTGCAGCCCGGGCCGGCGGCGCTGACTGATGGAGTTGCGCGTATGCACGACTTATTCGGTGCGTGGAACGAGCGCCAGCCGGGCTAGGCAGCTTTGCCATGGTTCTTGGGGACGGAGACTTTCCGACCTGAGAACGTGGCGTTGACAGACGGGGCGCGACGCAGCAACCATTGCGCTCCCCGGCGCGTTGCGGGGATCCGGCAGCTGCCGGACATGATGTCCGCCCGGAGAACTGCAATCGAACTTACCGATCTGACGCTCGTCGAGCAGGCGGCGTTGCTTCGCAGTGCGCAGTGCTCGAGCCGTGAGATCGTCAACGCGCATCTTGCGCGCATCGATGCGCTCGACGAAAAGCTGCACGCCTTCGTCGAGGTCTACGCCGAAGAGGCGCGCGCGCTCGCCGATGCCGCTGATCGCGCGCGCAAGACACGCCTGCCGCTCGGGCCGCTGCACGGCCTGCCGATCGGGCTCAAGGACCTGTGCGACATCGCCGGACGTATTGGAACCGTCGGCTCGCAGATGTGGCGCGCGCGCGTGGCCGAGACGACCTGCGCTACCGCCGAGCGGTTGCTCGCCGCGGGCATGATCCCGCTCGGCAAAACCCACATGGTCGAATTCGCCTTTGGCGGCTGGGGCAGCAATCCGCTGATGGGCGCGCCGTGGAATCCGTGGGACCTCGCGCGCCATCGCGTGCCGGGCGGCTCGTCGAGCGGCACCGCAGTCGCGGTCGCCGCGGGTCTCGCGCCGATCGGCATCGGCAGCGACACTGGCGGCTCGGTGCGCATCCCTGCGGGGTTAAACGGCCTGGTCGGCCTGAAGGTCACCTACGGCCGCATCAGCCTGCACGGCACGGGGCTTCTCAGTTGGACGCTCGATAGCATCGGGCCGCTCGGGCGCTCGGTGGACGACTGCAGCGAGCTGCTACGCGCTCTTGCCGGGCCGGATGAGCGCGATCCGGTCACGCTGGCGCAACCGCCACTCGATCTGCCCGAGAGGCTCGAGGCCGGCCGTCTGACCCAGTTTTGCATCGCGCTGCCCGAGGCGAGCCAGCTGCCTTCGTTTATGCACCCTGCAGTCATTGCGGCCTGGAAGGATGCCGCGACGCGGCTCGAGAAGCTCGGCGCGCAGATCGTGCCGGTGCGCCTGCCCGAGTGGTACTTCGAGCTCTCCAAGCCCGCAGGCACGATCATCGCTTCGGAAGCCTTTTCCCTGCACCGCGAGTACATCGAGGACGTGAATCAACCGATTGGCCCCGCGGTGCGCGAGCGCGTGCTCGCCGCGCGCACGCTTGCACCGGGCGAATACGCCGAGACGCTGCGCGTCATGGCCGAGCGCCGGCGCGTTTTCGGCGAGTGGTTCCGGCGCTTCGACGCGCTGCTCCTGCCGACCATCGCGATCCCCGCGCCGCCGCTCGACGAGATCGACGAGCATTCGCCGATTCCCGGCTACCTGACGCGGCCGGCGAACTACCTCGGCCTGTGCGCGCTCGCGATGCCGGCCGGGGTGCACGAGGGACTGCCGCTCAGCGTGCAGATCGTCGGCAAGCCCTTTGCCGAGCGCGTCGTCCTGGAGATCGGAAAGGCGTATCTGGAAGACACCGGCCACCACAGGCTGCGACCAACGCGTGCTTCGGCCGGAACGCAACGTGCAGCCTGAGTTGGATCCAGCCTCGCCACATTCGGCCGAGCGCACCTCGGCCGATCGCATCTACTTCACGCTCGCCGCGCTGATCGGCGGCGTGGTCGGCATCTACTTCCTCTTGGTGCCGGTGCTCGATCTCAACATCGCGTTCCACTTCTATCTGATGCTGTGGATCACCATGGCCTCGGCGTTCAACGTCGCCGCGGGCTTCTCGGGCTACATGCCCTTCGGCTTCGTCGCCTTCTACGGCGTGGGCGCTTTCACCACCGCGATCCTGGTGAAGAGCCTCGGCTTTCCGGTACTGCTCGCGCTGCCGTTCTCGGGCGTGGCGGGCGTGGTCCTCGGTCTGCTGTTCGCGCCGACGCTCAGGCTCTCGGGTATCTACTTCGCCATCGTGAGCCTTGCGCTCGCCGGCATCTGCCGGCTCGTAATCTCGAACATGCCCGAGGAGATTACCGGGGGCTCCTTCGGCCTGCAGCTGGGCAGTCGCGCCGAGCCGGTGCTGTCCTTCTACGTGATGATGGCGGTGATGCTCGCTGCGCTTGGCACCATCCTGTGGCTGTCGCGCTCGCGGCTTGGAAAAGCCCTGCGTGCGGTGCGCGACGACGCCGAGGCTGCCGACATGATGGGCGTGAACGTCACGCGCGTGCGCCTGTACGGCTGGCTGATTGCCGCGTTCTTCCCGGCAGTGTGCGGCGGCATCGAGGCCTGGTACACCAACGTGGTCGACACCGAGACCGCGTTCAACACCCTCACCACGGCGAAGACGGTGATCTATGCGGTCGCCGGCGGTCTCGGCACGGTCACCGGGCCGATTGTCGGCTCGATCGTCATGGTGTGGCTCGATGAGTTGATCTGGCGCCAGTTCCCGCTGCTCAACCTGCTGATCCTCGGCGTCGCCACGGTCATGCTGGTGCTGTTCCTGCCGCGCGGCATCGTCGGCACGATCCTGCGCCGCCGCCCCGCGTGGCGCCGCTACATTCCCTGAGGCGCAGGCGTGGACATCCTGGTTCTCAACGGACTCATCAACGGCCTGATCGTCGGCGGCATCTATGCGCTGATCGGCATGAGCCTGACGCTGCTCTACGGCGTGCTGCGCATCGTCAACTTTGCGCATGGCGAGTTCGTGATCGGCGGCTCGTTTCTCGCCTACGCGCTATTCAGCAACCTGGGGCTTGCGCCGCTGTTCGCGCTGCCGGTGGCGGCGGTGTCGTTCTTCGCGCTCGGCTGGGGCGCGTACTTCCTGCTGCTGCCGCGGCTGCAGAAGAGCGACGACCCCGAGATCATGTCCTTCCTCATGATGTATGGCGTGTCGCTCGCGCTTGCCGCGGTGATGCTGCTCATCTTCGAGGCCGATTCGCGCTCGATCGATTTCTCGTTTCAGCCGATCGCCATGAAGGTCGGTCCGATCTACGTTTCCACCGCGCGCATCGTTGCCTTTGGCATCACCATCGTGATCGCGGCCGCGCTTACCTGGTTCCTGTTCCGTACGCTGCCCGGCAAGGCGCTGCGCGCCGCGATCATGAATCCCGAGGCGATCCAGATCATCGGCGTCGACGTCGTCAAGCTCTCGGCCTTTGCCTTCGCGCTCGCTTCGGCGATCGCGGGCGCGACCGGCGTGCTGGTCGCACTCGTGTTTCCGGCCTTCAATCCCTTCTCGGGCGCCGAGTACTCGATCATCGGTTTCATCGTGGTAGTGCTGGGGGGCCTCGGCAATCCGCTTGGGGCGCTGCTCGCCGGCATTCTCTACGGGCTCTCCGAGCAACTCGCCACGGTGTTCCTGCCGCAGGCGATGGCGCCGATCGTCGGTTTCGGCATCCTGGT
>JAQBBQ010000143.1:0-19424 GCA_032125995.1 Betaproteobacteria bacterium | reverse complement strand
AGCGAAACAGCGCCGAGACGTCGTTCTGGCCTTCGACGTCGGCCTTGGCGGCGAAGTACAGGTAGCGCCGGTTGGCCTGGCTTTCGCCGGCAAAGGCGGCCTTGAGGTTTTCTTCGGTCTTGCTGCCCTTGAGTTGCATCGGGTGCTCCTTGCGCGTTGCGTTGACGGGGGGACGGGTCGACAGCCTAGGGCCGCTCGCTCCATTGATCAAATCGATTCTTACAATCCTTTCTATTGCGTGGCGCTATCGCGACCTCACTCGCCCCGCGCAGCTAGCCCGAGATCGCCTCGTCGCCGCGTGCGCGCAGACGCCGGTCGGCGTTCAGGTGGCGCCGCAACTCGTTTAGCGCCTGCCGGTACACCTCCCGCTTGAACTCGATCACGGCCTCGAGTGGTATCCAGTAGTCGTGCCAGCGCCAGGCATCGAACTCCGGATGCCCGCTGGCGCGCAAATGCACGTCGCTATCACGGCCGACGAGTCGCAGCAGGAACCAGATCTGCTTTTGTCCGCGATAGGTGCCGCGCCAGTCGCGCCGGATCCACTGATTCGGCACCTCGTAGCGCAGCCACTCCCGCGTACGCCCAAGGATGCGCACGTGATCCGGACGCAGTCCGACCTCCTCCTCGAGCTCCCGATACATCGCCTGTGCCGGTGATTCACCGTGCTTGATGCCGCCTTGGGGAAACTGCCACGCGTGCTGATTGACTCGCTTTCCCCAAAATACGTCGTTGCGCGCGTTGGTCAGAATGATGCCGACATTCGGTCGATAGCCTTCCTTGTCAAGCATGGCCACACCGCCATCAGTTAGAATTTGCATCGATTTTTCCACACCCACCACTCAATGACAACGTCGCGCGGTGCGCCTTTCGCTGGGCCCCGCGCCCCCCATGCGCGCGTCCAAATTCTTCATCGGAACGCTGAAAGAAGCGCCGTCGGAGGCGGAACTCGTCAGCCACCAGCTCATGCTGCGTGCCGGGGTCATTCGGCGTCTCGGTTCCGGTTTGTACTCGTGGATGCCACTGGGACTGCGCATCCTGCGCAAAGTCGAGGCCATCGTGCGCGCGGAGATGGACCGCGCCGGCGCGCTCGAGGTACAGATGCCGTGCGTGATTCCCGCGGAGCTGTGGCTAGAGACAGGCCGCTGGGATGCCTTCGGGCCGCAACTGCTGAAGATCAAGGACCGGCACGAGCGCGACTTTCTCTTCGGCCCGACGCACGAAGAGGTGATCACGGACATCGCGCGGCGGGAGATCCGGAGCTACCGCCAGCTGCCAGTGCATTTCTACCAAATGCACACCAAGTTCCGCGACGAGATTCGCCCGCGTTTCGGCGTCATGCGTGCGCGCGAGTTCGTCATGAAGGATGGCTACTCGTTTCATGCCGACCGCGACGACCTGGTGCGCGAGTATCACAACATGCATGACACCTACACGCGCATCTTCACCCGCCTCGGCCTGCGGTTCCGTTCGGTCGCCGCCGATCCGGGCGCAATTGGCGGTACCGGGTCGCATGAGTTCCACGTGTTGGCCGATTCCGGCGAGGATGCCATCGCCTACTGTCCCGACTCGGACTACGCCGCGAACATCGAGCTGGCCGAAGCCCTCGCACCGACCGCAGCAACGAACGCGCGCGCCGCGCCCGGCGCAGCCATGGAGAAGGTTGCCACGCCCGGGGCGACACGCTGCGCGGACGTCGCGACGCTGCTCGGCCTCGGCATCGAGCGTACCGTCAAGGCAATTGCGGTGATGCATGACACAGCGTTTCGCCTGTTATTGGTACGCGGCGACCACACGCTGAACGAGCTCAAGGCGAGCAAGCTGCTCGGGAGCGCGCCGTTTCGTTTCGCGACGGACGCCGAGATCGAGCAGCAGCTGGGGTGCGCGCCAGGGTTCATCGGTCCGGTGGGCGCGCCGCCCGGGATTCGGGTCATCGCGGACCGTAGCGTCGCGGCGATGGAGGATTTCGTCTGCGGTGCGAACGAAGCGGACGCGCATCTGAAGAACGTCAACTGGGGCCGCGACCTGCCCGAACCCGCCGCAACGGCCGACCTGCGCAACGTGGTCGAGGGCGACGCCAGTCCGGACGGCAAGGGCGCCCTGAGGATTCAACGGGGCGTCGAAGTCGGCCACATTTTTCAGCTCGGCACGAAATATTCCGAGGCCATGAAGGCCACCTACCTCGATGAGAACGGCGCGACGCAGCCGATGGAGATGGGCTGCTACGGCATTGGCGTGACACGGATCGTCGCCGCAGCGATCGAGCAAAACCATGATCCGCGTGGAATTTCGTTTCCGCTGCCGATGGCGCCTTTCGAGGCCTGCGTCGTGCCGATCGGTTACCACAAGAGCGCGCCGATCCGAGCGGCGGCCGACCAGCTGTACGCAGCGCTCGTCGCCGCGGGAATCGATACGCTGCTAGACGACCGATTGGAGCGTCCCGGCGTGCTGTTCGCCGACATGGATCTGATTGGCATCCCGCTGCGGGTGGTACTCGGCGAGCGCGGCTTGCGCGAGGGTGTAGCGGAGCTCAAGGCGCGTCTCGAGGCGGATGCGCAGAATGTCGCGCTTGACAGCGTGGTGTCGGTCGTCAAGGAGCGCGTCGCCGGCGCATGATGCGAGCGACGCGCGGCGGCATCGCAGTCGCGGCGCTCTTCGCCTGGGGCGGGGCGATCGCCGGTGCACAGAAATACGAACCCCTTGCTGACAGCGTGCGCGCGTCGCTCACGACTGCGGTCAGCGATCGCGCGCCGCCGGTGTTTCAGTTTCGGCGCGCAGAAGACGGCCATCGCTGGACGTTCGAAATGTCCAAACGCCTGGCGCAGAGAATTCCGGACCGCGCGCGTCGCATCGCACTCCTCAAGACGGTGCAGTACGAAGCGACCCGCGCAGGACTCGATCCGCAGCTCGTGCTGGGCGTCATCGAGGTCGAAAGCGGATTTCGCAAGTACGCGGCGTCCACGGCGGGCGCGCGCGGCTACATGCAGATCATGCCGTTCTGGACCCAGCTCCTCGAGCGCTCGCGCGACAATCTGTTTCACCTGCGCACCAACATACGCTACGGCTGCGTGATCCTGCGCCATTACCTTGACATCGAAAAGGGCGACTATTTCCGCGCCCTCGGCCGATACAACGGAAGCCTCGGGCAGGCCCCGTATCCGGATAAAGTCATTGGCGCGTGGCATGGCCGCTGGGACTATGACGGTCCGCGAAACTAGGCGCCCGCTGCGCCTGTCCACCCCGCAGTGCTTCCTCGGATCGAAGCAACGACCATGTTCCGCGCATTGACTGCCCGCCCGCGCATTGCGCACTGGTTCTACGGCTTTACGCCGCCCGAGCGCGGCACCATCGTATTGCGCCACCGGCGCGTTTATATCCTACCGACACGCCTGGGCTGGATGTTTGCTGCGACGCTGGGGCTGCTGCTGGTCGGCTCGATCAATTACGCGCTGTCGCTCGGATTTGCGCTGACCTTTCTGCTCGCCGGGATGGGACTCGCCGGCATGGTTCATACGACGCGGAATCTGGCGCGCCTGGCGCTTAGCGTCGGGCGCGTCGAACCGGTGTTCGCCGGCGAATCCGCGCAGTTCAAGCTCTATCTGGATGCCCGCGCGCCCTTTGATCGGCCCGCGATCATGCTGCGCCATCTCGGCTCCGGCGCACAGCAGGTGACCGACGTGCCGGCGGCAAGCGCGACCGAAGTGGTCCTCGCCGTGCCTGCGGCACAGCGCGGCTGGCTCGTCCTCGGGCGCGTCATGCTCGAGACCCGCTATCCGCTTGGCCTGTTCCGCGCCTGGAGCACTATCGGGCCCGACGCCCGCGCACTGGTGTACCCACGCCCCGAATATTCGGTTCTGCCCGTGCCGAGCGCCCACGCAAACGCAGGCGCCGGACGGGCGCAGGCACAAGGCAACGAGGACTTTTCGGGCCTCCGCGGCTACCAGCGCTCGGACTCACCGCACCACGTCGCGTGGAAAGCGGTCGCGCGCGGCGGCGCCATGCTGACCAAACAGTTCTCCGGCGAGGCGACGGCCGAACTCTGGCTCGACTGGCGAGATCTGCCGCAAGGCCTGCCCACCGAGGCGCGCCTGTCGCGACTCACCGCTTGGGTGCTTGCGGCCGAGTCCGCCGGTGCGCGCTACGGCCTGCGCCTGCCCGGCGCCGAGATCGCGCCCAACTGCGGCGACAGTCATCGCGCCGACTGCCTGCAGGCGCTCGCGCTCTATCCGGGGGCGGCGAACTGAACCCATGAGCGTCCCGCACCCGCTTGCCCCCGAAGCCCGCCTCGTATCCGGGCGTGACGTCGCCTGGCTCGCGGCGTCCATGGCGATCGCGATCGCGCCGCATGCGCTGCGCGCGCCGTGGTGGCTCACGCTGCTCACGCTTTGCCTCTACGGCTGGCGCGTCTACGTCACGCTCGATGCCGCGCCCTTACCCTCGCGCTGGTTGTTGCTCGCGATCGCGGTGATTGCGATGCTTGGCGTGCGTGCCGAGTACGGGTATTTCTTCGGGCGCGCACAGGGCGTCGTCATGCTGGTCCTGTTCTCCGGACTGAAGTTGCTCGAGATGCGCACCCATCGCGACGCGACCGTCGGCGTATTTGTCTGCTACTTCCTGCTCGTCACCAATTTCCTCTATTCGCAGACGATCCCGGTGGCGATCGGCATGTGTGTTGCGATCGGCGTGGTCACGATCACGCTCGTCGGGTTCAATGCCCCGGGTCGCGGCTGGCGCCGGGACCTCCGCACGGCCGCCCTGTTGCTTGCGCACGCGGTGCCCGCGGCGCTGCTGCTGTTTATGCTGTTCCCGCGCGTCCAGGGTCCGTTGTGGGGCCTGCCGCAGGACGTCAACAGCGGGGTTAGCGGCCTGTCGGACAGCATGACGCCCGGCAACTTCGCGCGGCTGGCGTTGTCCGACGCGATCGCGCTGCGCGCCGAGTTCGATGGTGAGCCGCCGCCCCAGCCGCTGCGCTACTGGCGCGGCCCCGTGCTGTGGGATTTCGACGGCCGGACCTGGCGCATGGGTCCGACCGAGCTCGCCGACTTCACGCCGCCGGCAGGGGGGCGCGATCGTTACGAATATAGCGTCGTGCTCGAACCGCACGACCGCAATTGGCTCTTCGCGCTGGAGACGGTCGCGCGCCTGCCACCGCGTGCACGCTACACCGTGGATGGCCAGGTGCTTGCACGGGGCGACGTGCGGCGCAGACTGCGCTACGACATCGCGTCGATCTCGGACCCGCCGCTCGTCGCCAGCGCATCCGCGAGCGTGCTCGAGCGCGCCCGGCGCCTGCCCGCCGGCTCGAATCCGCGCGCCGCCACGCTCGCCGAATCGTGGCGCCAGGCTGCGGCGAACGACGCGCAGCTGCTCGCCCGGGCCATCGCCTATCTGCGCGACAACCGCTTCACCTATACGCTCGAGCCGCCGCTGATGGGTCGGCATGCGGTCGACGAATTCCTGTTTTCGGCCAAGCTGGGGTTCTGCGAGCACTTTGCGTCGGCGTTCGTATTCCTGATGCGCGCCGCCGGCGTGCCGGCGCGCGTGGTCACCGGCTACCAGGGCGGCGAGCTCAACCCGGTCGACCGCATCATCACCGTACGTCAGTCTGACGCCCATGCCTGGGCCGAGGTCTATCTGCGTGGCCGTGGCTGGATTCGCGTCGATCCGACAGCGGCCGCTGCGCCCGGACGCATCGGGTCGGGCCTCGCGCGCGCCCTGCCGGAGGGCGCGGGACTGCCGTTTATGATGCGCCCGCAGTTCGAGTGGCTGCGCAGCCTACGCTACCGCTGGGAAGCGCTCGCGCACCAGTGGAATGTCTGGGTCCTCGCCTACAACCCGGATCGGCAGCGTGACCTGATGTCCTACATCGGCATGCGCGACGCGGACTGGCGCAAACTGACCGCCGTGCTATTTACCCTGCTTGGGGGATTCACCGTCCTGCTACTGCTGTGGTCGCTGCGCAACGTGGCGCGCCGCGATCAGATCCAGCGCGCCTGGCTCGCCTTCTGCCGTAAGCTCGACGCACAGGGCGTCTCGCGCTCACCGCATGAGGGCCCGCGCGACTTCGCCGAGCGCGCCGCACGCCGTCTGCCGCGCGCAGACGGGGCGATTCGCGCAATCGCCGAACGCTACATTGCGCTGCGCTACGGTGCGGGCGCCAACGCGCGGCAGATCAGCGACCTGCGCCAACGGGTCCGGCGCTTGCGCCTCGCATGATGACGCGACTGTGGTTCTCGTTCGCCGCACTCTGCCTGAGTTGCACCGCGCTCGCCGCGCCCGGCTCATTCGACGCACGGACCGACGTCCGCGCATTCATCGACGACATGGTCGGACGTCACGGATTTGTCGCCGATGAGCTCGAATTTTTATTCAGCCGTGCCCGCAGCCACAAGGCGATCCTGGACGCAATCACGCCGCGCGAGACGCCACAGGCACGATCCTGGAATACCTACCGGGCGCAATTTGTCAACGATCGGCGGATTAAGGGCGGCACGGCGTTCTGGTTGCGTCACCAGAAAACGCTTGCGCGGGCCTCGCGCGAGTACGGCGTACCAGCGGAGATCATCGTCGCGATCATTGGCGTCGAAACCGTGTACGGCCGCCAGACCGGCAACTATCGCGTCGTTGATTCGCTCGCCACCCTCGCCTTCGACTATCCGCCACGCGCGGCGTTCTTCCGCGCTGAGCTCGAGCAGTACCTCCTGCTGGCGCGTGATACGAAATTCGATGTATTCAGCGTCAAAGGTTCGTATGCCGGGGCGATCGGTATCCCGCAATTCATGCCGGGCAGCATCCGCCGCTATGCGGTCGACTACGACGGCAACGCATCCATCGATCTGCGCCGCAGCGCGGCGGATGCCATCGGCAGCGTCGCGAACTTTCTGCGCGCGCACGGCTGGCATCGTGACGCGGCGATCTGGGCCCCGGCGCGCGTCAACGGCGGATCGCATCGGGCGCTGCTGGATGCCGGAATCCGACCCACCATCCGGGTGGCTGACCTGGGCCGCTATGCGGTCGAGACGCCGGCCACGCTCGCGCCGGACACCCAGGTTGCGCTGATCGCACTGGATAGTCCGAACGCGGAAGTCGAGTACCGCTTGGGGCTGGAAAACTTCTATGTACTGACGCGCTACAACCGCAGCAGTCTGTACGCCTCGGCGGTGGCGGATCTTGCCGCAGCGCTACGCGCGTCGCGCGGCGGACCACGCTAGCCCCCGCGCCGAGGGACGGCGCGCGGTCGCGCAGGCCTCAGGAAGGCGGTGGCGGCAAATACTTCATCGGGTCGACCGGTTTGCCGGATTTCCGAATCTCGAAGTGCAGCTTCGGCCGGTCGCTGTCGGTCGCGCCGAGTTCGGCAATACGCTCACCGCGCGCAACCTGCTGGCCTTCCTTGACCAGGATGGACTGGTTATGCGCGTAGACACTGTTGTAGCCCTCGTCGTGCTTGATGACGATGAGTTTGCCGTAGCCGCGGATGCCCGTGCCGGTATACATGACCCGACCCGGCGCAGCCGCGACAACCGGATCGCCTGGCCGGCCGCCGATGTCGACGCCTTTGCTATTGGGTTCGGCAAAACCGTTTAGCACCTTGCCCTTCGCAGGCCAGACAAAGCCCGGCGCGCCTTGAGGCACAGCCGGCGCCGGCTTTGTCGCGGTGGACGGCGCGCTGGACGTCGGCGTCGCGGCCGCAGTGGCCGGGGCCTGCCCGGGCGTGGCCGACAGCAGGGCGACGTTTTCCTTCGAATACGGCAAGCGCAGCGCTTTGGGCGATGTCTTGCTGCTTGCGTCGCCCGGCCCCTGCGCCGCGGTCGTGCCCGAATCCAGTGGTCGCGTTTCGACGCTGCCCGGCCCGCGCGCAGTGCCGATCTCGACCCCCTTCGCCGGTGCGCCCGCCTGCGCCCCCGCGCTGGGTGGGTTCAGGCGCAGCGACTGTCCGACGCGGATGCGCGATGCGTCGTCTAGCCCGTTCCAGCGGCCCAGTTCCCGATAGTCGACGCCGTGCTCGAGTGCAATGCTGTAGAGGGTCTCACCCTGTTTCACGACGTGCGTGCCGCCCGCAACACCCGCAGTGGTCGGCGGTCTCCCCACCGGCGCCGCACCACGCTCGACCACCGGGGCCGACGTCGGTCGGCTTGCGCACGCAGCAACGAGCATCACCGCCATGAGCACCGCAGCGCCTGCGCACACTCTCGTCATGCTCATGCTTTTCCGTTCTCCAATCGAACAAAATGCACCCACTCGAGTTCGGTCTCCTCAAACCGCCGTCCGACGCGCTCGACCAGGACAAGGCGTTGTTCGTCCCGCTTCCCACGTCGCCCCAGCGGCAGGACCATTCTGCCATCCTGCGCCAGTTGCCGTAAGAGGGCCTCGGGTACCTCATCCGCCGCTGCCGCGAGAATGATCGAATCATAGGGCGCCGCCTGCTCGAGGCCAAACCGGCCGTCGGCGTGCACCAACCGCAGGTTCGACAGCTTTAAACCCAACAGGTTTCGCCGCGCACGTTCGTGCAGCTCGCGAATCCGCTCGACTGAGTAGACCTCGCGCGCAATGGCGGCGAGGACGGCAGCCTGGTAGCCGCAGCCGGTGCCCACCTCGAGGGTCTTGCCCGGATTGCGGGGCCCGTGCCGTCCGGTCGCGAGCACCTCGATCATCCGCGCCACCACATAGGGTTGCGAAATCGTCTGGCCAAAATTGATCGGCAGCGCAGTGTCTTCATAGGCGCGGTGCGCGAGCGCCTCTTCGACGAACAGATGGCGTGGGACGGTAGCCATCGCCTCAAGGACGCGTGCATCCTGCACGCCCTCCTCGCGCAGTCGCTCGACCATACGCGCGCGCGTGCGCAGCGACGTCATGCCGACCCCGGATAGCTCACCAGGCGCGCGCAGACTCATCCCAGCAACCAGTCGCGGATGCGCCCGAGCTGGGCGTGATCGGTGAGGTCCACCTGCAACGGCGTCATCGACGCGCGCGCATGCTCGACCGCGTGGAAATCCGTGCCGGGCCCTGCATCGGCCGCACCCCCCGCTGGCCCGATCCAGTAGCCCGTGTCGCCACGTGGCGTTTCGACACGTACCACGCGTTCGGCCTTATGGCGTCGCCCGAGGCGCGTGGTCTCGATGCCCTCGAGGGCCGCGAGTGGGATGTCCGGAACGTTTACGTTCAGCAGCACGGGTTCGCCGACCGGTGCACGCGCAAACCGCTTCGCCACGTCGAGGGCGACATGCGCGGCGGTCTCCAGGTGATCGCCGCGCTTGCCAACGAGCGACACCGCGAGCGACGGAATGCCAAGCAGAAAGCCCTCGGTCGCAGCTGCGACGGTCCCGGAGTAGATCGTGTCATCACCCATGTTCGCCCCGAGATTGATTCCCGAGACCACCATGTCGGGAACAAAGCTGAGCAGTCCGGTGATCGCCAGATGCACGCAGTCCGTCGGTGTGCCGTTGACGAAGTAAAAGCCGTTCGCGGCCTGCCGAATGATGAGCGGACGATCCAGTGTCAGCGAGTTGGATGCACCCGATCGATCGCGCTCCGGCGCGACGACCGTCACTTCGCCGACCGCGCGCAGCGCGTCGGCCAGGATCGTAATGCCAGGCGAGAAATATCCGTCGTCGTTGGATACCAAGATGCGCAAGAGCGTCGCCCCGGAACGCGCAATGTCCGCCGCCGCCTGCGCCGGAACGTCCGGCGCGACCGGCACCGGAGACGCGATACGCCGCGAAGCGGCGCCGATGTTAACACGCAGCCGGCGCACGAGGCGGCAACACGCGGCCAAACCTTTGCTAGAGTCGATTCCACGATGACCGCTGTCGCACGCATCATTGGGCTCATCGCGCTCGCGCTCTGCGTCATCGCAACAGCGCTCTGGGGAAGCCTTGCGCTGCAGATCTCGGGACCCGGTCCAGAACCGTTACGCGCCGGCCTCGCCGCCGGCTTTGCGATCGTCGGCGCGGCAGCCCTGCTGGGTCTTGCGCTACGCCGCCGGCGCCCGCGCCTGCATCGCACCACGCTAAGCGCGTATGCGGGCGCGTTTCTTGTGCTCGTTCTCTGGTGGCAGACGATCGAGCCGTCGAACGATCGCGACTGGCGCGCGGAGGAAGCGGTGCTGCCCTACGCCACGATCGAAGGCGACCGGGTCACGGTTCATAACATTCGAAATTTCGACTATCGGACCGAAACCGACTTTGCGCCGGCCTACCTAGACCGGCGTTTCGACCTGCGTCGGCTCGAGGCGGTCGACTTGGCCGCGGTGTACTGGATGGGGCCGGAAATCGCACATATCTACCTGAGCTTCGTGTTCGCGGACCAGCCGCCGCTCGCAATCTCGATCGAGGCACGCAAAGAGCGCGGTGAGGGCTATTCCTCGATTGCCGGATTTTTCAAGCAGTACGAGCTGTATTACGTCGTCGCCGACGAGCGCGACGTCACGCGCGTGCGCACGAACTATCGCAAGGACCCGCCGGAGGACGTCTATCTCTATCGCTTACAGAGCACGCCCGAGAGTCGGCGGCGACTTTTCCTGGAGTACCTGCGCAAGATCAATGCGCTGCGCGGTCAGCCCGAGTTCTACAACACGCTGACGACGAACTGCACCACGGTGATCTGGCAGAACGCCCTGGTCAATCCCAACCACCTGCCGTTCTCCTGGAAGATTCTCGCCAGCGGTTACGTGCCCGAGTACCTTTACGAAGAAGGCGCGCTCGGCTCATCGCTTGCGTTCGGCACACTGCAGCGCCGCAGCCATATCAACGCTGCGGCGCAGGCCGCCGACGCGGCGCCGGACTTTTCGCACCGCATTCGCGCCGGCTTGCCTTTTGCCGAAGGCGCTCGCGCGGGCGCCAATCCGCCGCGCTAGTTCCGCGTGCGGACGTGGATGTCCTTGACGCCCGGAACAGTCACTGCCACCTCGACCGCGGCGAGCTTCGCGTCGGTGGTACCGTGATCGCCCGTCAGCGTGATCTCGCCGTCGTCGCTGCTCACCTCGAGCTTCGTGTCCCGGGTCTCCGGCGCGCGGCGTAGCGCGGCCTTGACGCGAGCGGCGAGCGCCCGATCCTCGAGCATATTGCGCGCAGCGTCGGTATCGGCGAACTCGGGAGATCGCACCAGCGAGAGCACTTCGTCTACGCACTCGTCGATCCCCACCCGTTGGGTGTTAAGGACCAGATCGTAGTGCTCGGGTTCGGTCCAATTCAGCCCGAAGTTACGCTTCATGATCACCGTGTGCGATTCGTCGTTGGCGCGGATTTCCTCGCTGACCGTCGCCTCATCGTCGGTGTCGAGTCGCTCCATCATGCGCTGCTTGCGCAGTTTCAAGGGCGTGCAGACCCGCACGCATACGGCGTTCGGCACGTCGCGCAGAAGGTGCGTCGCGCCCCAACCCCGGATGATCGCGCCGCCATTATGTAGTGCGAGGTCGTAGACCTCGTCGGCCGAAAAGATCGCGAGGCTGGTCTTGTCCGCTGTCAGGCGTTCAAGTAGGCCCGCACTGCCATCGAGTAGCCGCACGACGTGGCTTTTACGCACCCGCATGCGATCGGCGAGGTGATCGATGACCTCGTGGTAGATCACCGGTAAGTTCAGCGCACGCCCTAAGCCGGCGGCCACGTCCTTGCCGAGCGTTCCCATTTCGCGGGTAATTGCAACGATCGCCATGAGCCCCTCCTCCGATGGTCTCGTGAACTGGTCGGGGCGGTGAGATTCGAACTCACGACCACCTGCCCCCCAGGCAGGTACGCTACCAGGCTGCGCTACGCCCCGAAGCGAACGATTCTAACAGAGCGTTCTCAGGCACTTAGCGCATCCAAGACGTCCTGCAGTTCGCGTTTCACCGCGGATACGTCGACGCCGGCCGCAGGCTTACGCCCGTTGCTCGCTGCGTCGTCGGTCGCACCGTTCGTCAGGGTGCTGTCGAGCCGGTTGCGCGCACCGCTGATGGTAAATCCTTCTTCGTAGAGCAGCTCGCGGATCCTGCGGATCAGCAAGACCTCATGGTGCTGGTAGTAGCGCCGGTTGCCGCGCCGCTTGACGGGTTTCAGCTGCGTGAATTCCTGCTCCCAATAACGCAGCACGTGCGGCTTGACGCCGCAAAGCTCGCTCACTTCACCGATCGTGAAGTAGCGCTTCGCCGGGATCGGCGGAAGATCAACCTTCTTGCGGTTCTGCTCCATGGCGCGCCTTCTCCACCATGGCCTTCAACTTCTGGCTTGCGTGGAAGGTGACGACGCGGCGAGCACTGATCGGAATCTCCTCGCCAGTCTTTGGGTTGCGCCCCGGACGTTGTGGCTTGTCGCGCAACTGAAAATTTCCAAAGCCGGAGAGCTTGACACTTTCCCCTCGCTCAAGCGCCCCCCGGATTTCCTCAAAGAATGCCTCGACCATGTCCTTGGCTTCGCGCTTGTTAAGGCCAACCTTTTCGAACAACAGGTCGGCCAGTTCCGCCTTTGTCAAAGTCATTGTCTCCCCCTGCGCCTACGAACCCGATTTCTTTTTTAGGATCTTAGGGTTGCCGAGAATTTACGGGACAGGAGGGCAACGATTGCGGCCCGTACCTCATCCGCCTCGGCATCCGTGAGGGTGCGTTCAGTATCTTGCATAACTACCCGGAAAGCAAGGCTTTTTCTCCCTGGCGGGAGGTGCGCGCCCTGGTAGAGGTCGAAAACTCCGACATGGCGGACGATTCCCGGCTTTTCGGCCCAAATCGCGTCCAACAAGGCCTGCACCGATGCCCCGGCATCGACCAGGACGGCGATGTCCCTGACCACGCCCGGGAAGCGCGAGGGAACCTCGGCGCGCGGCAGCGACACCGTCTGCAGACCTTCAGCCTCGAGCTCGGCGAGGACAACCGGGTTCGGCAGTTCATATTTTCGCTGCCACTGGGGATGCAGCTCGCCGATCCAGCCGACGTGGGCACCGTCGCGCAGGATGCGTGCCGTTCGACCGGGGTGAAGCGCCGGGTGGAGCGCCGCTTCATAGCGGATTTGGACCGGCGCGAATAGCGCGTCCACGTCGGCCTTGAGGTCGTAAAAGTCGACCCCGCGCGTCGTTTCGCCCCATTGTTCTTCATGCGCGGGCCCGAACGCCGCGACGCCGACCCGGACCGGCTGGCGCAGGCCGGCCACCACCAGCGCGCCGTCGGCGGCGGCCGGATCGCGCAGGAACACTCGTCCAACCTCGAATACGCGAATGCGCGGGACCTTGCGCGCGAGGTTGTATCGCACGTTCTCGACCAGCGAGCCCATCAATGACGAACGCATCACCGACTGCGGACTCGCGATCGGATTGAGGAGCCGGATCGGGTCGGCGCAGCCGGCGAAATCGGCCTCCCAGGCCGGTTCGACAAAGCTGAAGTTGATCACCTCGTAGTAGTCGCAGGCCGCGAGGCGTTCGCGCACCGCATGCAGCGAGCGTCGCTCCTCGGGCAGTGCAGTCATGCGCGCGGCAGCACGCGGCGGATGCGCCGGAATGCGGTCGAATCCATGGACGCGTGCCACCTCCTCGATCAGATCTTCCTCAATCTCGAGGTCGAACCGGTAGGCGGGGGGCGTTACGACGAAGGCCTCGCCCTCCCATTCAAAGGGCAGGTCGAGGCGCCGAAAGACATCGGCCATCTCGTCGCCAGAAATCGGCACGCCGATCACCTTCTGCGCGCGCGCCACGCGCATTCGCACTGGCCGCCGCTCGGGCAGCGTGGTTACTGTGTCGTCGATTGGCCCCGGCTCGCCGCCGCAGATTTCCAGCACCAGCCGCGTAATGTGTTCGATGTGCTCGACCGTCGTCGCGTAGTCGACGCCGCGCTCGAACCGGTGCGCGGCTTCGGTCGAAAAGTTGTAGCGCCGCGCGCGGCCCGCGACCGCCTGCGGCCACCAGAACGCCGCCTCGATATAGATACTGCGCGTCTGATCCGAGACCGCAGTGGCCGCACCGCCCATGATCCCGGCAAGCGCCTCGACGCCGGCGGCATCCGCAATCACGCCGACGGTTTCGTCCACTTCGACGGTCTGCCCGTTCAGCAGTTCGACGCGCTCGCCCTTCTTTCCCCAGCGAACCTCGAGCGCGCCGCCGCGCACCTTGTCGAAATCGAAGATGTGCGAGGGTCGCCCGAGCTCCAGCATGACGTAATTCGAGATGTCGACCAGCACCGAGATCGGACGTTGTCCCGCGCGCGCAAGGCGCTGCTTCATCCAGTCCGGCGTCGGCGCCTGGGCATTCACGTTGCGGATCACGCGCCCCGAAAACCGCCCGCAGAGGTCAGGCGCGATTACGCGAACCGGCAGGCGGGCATCGCTGCGCGCCGGGACGGGTTCGATCGCCGGCGCTTCGAGCCGCGCGCCAGTCAGCGCAGCGACCTCGCGCGCGACCCCGAGCACCGACAGGCAATCGGCACGGTTCGGCGTGAGTTTGATGTCGAAGACATGATCCTCGAGCGCGAGCACCTCGCGCACGTCGCAACCGAGCGGTGCATCGGCGGCGAGTTCGATGATTCCAGAATGGTCATCCGACAGACCGAGTTCACGCGCCGAGCACAACATGCCCTGGCTTTCGACGCCGCGTACCGTCGCCGCACGGATCTCGAAGGCACCGCCGTCATCGCCCGGCAGCCGCGCGCCGACCCGCGCGAGCGCCACCCGCATGCCCACGCGTACGTTTGGCGCACCACAGACGATCGCGAGCGGCGCGCCGCCCGTGGTTCCCACGTCGACTGCACACAGCACAAGCTTGTCGGCGTTCGGATGCTTCTCGACCGAGCGCAGCTGTCCGACGACAACCCCCGAGAACATCGGCGCGACCGGCTCGCAGGACTCGACCTCGATCCCGGACATGGTGAGCAATTGCGCGAGCGCCTGCGTCCCCTGCGACGGGTTCGCCATGCTGCGCAGCCAGCTCTCGGGGATTCGCATATCGCTAGGCGAACTGCTTCAGGAAACGCAGATCGCCATCGAAGAACAGCCGCAGGTCGTCGATCCCGTAACGCAGCATGGTCAGGCGCTCGAGGCCGGAGCCGAACGCGAAGCCGATGTAACGCTCCGGATCGAGGCCGAAGTTGCGGATGACGCTCGGATGCACCTGGCCGGAACCCGAGATTTCCAGCCACTGACCTTCGAGGGGTCCGGCGTCGAAGCGCATGTCGATCTCGGCCGACGGCTCAGTGAACGGGAAGAAGGACGGGCGAAAGCGCACGTCGAGCTCGTCGGTCTCGAAGAACCGCCGCAGAAAGTCAGCGTACACGCCCTTGAGATCGGCGAAGCTGATGTCCTCGTCGATCCACAGACCCTCCACCTGATGGAACATCGGCGAATGTGTCGCGTCAGAATCGACGCGGTAGGTGCGACCGGGCGCGATCACCTTGATCGGCGGGCGGTGCATGCGCGCGTAGCGCACCTGCATCGGGCTGGTATGCGTTCGCAGCAGCAGTGGCGTACCCTGCGCATCGTTCAGATCGACGTAGAAGGTATCGTGCATCGACCGCGCCGGATGGTTCTCCGGCTGGTTGAGTGCGGTGAAGTTGTACCAGTCGCTTTCGATCTCGGGGCCATCGGCCACATCGAAGCCGATCGAGCGAAAAATCGCCTCAACGCGTTCCCAGCTGCGGATCACCGGATGAACGCCGCCGCGCCCTCGTCCGCGGCCCGGCAGCGTCACATCGAGCGACCCTTCCGCGAGCCGCGCCGCAAGCTTTACATCGGCGAGCGCGCTGCGGCGTAGCTCGAGTGCGGCCTCGAGCCGTGCCTTGGCCTCGTTTATTGATTGACCCGCACTGCGCCGCGCCTCGGGCGCGAGCGTGCCGAGCGACTTCAGCAGCGCAGTAAGCTCACCGCCCTTGCCGAGAAAGCGCGCCTTCGCATTCTCGAGCGCCGCCGGGTCCTGCGCAGCACTGAATGCCGCGAGGGCCCGACCGATGATGCCGTCGACGTTTTCCATCCTGCAAGGTGAAAGCGGGGGCGGCGCCTGCGCCCGATCCCCTCCGCAAACCCGCGCTCAATGCGAAAGGCTCGCCTTGGCTTGGATCGCAATCTTTGCAAATGCGGGCTTGTCCGTTACCGCAAGGTCGGCCAGCACCTTGCGGTCGACCTCGATCTGGGCGCGCTTGAGACCCGACATGAAGCTGCTGTAGGTCATACCCAGTTCGCGCACCGCCGCGTTAATCCGCGCGATCCAAAGTCCGCGGAAATCGCGCTTGCGCTGCCGGCGGTCCCGATAGGCATATTGCCCGGCTTTCATGACCGCCTGCTTGGCGACGCGGTAGACGTTCTTGCGGCGCCCCCGAAATCCCTTCGCCTGACGCAGAACTTTCTTGTGGCGCGCACGCGCGGTGACGCCGCGTTTGACTCGTGGCATGGCGGCCTCCTTACGCGGCGTACGGCAGCATGGAGCGTACCTGCCGTTTGTTCGTTTGATCGACCGACGATGTTCCGCGCAGTTGGCGCTTACGCTTCTGAGACTTCTTCGTCAGGATGTGCCGCATGTATGCATGCGAACGTTTGATCTTGCCGCTCGAGCGGATCTTGAACCGCTTGGCAGCGCCCTTTTTCGTCTTTGCCTTTGGCATCTTGCCCAACTCCATCTTTTTTGTGACGCCGGGCGGCCCGCTACGCAGGCGCTTGAAGCCCGGACATCACTTGTCGGCAGCAGCGCTGTGCGCCGCCGCCGGACCTTCAGGCTGCTTCGACCGGCTTGGTCGCCGGCTCCGTCACCGGCTCCGTCACCGGCTTGGTCACCGGCTTTGCCGCTTTAGCGGCGGCCGCCTTCTTGGGCTTGACCACCGGTACCTTCTTCTTGGGCGCAATCACCATCACCATCTGGCGCCCTTCCATCTTCGGGAACTGCTCGACCAGGCCAATCTCCTCGAGATCGGCCTTCACGCGCTCCAGGACCTGCTTGCCGAACTCCTGGTGCGCCATCTCCCGGCCCCGAAACCGCAACGTGACCTTGACCTTGTCACCTTCCTCGAGAAACTCGGTCAGCTTGCCCAGCTTGATCCGGTAATCGCCCGAGTCAGTGCGCGGGCGAAACTTGATCTCCTTGAGATGAATTTGCTTCTGCTTGAGCTTGGCTTCGTGCGCCTTCTTCTGCTCACGGTAACGGAATTTTCCGAAATCCATGAGCTTGCACACCGGCGGAACCGCGAGGGGCGCGATTTCCACGAGATCGACGTCCCGCTCTTCGGCCGCCAGTAGCGCATCCGCCACTTGCACGATTCCGAGCTGCTCGCCGTCTTCGGCCACCAAGCGCACTTCAGGCGCAGTGATCTCCCGATTGATGCGTTGCGCTTTATCGAGTGAGATGCGCGTACTCCTCTTCAGCCGGCGCGTTCGGTCGCCGGACACACCGTGCGGGACCCGCCCGCATAAAAAAATCAGGCCGTGCTAAGCGCTTCCGCCTCGCTTCGAAGGCGTGCAATGAAGTCATCCAGCCCCATTGGCCCGAGATCTTCACCACTGCGCGTACGCACGGCCACAGTTCCGGCCTGCTTCTCCTTGTCCCCGACCACCAACTGGTAGGGCAGCTTTTGCAGGCTATGTTCCCGAATCTTATAAGAAATTTTCTCGTTCCGCAAATCCGCGGCGGCGCGCCAGCCGGCGGCGCGCAGGCGCTGCGCGACGTCCTCGGCATAGTCTGCCTGGTGCTCTGAGATGCTCATCACCACGACCTGCGCCGGGGCGAGCCACAGGGGGAAGGCGCCGGCGAAATTCTCGATCAGGATACCGATGAAGCGCTCCATCGAACCGACGATCGCGCGGTGCAGCATGACGGGGGTGCGGCGGCTGTTGTCCTCCGCGACATACTCGGCACCAAGCCGTTCGGGCATGAAAAAGTCCACCTGCATCGTGCCGCACTGCCAGACGCGACCGATCGCGTCCTTCAGCGAATACTCGACCTTGGGCCCATAGAACGCGCCCTCACCGGGCGTGACTTCAAACACCACCCCGGACAGGCGCATCGACTCGACCAGGGCATGCTCGGCCTTGTCCCAGAGGGCGTCCTCGCCGATCCGCTTCGCCGGCCGGGTCGCCACCCGGTAGATGATGTCGGTGAAGCCGAAGTCGCGGTACACCCGCTGCAGCAGCGCGGTGTACGCCGCGCACTCGTCGAGGATCTGGTCCTCGGTGCAGAAGATGTGGCCGTCGTCCTGGACGAAACCGCGCGCGCGCATCAGGCCGTGCAGCGCGCCGCTCGGCTCGTTACGGTGGCAGGCGCCGAATTCGCCGTAGCGCAAGGGGAGCTCGCGATAGCTCCGCACGCCCTTGTTGTAGATCTGCACGTGTCCCGGGCAGTTCATCGGCTTGATCGCGTAGTCGCGATTCTCCGAGGACGTGGTGAACATGAACTCCTTGTAGTTCTCCCAGTGCCCGGTGCGCTCCCACAGGCGGCGGTCGAGAATCTGCGGACAGCGCACCTCCTGATAGCCGTTGTCGCGGTAGACCGCGCGCAGGTACTGCTCGACCACCTGCCACAGCGTCCACCCCTTGGGGTGCCAGAACACCATCCCCGGGGCCTCTTCCTGCATGTGGAACAGACCGAGCTGCGTCGCAAGCCGTCGGTGGTCGCGCTTTTCGGCCTCCTCGAGCATATGCAAGTAGGCGTCCTGCGCTTCCTTCTTCGCCCAGGCGGTGCCGTAGATCCGTTGCAGCATTTCGTTCGCCGAGTCGCCGCGCCAGTAGGCGCCAGCGACCTTCATGAGCTTGAAAACCTTGAGCTTGCCGGTCGAGGGCACGTGCGGCCCGCGGCACAAGTCGATGAAATCGCCCTGCCCGTACAGCGAGATGGGCTCGTCGGTCGGAATCGAGGCGATGATCTCAGCCTTGTAGACCTCGCCCCGATCGCGGAAGAATTTCACCGCATCGTCGCGCGGCATGAGCGTGCGCACGACCCCGAGGTCGCGCTTCGCGATCTCAGCCATGCGCTTTTCGATCGCACCGAGATCCTCGGGCGTGAACGGGCGCTTATAGGAAAAATCGTAGTAAAAGCCGTTCTCGATCACCGGGCCGATCGTCACCTGTGCGTCGGGAAACAACTCCTTCACCGCATGCGCAAGCAGATGCGCACTCGAATGACGCAGGATGTCCAGGCCCTCGGGATCGCGCTCGGTGACGATCGCGACCTCGGCGTCGGCGTCGATCACGCCGCTCATATCGACCAATTTTCCGTTCACCCGGCCGGCAAGCGCCGCGCGCGCGAGGCCCGCCCCGATCGACCGCGCAACTTCGGCCACGGTCACCGGACCCGAAAAGCTCTTCACCGACCCGTCAGGAAGCTTGATGTCTGCCACGGCGCTCAAAAAACAAACCGCGCGCTGGAATGGACGCGGCCTGCAAGCGCCCGGTCCAACGCGCGGAGTACCAGGCGGCGCCGACGGCGTCCGCCTGAACAGCTGGTAGGCGCGATTGGACTCGAACCAACGACCCCTACCATGTCTAGGTAGTGCTCTATCC
>JAQBBQ010000142.1:0-7147 GCA_032125995.1 Betaproteobacteria bacterium | reverse complement strand
AAGCGCACCTCGGCGCCGAGCGCGCGTGCTTCGTTCATCAATCGCTCGATCAACGCGAGCCCGCCGCCCTGCGCCGCAATGCGTGTCGTGCTCTGGGTCAGCAGGTAAATCGGCTGCGGCGCAAAGCGCAGTCCGAAACTCTTCAGCCAGGCGATCGTCGGCGGCACGCTGGTTGCGAAATGCGCAATCAGCTCCGGATCGGGCAGCGCGTGCGCCTTTACGTACGACGGCCAATGCGCATATTCGCCGGCGACTGCATCGAGCACGTTCGGGTCGAGATTCACCCCTGCGTTCTGCGCGAAGCGCTCCTCGAAATCATCCGCGACCTCGGCATCGTTCTTCATGCGCAGGTAGGCCTCGGTCCAGCGCGAGTTGCCGCCGAAATCCTCCTCGGGTGCGCGCTCGAGCAGCGTTACCGACAGTCCGGCCTGCAGCGCGGTCACCGCTGCCGAGGTGCCGGCAATGCCGCAGCCGACGATGACCAAATCGCGATCGCCGCTCACGGAATCCTCCCTGGCCCGCCTGCGAATGCGCGGACGCTGCGCGGACGCGGGGGCGCCGCCATTTGGCTAGTGCAAATTGTTCTTCCCATTGCCAACGTCCAAGTCGAGCGACACCGCGCCCAGCAACCTGACGTCGATATCCGACCGCGCACGCCTCCACTTCCGCCATGCATAAGCGCCGTAGCCGATGAGGAAGAGCCCCACCGCGCCAAGCCCGCCGAGCATCAGCGGATCATCGAAGTACTCGTCGACCAGACTCGGCTCCGGCGCAGGCGGTGTCGGTCGCGGCGGTGCCGCTGGCTTCGGTTTTGCAGCGGGCTTGGCGGGCGTCGGCGCAGGCTTCGGCGCTTCAACCGCCGGTTTGGGCGCCTCAACCGCAGGTTTCGCGACCGCTGTGACCGCCGGCGCGGGCGGCACTTCTGCGGCGCGCTTTTCAAGCTCGGCAAGCCGCTGATTCCTGATCTCGATGAGCTTGCGAAGATCCGCGACGTTCTTTTCCAACTCGCCAATCCGCGATTTCGCCTCGGCCAGCGCGCGTTCGCTTGCGATCCGATCGTCCTCGCGCGCCGCAGTCGCGCCGGACACGGGGGTCGGCGTAGTCGCCGCAATCGCCCTGCGGTACGCGCCGAAGCTGACCCTGTGCGAGAGCACGAGCGCCTTCGCTTCGTCGCGGTCGACCGCGGAAACCGCATCGCGGTGCGGAATCTTCAGAATGCTCCCCGCAGGTAACAGGTTGATGTTGTCACGGCCAAAGGCGTCGGGATTGGCGCGGTACAGCGCGACCATCACCTGGTCCAGGGTCACGCCAGCGGGCATGCGCTCGAGCGCAATCTTGGCCAGCGTGTCGCCCTTGACGACTTCGTAGTCGCCGCCCGAAGTCATCGGCGTGGGTTCGGCGCTCGGCGCTGCCGACGACGCGGTCGACCCCATCACCGTATCCGAGGGCGGCGGCGGGACATACGTCGGCGGGTCGAGGAGGATCGTGTACTTGCGCAGGAAATGCCCCGACGCCCATTCGAGCTCGACCAGCATCTCGAGAAACGGCTCGTTCACCGAGCCGCGCGTCGCCACCACGACGATCGGCTTGCCGTGACGCAGCTGAATCGTCATGTTGACGCCGATCAGCGCCGGATTGATTTCGATGCCCGCCTGGCGGAACGCTTCCGCAGAGGCGAGACGAACGCGGAGACCGTCTTCCTCGCCACGGCGCAGCGAGACGATGTCGATTTCCGCGCGAAACCGTTGACCCAGGGCGGAAAGGACATGGAGACGACCGAGGCCCGCAGCAACGCGGCCGGGATCGCGGGGATCTGCGCCGCGCGCGGGCGCTTCGGCGACCGCGATCGGCGTCGGCGCCGTCAGTGACGACGTTTTCGACGCTTGCGTCGTTTTCGTGACGCTCGGAGACGGTGGCTTCGGCGCGGCGGCCGGCACGCTCGAGGCGTGCGATGCCGCGGCGATGCGGATGCGGCGCGTCTGCCGGTCGGCGGTGAGGATCGTGATCGCGTCGCCGTCCGCGACGCGGACGTCCTTGCCTGTGAAACTCTCAGCGCCCGCGCCCTGGGCGAATGCGAAAAGGAGGGCTAGGAGCCAGCGCATGGAACCGGAGATTAACCGGAGCCGTGGATTGCTGCCAACGTGCGAGGATCGTTCCGGTTTACGCCGTTGGCGATGGGCGGACGGGGCCGGCGCAGACTAGATCGAAGCCTGGTCATCGGAATGACCGCTTTCCGGCCGGATGAACGGCTGTAACCGCCCGAAATCGCTCATAACCTCGCCCCGATCGCAGCGTTGTAGTATCCGCGCGCAATGCGTCACGACCGTCGTTCCGCCGTCGCCGTGCCCTGGGGCCTGGTCCTCGCCGCATGCCTCGTACTCGCGGTCACCTTCGGTGCAAGCATGACGCGGGGGCTGTTCCTGTCGCCGATCAACACCGCCACCGGCGTGGGAATCGTATCGATCAGCTTTGCGGCAGCGGTTGCGCAACTCATGTGGGGCGCCTGGCAGCCGGTGTGGGGTGCGCTGGCGGATCGCTACGGCGCAGCGGTGGTGATTATGATCGGCGGGCTATTGCTCGCGCTTGGCAGCGCGCTGATTCCGTACACGACGAGCGCGCTCGGACTGGTGTTCTCAATCGGTATCGTCCATGCGGCAGGGGCGGCGGCGGGGAGCATGTCGGTCCTGATGGGCGCGATCGGGCAGCGCATTCCGCTGGAGAAGCGCGGCTTCGCGACCGGCATCGTCAACGCGGGCGGTTCGGTCGGGCAGCTCGTGTTCTCGCCGATCGTGGCCGCGGGCATCGTCGGGGTTGGCTGGGTGATCACGATGTATGGCTGGGCACTGATTGCGCTGGCGACGCTGCCGCTCGCATTGGTGTTCAGGCATCGCAGGGTCGTCGCCGCGGGCGCGGCGACCGACGCCGCGAACGCAGGTGCACCCAACCTGCGGGCCGCGCTTCGCGAAGCGACCGGCAGCGCGAGCTACTGGTACCTGATGGCCGGCTTTTTCGTTTGCGGCTTTCACATTGCCTTCCTGATGACGCACATGCCGGGGGTGATCGCACTGTGTGGCCTGTCGCCGTCGCTCGCCGGGACCTCGTTCGCAATCATCGGCCTGTTCAACATCGTCGGCAGCGTCCTCGCAGGCCTGGCGGCGCAGCGCTGGTCGATGAAGAATATGCTCGCATTGCTCTACGCCTCGCGCGGCGTCGGCGTCGTCTATTTCCTGCTGTCGCCGAAAACGGAACTCACCGTTGTCATCTTCTCGGTTTGGATGGGGATGACGTTTCTGGCAACAGTTCCACCCACGGCGGGGCTCGTCGGCAAGCTGTTCGGGACGCGCTATCTTGCGACGCTTTTCGGCGTGACGCTGTTTGCGCACCAGATCGGCGGCTTCTTCGGCGCCTGGTTGGGCGGCATCGCGTTCGCGGCCACCGGCAGCTACGACTGGATGTGGTACGCCGACATCATGCTGGCGGTGTTTGCCGCCCTGATCAATCTGCCGATTCGTGAGCCGCGCGTGCCACGCCTTGCCATGGCGTGACGCGCGCGCGATGCGCAGGGGGCTGGCGCTCTGCGCCCACTCTTTGCCCAAGATCTGCCCGAAGGAGACCTGAGTAAATGACCGCGGTGATGCCTCGCAGTACCGACCGGATTCTGACCACCCATGTGGGCAGTCTGCCGCGGCCCGAACGTCTGCTCGCGTTGCTCGTGGCCAAGGCCGAAGGGCAGGCCTACGAAGAGGAGACGCTCCAATCCGAGGTCCGCGAGGCCGTTCAGGACGCGGTCGCGCGTCAGGTCAACGCCGGAATCGACATCGTCAGCGACGGGGAGATGGGCAAGCCGAGCTACTCGACCTACGTGACCGAGCGACTCAGTGGCTTTGGCGGCAGGGCCAAAGGGCATCGCGCGCAGGATCTACTGGACTATATCGATTACGCCCGACGGCTGGTCGAAATCGGTGGGGTGGTGCCGTCGAATTCGGGTCCCTGCTGCGAGGCCCCGGTTCGGCTCAAGGACGCCAAGCCGCTGCGCACCGACCTGGCCAATTTCCAGTCCGCCGTGAGTCGCGCGAAACCCGTTGCCGCCTTCATGAATGCCGCGTCGCCGGGCGTCGTCAGCCTGTTTCAGCGCAACCAGTATTACCCCAGCGAAGACGCCTATCTCGAGGCGCTCGCCGACGCCTTGCGCGCCGAGTACGAGGCCATCGTCGACGCCGGCTTCATCCTGCAGATCGATAGTCCAGATCTGGCGATGGGCCGCCACCTGGCCCATGCGGACAAGGATGAACAGCGCTTCGTCGAACTGGCGGCACGCCAGGTCGAGGTGCTCAACGCGGCGACCGCCAACATCCCCCCCGAGGCAATGCGACTGCACATCTGTTGGGGAAATTACGAAGGTCCACATCATCTGGACATTCCCCTGGAGGCCATCATCGAAGTCGTCCTCAGGGCACGTCCTGCCGCGATTTCGCTGGAAGCAGCGAATCCCCGGCACGCGCACGAATGGACCGTCTTCGAGCGCGTGCCTTTGCCCGACGACAAGATTTTGCTGCCGGGCGTGATCGACTCGACCTCCAACTACATTGAGCATCCCGAAGTCGTCGCGCAGCGGATTCTCCGCTACGCCAACGTCGTCGGCCGCGAGCGCGTCATCGCGAGTTCGGACTGCGGCTTCGGCACGTTCAGCCGCTATCCGACGGTATTTCCCGCGATCGCATGGGCGAAACTCGCTGCACTGGCACAAGGGGCTGAGCTGGCCTCGCGTCGCCTGAGCACCCGCCCCGGGCGCCAGGACGGGTAGCGACTGGCCGCCATCGGACCCTCGCGGGCGCGTCGGTGACCTCGTCGCGGATGGTGCCGCGCACGGCGTGCGTTGCCGATCGCTACGCGTGCTTCAGTACGTGGCGCAGCGCGTCTGCCAGAAGAGATTTCGAATAGGGTTTGGGAATGTAACCGTCTGCGCCAAGCGCAAGGCCTTTGCGAATGTCTTCGGGTGCGCCCTTGATGGTGAGCATGATTACGGGAAGGAGCGAAAGACGAGGATGGCAGCGCACATAGACCAGAATGTCGAACCCATCTCCATCCGGCAGCTCAACGTCGAGAAACATGGCGTTCGGCACACCGTGATCGCGCAACGCGTTGAGAAAAGCGCTACGGCTGTTGGCCACGCGTACCTGGTAACCCGCGAGACCAATGCGTTGTTCTGCAAGCGCAGCCTGATCCGGATCGTCCTCGACAATGAGTACTGTAATCTCGGCCGGTGATTTTGCGAGTGGCGCCCGGTTATTGAGACGCTCCTCCGCGAGATACGCGCCGTGCGCTTTGAGCGCAGCGCCTGCGGCGACGGTACCGGCATCGATTCGCACCACGTCGGTGCTGGTCAGCGCGGTGCCGTAGCGCGGGACGGCAGGAAAGGAATCGGTGAAATCCAGATCGTGAACGGAGCTTGAAGGCTGGGCAACGAGTAGGCCGGAGGTCTCAAGTTTTCCCAGCCAATCGGAGAGCTGCGCATTCGTATAGTGGCGCAGCCAGCCACGGATGACATCGATATGCGTTTCGCCGTCGATGACCTGCAGGACGCGCCGAAAATTCTTGTCGAGCGTCTCCCGGGGTGCCGCGCGCGCCATCGCGCCTGCCTTGGTCAGAGAGTAGATTTTTCCACTATCCATGCGGGCCGATGTTCACTTAGATTCCATCTTAGCGATGTAGGCGTGATTCGTGCGCGGCCGGGAGCCACATTCTTGATCCTATATCTACTCTAATTGAATCCCCCTCTGCGCTCGCGCAGAAAAACCATTGCTTTGCGATTGAACGAGATCGGCGATCCGTAGCTTAGACCGCTCAGGGTTGATCGCGTCCGGCCTCGACGTGAACTAACCCGTTCGGGTTATGCCCGAGTGATCCTACCCACGTTTGGTGGACACACCGAAAAGAGCAATACTTGCTCTCGGAGGAGTGTTCGATGCAACGCAAGCCGTACACAAGGTATAGCCGTGAATTCAAACTCGAAGCCGTTCGCCAAGCGGCTCTGGGTGAGAAGCCCAAGGCCCAGATCGCGCGGGCGCTCGGGATTCGGGTCGGCCACTTGCGCGATTGGCGCCTTCAGTTCGAAGAGAACTCGCGCACCGCAGGTCTGCAGGTTGCAGATTTAATCGATGCCAGTGGTACGCCGATTATCGATGCATTCAGCGGGAACCCGTTCCACGTGACCCTTGCCAGGCGCGAAGGTAGCTTTGAGTTTACCCATGCGGAAATTGACTCCGGTACTGCAAAGGTGACGGGACTCGTGGCGATGGAACTGGTTGCCACGTACGCGCATTTCTGTGTGCATCACTACGACCAGGAGGGTCTCAGCCGAGCCGCGCAAGAAGCACGAAGACACACAGCCGCCCGGATTGACCTAGAGACCGACGTTCATGGTGCGCCGCAGAGTGCCGTCCTGATAGACCATCCAGTCGCTGTGAAATGACGCGAAGCGCTGTCCTGATTCTGGGGTTGCTGTTCTTAGCGGGATGCGCGAAGCACTACGCGCCGCAAGCTGCGGCTGATCCGTATGGCTTTTTCGTAGGTATCTGGCACGGCGTGATCCTTCCGTTCTCGGCGATTGGCGGGCTGTTTGTCGACGACGTGCAAATCATTGGGCGGCCAAACACTGGGCTTTGGTACTACGTCGGATTTGGTCTCGGGTTGCTCACGCTGTCGGCAAGTGCGATCCATCGAGGGGCGGCACGACGGTAGGACGCCCACGAGAGGCAAGGAATCCCGTTTGCCCGCCGGCTCGAATCTGACGATGACCTTAGCGGGCTCCCATCCACAATGGAGGGTTCTCGATTTTCCAGATTGGTCCGCTAAGCGGCGCGTTGCGGTAGCCACTCGGTGCCAATTGCGGACGATCGGCCCTGCCCCTCAATCGCTCTTAAGAGATTGGTCGTCGACGACATGCTTCGGCGCGGCCAGCCACGCGGTGCCGAGCCTAGCGTCACCCACGCGTCACTGCGGTCACTGTGGATGGCGCAGATCGCGCTGCGCGAGTGCGAGCAGGGCGCCGACCGCGAGCGCTCGATCCGACTCCGCTAGTTTCAATAGCGCAGCCTCCTCCCTCGATATTCCCGCACCCACCTACCGGACTTACGAACATCTGGTA
>JAQBBQ010000141.1:0-18982 GCA_032125995.1 Betaproteobacteria bacterium | reverse complement strand
CGTTGGCTGACGACCGCCTGCGCGGTGGTGCGATCGATCAGGCCCTGGCCGATATGACTTTTAGCTCGCGGCGCGAGACGCTTGATTTTCGCCAGCCGGCACCAGGCCAGCAGACGCACGTAAGCCCAGCCGATATCGAATTCCCACCACTTGTTCGACAGGCGCGCCGATGCCATGTAAGCGTGATGGTTGTTGTGTAGTTCCTCGCCGCCGACCAGGATGCCCCAGGGCAACAGATTGTTCGAGTCGTCGGGGGTTTCGAAATTGCGGTAGCCGAAATAGTGACCGAGACCGTTGATAACCCCGGCGGCCCAGAACGGAATCCACAGCATTTGCACGATAAAAATTGCCAGTCCGGGCAGGCCGAACAGGGCGATGTCGATCAATGCCATCAGCAGGATACCGGGGGCGGGATGCTTGCTGTAAAGCTCGCGCTCGAGATAGTCATCGGGCGTGCCCTGGCCAAAGCGCGCCAGGGTATCGGCCCGCGCGGCCTCGCGCCGGTACAGCCAGAAGCCGCCAAACAACACGGTCAGAATGCCCTTGAAGCGCGGACTGTGGGGGTCTTCGTCGGTTTCGCAGCAGGCGTGATGCTTGCGGTGAATCGCAACCCATTCACGGGTCACGGTGCCGGTGGTCAGCCACAACCAGAAGCGGAAAAAATGGCTCATCAGCGGATGCAATTCGAGCGCGTGATGGGCCTGGTGGCGGTGCAGAAAAATAGTCACGCTGGCGATGGTCACGTGGGTCAGAATCAGTGCCACGACCACGTAACTCCAGGCAGACAGGGGTATCAGGCCATCAAACGACATAAGTTATTCCTCCAGCAAAATTGCAACCAGCCAACGCGCGTCGAAAGGCGTTATCGCAGCCTGCCGGGTGATGAACGGAGCGGATCATCGGTTTAACACTTCGGATAATGTGACGATCAATAGTCAATAAATATACCTGAAAACCGCTCCCTGCACGCGCAATTATGGAAATTGCGATTCATTTGGCATTTTATTTATGCGGGCCAGCGTATATGCTGTTGCCGCCGCAGTAGCCACAGCGGCTAGCATCCCGGGGGAAACCGATGTCATCGGCCAATGAAGACCTGAACATAGCAGTATTCTGCGATTTCGAAAACGTCGCGCTCGGCGTGCGCGATGCGCGCATCGAAAAATTCAACATCAAGCTGGTGATGGAGCGCCTGCTGGTCAAGGGCAGCGTGGTGGTGAAAAAGGCTTACTGCGACTGGGAACGCTACAAGGAGTTCAAGACGACGATGCACGGCGCCTCGTTCGAGTTGATCGAGATTCCACACCTACGCCAGTCCGGCAAAAACTCAGCCGACATCCGGATGGTGGTCGACGCCTTGGATCTTTGCTACACGAAGGAACACGTTGACACCTTCGTCATCATCAGCGGTGATTCGGATTTTTCGCCGCTCGTGTCAAAACTGCGCGAGAACGCCAAGACGGTGATCGGCGTCGGCGTAAAGAATTCAAGCTCCGATCTGCTGATCGCCAATTGTGACGAGTTCATCTTCTACGACGACCTCGTGCGCGAGGGCGAAACCAAGCGCCGAACGGCGCGGCGGCGCAAGGAGACGAAACCCACCGATGCCGCAGGCGGTTCCGACGCGGCCGAGGACAAGCAGCAGGAGGCGATCGACCTCGCACTCGAAACCTTCGAAGCGCTGGTCGCCGAACGCGGTGAGGGCGAGCGCATCTGGGGCTCGATGGTCAAGCAGGCGCTCAAGCGCCGCAGCCCCGGGTTCAATGAGTCGTACTATGGTTTTCGCGCGTTCTCCGACCTACTGGAGGAGGCGGCGAAGCGCAAGCTGCTCGCGCTCGAGCGCGACGATAAATCGGGCGGCTACGTCGTTCGGCGCAGCTGAGGCGCGCCGCGCCCTCAGGGATTCAGCTGCTTGTAAACCGCGTTCGCGAGCGTGTACAGCTGTTCCCGGCTGATGTCGGCCGACGACAGGGCATAGCCGAGCCTGCGGTCGATCCAATAAAACACGCGCACCTTGCCCTCGTCGGCGTAGCGGAATGCCGTCTCGCCGTGATCTGACACTTCGGTGCGCACGTACAACGTTACCCGCGAGCCCTTTTCGGACTGATACATGAAGTGCGCGACAGGTCCGGACTCTCCCGGCAACAGGCGTCCGCCGACGAGGCGGTAGCCGATCGACTCGAGCTTCGGCGCGCGCACCGGCGCGCCGAGACGCTTCGACAGCCAGGCCACCAGGTGCGCTTCCTGGTCCGCGCCGACCTCGACCGGGTGGCGAACCTCGGGCGAGTAGACCGCATGGGCGATCGCTGCACGTTGCGCAAGCGGCGCTTCGGCGCGCGGCGGACTCGGCGCCGGGCGGTAGGTTTCGTTAACCGCCCAGCCGGCGACGCCACCGAGCGCCATCCAGGCAAGGGCCGCCGCAATCGCCCACGGCCGCCGCGGCCGCGGCTGCGTCGCATCCAGCAACCGATCCGGTATCGGTTCGTCGAGCACCGGCTTGAACGCAACGCGCAGCGCCTCGTTTTGCGCCCGGTATGCCGCGATTTGCTCGGCCAGCGTGGGATTCGCGCCAAGCTCGGCTTCGAGCTCGGCGCACCGCGGCTCCGCCAGACGGCCGTCGATATAGGCCTGCAGATCGTTTTCGGAAATTCGTGCTTCGCTCATTTCACGACCTGCAAATGAGTCGACGACGCCTCTCCATCCATGGCGACGCGCAATTTGTCCCGCGCGCGCGACAGGCGCGACATCACAGTCCCGATCGGCACCCCGAGCGCAGTGGCGGCTTCCTGATAGCTCATGTCTTCGAGCACGACGAGCAGCAACACCTCGCGCTGATCAGTGGGCAAGCGCTCGAGCCCGCGCTGGAGGTCGCGCACTGCAAGCGCTCCGTCCTGGCTATCGCGCACGGAGCGTTCCAGCACCTCGTCGTCGAGCACCGCAAACTCTCGGCGCCGGCGCACGTGGTTGACGAAGACGTTATGCATGATGGTGAACAGCCATGCGCGCAGATCCGTGCCGGTTTTCCAGAGATGGAATTTCCCGAGCGCACGCTCGAGCGTGTCCTGTACCAGATCGTCGGCCGCACCCGGGTCGCCGACCAGCGCACGCGCATAGCGGCGCAGCCGTGGTATGTGTACAACCACCTGGTCCCGTTCCGTCACCGATGCGGTCCGTCTGCCGATGCAGCGAACATGGTAGCGCGTCGGACGTGATCCGGACCGATCGCGCGTGCATGAGATGACAACAGTGACGCGCGCTGCATTATTCCCGAGCGGGCGTAAACCCCCGCGGCGTCGCGCCCATCGGCGGCGTCGGAGAAGGTCTCATCAAGGCTGGTGGATGATCTGCGCGCCCAAGGCGGGCCGCCTGCGCGCGCGTCGAGGCGCGGTGCCCGCCTAGCGCAGACCCGCAGCGTATTCGGCCACCGCCTTGATTTCCGGGTCAGTCATACGTGCGGCCGCGCCGCGCATCATGCCGTTCGGGTCGTTCGCACGCGCGCTATTCCGAAATGCTTTGAGCTGCGCCTCGATGTATTCGGCGAACTGCCCCCCGATGCGCGGATACTGGGCCGGGATGCCAGCGCCCGTGGGACCGTGGCAGCCCGCGCAGGCCGGAACGCCACTCGCCGGATTGCCGCCGCGAAAGATCTTCTGCCCAAGCGGTACGAGCGCCTTGTCGCGTGCCACCGCCGGCTGCAGGGTCTGGCTTGCATAGAACGCGGCAACGTCTCGCATATCCGCATCCGACAGGGCCGCGACCATGCCAGCCATGATCGCGCTCGCACGCTCGGGCTGCTTATTGCCCTGAGGTTTGAAGTTCGCCAACTGCTTGTGCAGGTACTCCGGAAACTGTCCCGCGAGCTTGGGATTCGCGGGCAGATTGCTGTTGCCGTCCGCCATGTGGCAGGCCACGCATACCTGGGAAGCGATTGCCTGGCCCTTGGCGGGGTCAGGCTTGGATGCGCCTTGCGCAATTGCTTGACCGGCGAGCCCCAGGGCCAGCAAAGCGCTCATCGCCACAACTCGGATCATGCTCAAACTCCCCTGCGTCCGGGTGAAAGCCCGCAATGTTATTACAATTCGCCAGACTTTCAGACGCGTTGCGCCCGCCGCCCGGCGCGCCAATGCGCCCCCCGCTATGCGCGCCTTCAATCAAGCCACCTACGTCGCCTCGATCGGCACGCTTTCGCAACTGCCCCCGCAAGGGCCGCCCGAAATCGCTTTTTGCGGTCGCTCCAACGTCGGCAAGTCGAGCGCAATCAACGCCATCACCGGCCGCCGCCGGCTCGCGTTCACCAGCAAGACGCCGGGACGCACCCAGACGATCAACTTATTCGACGTCGGCGACGGCGTGCGCCTGGCGGATCTCCCGGGCTACGGTTTCGCGCAGGTGCCGCAGGCGATACGCGCGCAGTGGGACCAACTTGTCGGCGGCTACCTCGCGGGCCGCACGGCGCTTGCGGCGCTGGTCGTCATCATGGATGCGCGACGCCCGTTCACCGAACCCGACGTGCGCATGCTCGATTGGGCTCAACCGCTCGAGCGGCCCCTGCTGGTACTGCTATCGAAAGCCGACAAGCTCAACAAGCGCGAACGCGCGGCGGCAATTGCTCACGCGCGCGACGCCCTCGCGGCCCGGGGAATGCCCGGGGAAGTCCGCCTGTTTTCGAGCCTCAAGCGTGAAGGCGTCGACGAGGTGCGCGCGCTGCTTGGACAGTGGATCGAGCAGTGGTCCGGCAGCGCGCAGAAATAAAGAGCCCCCGGTAAAGGGGATTTAAACCGGGGGCAAAAACGCCTTAATTGAGATTAAGGCACCCGCTCAGGGAGGTGAAGCGGGAGACGATCTACATCGCCTACGAGTAAGATCATTGTTCGCCCGAAAAGTTCCGCGGCGAATTCTTGCAAAAAATCAGGCACTCGCGCCAAAATCCGCGCCCCGTTGTCGGGTATTTACCAAGGCCATAGAGCGATGAACCTGTACGGCAGCTTTCCAGCGGTACGCATGCGCCGCATGCGCCGCGACGATTTCTCGCGGCGCCTGATGCGCGAGACGGTCCTCACGTCGAACGACCTGATCTACCCGGTGTTCGTGCTCGACGGGGCACGCCGCACGCAAAAGGTCAGCTCGATGCCTGGTGTCGAGCGCATGAGCGTCGACAAGCTGTTCCCGGTCGCCGAGCAATGCCTCAAGCACGGCATTCCCGTGATGGCGCTCTTCCCGGTGATCGATCAACGTCTCAAGCGCCTCGACGGGCGCGAAGCGTACAACCCGAAGGGACTCGTGCCGCGCGCGGTCGGCGCACTGAAAAAGCGCTTCCCCGAGCTCGGCATCATGACCGACGTCGCGCTCGATCCCTACACGTCGCATGGCCAGGACGGCGTCATCGACAAGCAGGGCTACATCATCAACGACGTGACCCTCGATGCGCTGGTCAAACAGGCACTCGCACAGGCCGCCGCCGGCATCGACATCGTCGCGCCCTCCGACATGATGGACGGTCGCATCGGCCGCATCCGCCAGGCGCTCGAAAAGGCGGGCCACATCCACACCAAGATCATGGCCTACTCGGCGAAGTACGCGTCCGGTTTTTACGGCCCATTTCGCGACGCTGTCGGCTCGGCGAGCAACCTGGGCAAGGGCGACAAGAAAACCTACCAGATGGATCCAGCGAACAGCGACGAGGCGCTCTGGGAAGTAGGCCTCGACCTGGCCGAAGGCGCTGACATGGTGATGGTGAAGCCGGGAATGCCCTACCTCGATATCCTGCGACGCGTGAAGGACGAATTCAAAGCGCCCACTTACGTCTATCAGGTGAGCGGCGAGTACGCCATGCTGCGCGGTGCGGTCGATCGCGGCTGGCTCAGCGAAGGCGTCATCATCGAAACGCTGCTTGGCATGAAGCGCGCGGGCGCAGACGGCATCCTGACCTACTTTGCGCTCGAGGTTGCGAAGGCGTTGAAGAAGCAGCGTTGAAGAGAGGCGCGCGGGCTCGGAGCGTTCATCCAAGGCTCCGCGTTCATCGGTTTTAAATCAATCTCGTGATTTTGACAAAATCACGAGACCATAAAAGACCAAACCCGCGCCGCGACTCGCCATCGGCGACGGGGCAGGCCGCGCGGCGCTAGCCAAACACCAGCGTCACCCCGCAGGCCTCGTGCGCATCGATGCCGAACGAGCCGTCCTTCAGCGTTACCGGCTTGTAGCCGCCCTTGCGCAATGCCTTCGCCGCCGCGGCGCGGTCCGCGACCCGAAAGAACAGGGCGGCGACGAACGGCCGCGGACGCGTCGGCAGCTCGACCCCCTCGAGCCTGCGTCCGAGCTTCCAGCGCGCAGTGAGCGCGATCGGCGCGCTCCCGGTGTCGACGCGCAGTCCCTCGTCGATCGTCTCCGGCCAGGTGTCGAAGATCTTTGCGTAGCGCGGTGCGTCGCGCGCGGGGTCCTCGACGATCACGGCGACGCCCGCGAGGCCGATCGCGCCTATGGCATGGCGCTGGTACTCGGGGCGCCAAACCACATCGCGGGTGAAATGCTGGCACAGAAAGGTACGGCAGCCCGGCGTCTGCCCGACGGGTAGCTGAACAATTCGAAATGCGGCGTCGCGCGCGCCCCCGGGCAGTTCGACCGGCCGCGCAAAATCGAGCGGCGCTTCGGCCTCGATACCGTTTGCATGCAGCGCAGCGTGTGCCGCGACGGCGTCCCCGGTCGCGAGCGCGATCGCCGCCAGCCCGTCGCCCTTGGCAAGGAAATCCGCGTAGTACTGCGTGGCCGGCTGTGCCTTGGGCAGCGCGAGCAGTTCGAGGTAATCGTGCTCGAACATGATGCAGTGATTCTGCGAGCCGAGCGTGTGAAATCCGCGCGGGGTGAGCGTGAAGCCGAGGCGCGCATAGACCGCCCGCGCACGTTCGAGGTCGTGTACCGCGATGACGACGTGATCGACGCCGGAGATCGGCGCGCGCATCAGGCGCTCACGGCGCCGTGGCCTGCGCCAGAACCTTCAGGAAGCGATCGCTGTCCTGGTAGCCGACGACACGCAGCCCCTTGATCTCGCGTCCCTGGGCGTCGAAAAAGATGATCCCCGGCGGCCCGAAGAGGGAGAAGCGCTTGAGGAGCAGCTTGTGCTGTTCGCTGTTCTCGGTCACATCCGCCTGCAGGAGCAGCATGTTGTTCATCTGCGCCCGTACCCGAGGATCGCTAAAGGTGAAGGCTTCCATCTCCTTGCAGGACACACACCAGTCGGCGTAAAAATCCAGCATCACGGGCCTGCCCGCGTCGCGCAGCCGCGCCTCGAGGGCCGGCAGCGAATCGACACGGATCCAGTTCACGGGCCCCGCGATGGCTTGCCCGCCGCCCACGATGCTCGCGAGCGGCCGCAGCGGATCGCGCGCGCCCGAGAGCGCGCCGACGAGCATCGCGACCCCCGCAACCAACGCCAACATGCCCACGGCCTTCCAGAGCCGCGCCCAGCCCGGCGCATTCGCTGGCAATGGATCGATCGCGCGCAGGAACATGGCACCGCCGACGAGCAGCGCGGCCCAGGCAACCATTTGCACCGCAACAGGAAGAATCGGCGAAACGATCCAGATCGCAACCCCGAGGAGCAGCACGCCGAAAAACTTCTTCACGCCCTCCATCCAGGCGCCGGCCTTCGGCAGCAACGCCCCTTCGGAGACACCGATCGCAATCAGCGGGACGCCCATGCCCAGCGCCATGGCAAACAGCGCGCCACCGCCCAGCGCAATGTCCTTGGTTTGCGAGATGTAGAGCAGCGCACCCGCAAGCGGCGCGGCCACGCAAGGGCTGACGATGATGGCTGAGAACGCGCCCATTGCCGCCACCGAGGCGATCTGCCCGCCCTGCAGTCGACGGTGTGCCGAATGCAGCCGGTGGTGGATGAATCCTGGAAGCTGCAGGTTGTAAAAACCGAACATCGACAGCGCGAGCCCAACGAACACGAGCGCGAAGCTGCCGAGCACCCAGGCGTTCTGCAACGCGGCGGCGATCAGCGTTCCCGAGTACGCCGCAGCCACGCCCGCCGCTGCATAGGTCACCGCCATGCCGAGCACATAGGACAGCGACAGCACGAACGCGCGCAGCTTGGTCAGCCGCCGGCCTTCGCCCGCAATGATGCCGGAGAGAATCGGAATCATCGGCAGCACGCAGGGCGTGAACACGAGCAGTATGCCGAAACCGAAAAAGCCTGCGATGACGAGGAACAGGTTACCCTCGAAGAGCTTCGCGATGTCGAGGTCGCTCGCGAAGATCGAGAAGCTCGCCGACGGTTCGATCCGGCGCGGCGATTCGCTTAGGGTCGGTGCCGACGCCGCAACGCGACCATCCCCGCCACCGGCGTCGCCACCGGACAGCGCGGCGAGTTGCAGCGTCGCGCTCGAGTCCATCGGTGTGTAGCACACGCCGATGTCAGCGCAACCCTGCGACGTAACATTTAGCTTGACGCGCTGCGCAAGCGCCGCGTTGCCCACGATGGGCAATTGCACGCTGACGTTCTTGCGGTAGGTTTCGACCTCGCCGAAGAACTCGTCCTTTTTGCGGATGCCGGCCGGAAACCGCGGGGCGCCGAGCGTCACGCCGTTCGCACCCTCGAGAACGAAGCGAAACTTGTCGCGGTACATGTAGTAGCCGTCGGCGATTGCGAAATGCACCTCCAACGTGCGCGCATCGACCGCGCGGGCCGAGAACACGAATGCCTTTTCGGGTTCGAGTAGCGCGTCACTCTGGCCGAACAGCTTCAACTCCGCCGCCGCTGGGAGTGCAACCAGCGCGATCAGCAGCAGGAAGAGATGGCGTAGCGCAAAGGACATGGCAGGGCGATGGTCAGGCGGTCGTTTCGGCGCTGACCCACTCGAGATAGGCGGCGAGCCCGCACTCGATTGGGACCGCCACGATCTCGGGAAGTTCGTTTGGATGCCCCTCGCGGATCGCCGTTTCGAGCGCAGGGTAGCGCGCACGCGTGGTTTTGATGAGCAGCGGAACTTCCTCGTCCTGCTGCACGGCGCCCTCCCAGCGATAGAACGAACGGCAGGGTGCGAGCACGTTTACGCAGGCCGCCAGGCGACGGTCGACGAGGTCGCGTGCAAGCTTTTCTGCCGCCGCGCGATCGGGAACGTTCGTCAAGACAACCAGTACAGTCACCCGTCAACACCCCTTTTCCATTCAAGCCGCTCTGTCGTCTGCGGCGAATCTTTATACTCTGCGCGCGACCGCAGCGGCAAGCGGTCCGGCGCGCGCGTCAGCCGATGCAATCTGCGTCGTCGATCGTGCGGAAGGTTTAGAAGGCCCGGAAATGCTCCGCCAGCACCCCGTCGCGCACCGTTGGATAACGCAGCCGAACGCCGAGTGCCTCCTTCAACCGACGGTTGTCGAGCCGCCGCGACTCGCTCATGAACGAAAGCAGCGCGGGCGAGAGGCAGCGCGCGGCCTCGCTGCGCGTGATGCGCGGCGGCCGCGGCAGGCCCGCACGCGCGGCGAGAAAGTCGAACCACGCGCCCATCTTGAGCATCGAGTCGTCGCTCGCGTTGTACACACCCGCGGGCGCGTCGTCCTCAAGCGCGCGTTGCACACTGGCCGCAAGATCGTCGGCATGAATATGGTTGGTATAGACGTCGTCTTCGTCGCGCAGAACCGGCGTCCCCGCACGCAGACGCTCGAGCGGCAGGCGGTCCGCTGCGTAGATGCCGGGTGCGCGCAGTACGACCAGGGCCACGCCATGCGCGCCGCACCACTCGGCCAGCCGCCGCTCCGCGTCGACCCGGCGCTTTGCGCGCGCGGTCTGCGGGTTCGGCGCGCGCGACTCGTCGACCCGCGCGCCCCCGCAATCCCCGTAGACGCCGCTGGTGCTGATGTAGACGAAGCGCGTTGGTAGAATGCGATCCTTTTCAATGGCCGCGAGCAAGTTCGCGGTTCGGGGGTCGGTCTCGCCGTCGGCGGGCGGAGGTGCGCTGTGCAGGACGCAGTCCGCCCAGCGCCCGGCGGCGCCGAGCGTTTCGGGCCGGTCGAGATCGGCGCCGAGGTGGCGCGCCAGTGTGCGAACCTCTACGGTGCCGGGCAGCCGCGGCACGAGGCGACGCGCAACATCGCCGAAGCCCGCAATCAGCAAGCGTTTCATCGCAACGATTTTACGATCATGCACAACGTCACTTTGCAGCCGAGCGGGGACCAATTCAGCGTCGAGGACGGCGAATCCATCCTGACTGCCGCGCTGCGTCAGGGCGTCATCCTGCCCTACGGCTGCCGCAACGGCGTGTGCGGCAGTTGCAAGGGCAAGGTGCTCGAGGGCAGCGTCGACTATGGCGAATATCAGGCCAAGGCGCTCGGCACGTTCGAGAAAGCCGCCGGCAAGGCGCTCTTTTGCCAGGCAAAGCCGCTCGGCGACCTGGTGATCGAAGCGCGTACCGTCAGCGCGGCGAAGGACATCCCGATCAAAACGCTGCCCTGTCGCGTGCAACAGATCGAGCGGCTCGCCGACGATGTCGTCGTGCTTTCGCTCAAGCTGCCGGCCAACGAGCGGCTCCAGTTCCTGCCGGGGCAGTACCTCGAATTTTTGCTGCGCGACGGCTCGCGGCGCAGCTTTTCAATGGCGAATGCGCCGCACGACGACGCGCTCGTCCAGCTGCATGTGCGTCACGTGCCGGGCGGCCAGTTCACCGACCACGTCTTTGGCAAGCTGAAAGCGCGTGACATCCTGCGCTTCGAGGGCCCGCTCGGCACGTTCTTTCTGCGCGAGGACTCCGCAAAGCCGATCGTGTTCGTCGCCTCCGGGACCGGCTTCGCGCCGATCAAGTCGATCCTCGAGGCCGCGCTCACCAAGGGCGTCTCGCGACCGATGGTCCTCTACTGGGGCGGTCGCCGCCCGAAGGATCTGTACATGAATGCGCTCGCCGAAGGCTGGGCTCGCGCGCACGAACACTTGCGCTATGTGCCGGTCATCTCCGACGCGCTGCCCGAGGACGCCTGGCAGGGTCGCAGCGGATTCGTTCATCGCGCGGTAATGGAGGATTTCCCGAACCTCTCGGCCCACCAGGTCTATGCCTGCGGCGTCCCGGTCATGGTCGATGCTGCAAAGAAGGACTTCGTCGAGCAGTGCCAGCTGCCCGAGGACGAGTTCTACGCCGACAGCTTCACCACGCAGGCCGATCTCGCCGCGTCGGGGTGAGGCGTTGATGCGCGCCTCCGGCGCAACACGAGCACCAAGGCTCGCGGCGCGCAGGGCGCGGGCGTAGCATCGTGCGGGGGGACTTCGATGCACGACGCGCCTGCGGTCGCGACGCTCATATTCATCGTGGCGGTTATCGCCGCGTACGGCCTTTTCTCGATGCTTGGCCGGCACGCGCTGCGCGCCGAAGGCGAGCGCCTCTTCGACCACCACCTCGTGCACTGGCGTTACCCGAAGGCCGAATGGCGGGCGTATTGCGAGCGACGCCGCAACGATCTTTGGTTCGGCGTGCTGCGACCCGCGTTGCACTATTTGGCACCCGTAGTCGTGCTCGCCGTCGGACTCGTGTTTGTCACAGAGCGATACGCGGCCATGAGCCGCACGACTGCGGCGCTGCTCGTGCTCGTCGTGATGATCCTCGTCGCCAATACGATTCTCGGGCCGCAGCTGCGCGCCTTCGTTCGCCTGACACGGCGACGCAATCTCGACTACGAGGTTTTGATCGGCGAATCGGGCGCGCTCGAAGTCTGGCGTGACGCCGAGCGCATGCGCACGTCGGAGGAGCACCCGTTTACCGCTGGCGGTGCGCGCATCGAAGGCGCCGAAGCGAACGGCGTCGATCCGGCCGAGATCGTGATCGCGCTCAGCCGCCCCCTGGCGTTCGGTTTCTTGCACACGGAAGCGCGCTTCCTCGTGCCGGCGGGCAGGATCGCCGAGGCGCGCGAAATCGCCCGCCGGCTTGCGCCGCCCGTGGCAACCGATCACGATCGGCCAGAGTGATCCCCGCCCTCGAGGAGGCGTCGAGATGATCAGCCCGCAACATGCGCACACCATGGCTGCCTACAACCGCTGGATGAATGAGCGGCTCTACGCGGTCTGCGCGCCGATCCCGGATGCCGAGCGCAAAAGCGACCGCGGCGCCTTCTTCAAGTCGATTCACGGCACGCTGAACCACCTGCTATTCGGCGACCGTGCCTGGCTCGGACGTTTTCTAGGCGCCGATCGCAATGACTGGAACGGACGCTTCTACATCCTGCGCACCGACGCCATTCTGTTCGACGATTTCGACGCGCTGCGCGCCGAGCGCGCCTGGCTCGACCGCGAAATCGAGCGCTGGGCGGCAGGGCTGACCGAGGCCTGGCTGAGCGCCGATTTCACCTGGACCTCCGGTATCGATGGGAAGACGCGTACCTTTCCCGGCTGGTTGCTCGCGACGCACCTGTTCAATCACCAGACCCATCACCGCGGTCAGCTCACCACGCTCCTGATGCAACTCGGCATCGATCCGGGGGCGACGGATATCCCGTGGATGCCAGACGTACTGGGCCGCGTGGCAGCTGCCTGGGGCCGGAACGCGCGACCCATCAGGCGATCTCTCCCGCCCGATAGGCGATTCGGAACGCCTCGAGATCTCCGATCGGCGCGAGGCAGGCCACACCGCGACACAGCCAACCGGTGACCGGCTCCGGGCGCGCCGGCTTGTCGAGCACCGGCGGTAGATTCTTTGCGCCCTCGGCGACCGGAACGACCAGCGTATCCGGCCGTGCCTCGCGCGCGAGGGCGCGCGCCCATTCGCCAATCGCCGCCGGCTGCCCGCGTAGCACCGCGGTCGCCGGCGGCGTAAGCAACTCGTCGAGCGCGATCGCCGTCGCGGCGAATCCCGAGGGATGCTCGCGCATCGCCGGGAAGAGCAGCGCGAGCGTGCGTTCGGTCGCGTCGGTGTAGCGCGTCTCACCGGTAAGCGCCGCAAGGCGATTGAGCGCCCAGGCCGCCACCGCGTTCCCGGAGGCGGTGGCGTTGTCGTGGCTGGGTTTGGGACGGTGAATCAGCGCTTCGTGGTCGCGCGCGGTGAAAAAGAAGCCGCCCGCCGCGCGATCCTCGAATTGCTCGAGCATCACCTCCGCGAGGTCTTCGGCAAATTCGAGATCGCGCTCCGAGAATTCCACCTGCATCAGCTCGAGCAGCGCAGCGAGCAGAAAGGCGTAATCGTCGAGGTAGGCGTTCAGGTGGGCGCGGCCGTCCTTGTAGGTTGCCAGCAGCCGTCCATCCTTCCACATCGCGCCGCGAATGAACTCGAGCGCGCGGCGCGCAGAGGCGATCCACTCGGGCCGGTCGAAGACGCGGCCGGCATGCACCATGCCGCGAATCGCGAGCGCGTTCCAAGACACCAGTACCTTGTCGTCGCGCCCGGGGCGCACGCGCGTCTCGCGCACGGCGAAAAGTTTCGCGCGCACCGCGTCGCGCTGCCGCGCGGCCTCTTCGAGCGATACACCCGCACGCTTCGCTACGGCGTCGAGTGGACGCGCAACGGTGAGGTGCCAGTGCTCGCCCTCGAAGTTTGCGCCATGGTCGAGCCCGTAATGCGGTGCAGCGACCGCCCATTCCTCCGGCGAGAGAAGCGCGCGCACCGCGTCGCGGTCCCAGACGTAGAACTTGCCCTCAACGTGCTCGGAGTCCGCGTCGAGCGACGAGAAATATCCGCCTTCGTCGGATTGCATTTCGCGCTCGATCCACGCCGCAGTTTCCGCGCTGCAGCGCGCGAAGCGTTCGTCACCGGTCGCGATCCAGACATCCGCGAGCAGCATGAGCAGGGGCCCGTTGTCGTAGAGCATCTTTTCGAAATGTGGGATCGTCCACGTCGCATCCGTGCTGTAGCGGCAGAATCCGCCGCCGAGCTGGTCGTAGATCCCCCCATCGCACATGCGCGCAAGGGTCGTCTCGGCCATCTCGAGCGCGGCGCGGTCGCCATGCTTCGCGTACGCACGCAGACAGAACTCAAGGTCGGTCGGATGCGGGAACTTCGGCGCCGCACCGAAGCCGCCGAAACGCGGATCGAAACTGTCCTGCAACATTGCCAACAACCCCTTCAACGGCGCATCGTTGAATTCGGACTGGTGGGCGCCGCCGCTCGGGACTGTGCGCAGAAGCGCGCCACGCACCTGGTCATTCTGCGCGGTGATCTCGCCTCGCTTTTCCGCCCACACGGCGGCAATGCGCGTGCACAGGTCCGGAAAACCCGGCAGGCCGTGGCGTTCAGTCTTGGGAAAATACGTCCCGCCGAAGAACGGCGTGCCGTCGGGCGAAAGAAACATCGTCAGCGGCCAGCCGCCCGGTCGGTTGGCGAGCATTTGGTGGGCGAGTTGGTAGATCTGATCGAGATCCGGGCGCTCCTCGCGATCGACCTTGACGTTTACGAACAGCCGGTTCATCACCTCGGCGACTGCGGGATCCTCGAAGCTCTCGTGCGCCATGACATGACACCAGTGGCAGGCCGAGTAACCGACCGAGAGCAGGATCGGCTTGTCCTCCTGCTTTGCGCGCTCGAGCGCCTCGGGCCCCCACGGATACCAGTCCACCGGATTGTCGGCGTGCTGCTGCAGATAGGGGCTGGTTTCGCCGGCGAGTCGATTTGGCATGGGAAAATGTAAGCGTCTCAGCGTGCGCCTGAACGTGGCGCAGGCAGCAACAGGATTGTCGATGAGCGAGCAGCAAGTGTACCGGCCCGACGAAGCGAAAGACCCTCGCGCCGCGGCGGTCTTGAGGTTCTGGTTTGGCGATCCGACCGAGTACGGGAGACGCCTTCAGCAGTGGTTCGAGAAGAACGCGGCATTCGATGATGCGATTCGCGCGCGCTTTCTTCCGGTCTACGAGGAAGCCGCGGCGGGCGGTCTTGCGCGGTGGCGCGAGTCCCCGCCCGAGTGCCTGGCGTTCATCGTTGTGCTCGATCAGTTTTCGCGTAATCTGTTTCGCAACGACGCGCGCGCGTTTGCCGCCGACCCACTTGCACTCAAAACAGCGCGCGATGCGATCGCGCGCGGCATCGATCGCGAATTACTGCCCGTCGAGCGGCAGTTCGTCTATTTACCGTTCGAGCACAGCGAGTCGCTCGAGGATCAGCGGCGCTGTTGCGCGCTGATGGAGGAATTGAAGGCCTTCCCCGAGACGAACAGCCTGCCCGAATGGGCGCAAAAGCACATGGCGGTGATCGAGCGCTTCGGCCGCTTCCCGCATCGCAATGCGGCGCTCGGGCGTGCCAGCACGCCCGAGGAGATCGAATACCTGACGCAGCCCGGCGCAGGCTTTTAGTCAGGCGACCATGGGGTCGGACCCCTTTTTTGGTGATCGAAGGCCTACGGTTATCTAACAGGGGGTCTGACCCCTTGTCTGACCCCGATCTAGTCCCCGCCGTCGGTAATCGCGCCCTTCGACGCGGTCGACACGAGGCGCATGTACTTGGCGAGCAGCCCCTTGGTGTAGCGCGGCTTCGGCTGCTTCCATTTCTTCCTGCGCGCGGCAATCTCCTTCACCGAGACGTTTAGCTGGAGGAGGCGCTTCTTCGCATCGATGGTGATCGCGTCACCCTCCTTCACCAGCGCGATGGCGCCGCCGACGTAGGCTTCGGGCGCGACGTGGCCCACGACCATGCCCCAGGTGCCGCCCGAGAAGCGCCCATCGGTCAGCAGGCCGACCGAATCTCCCAACCCCTGGCCGATCAAGGCCGACGTCGGCGCCAGCATCTCCTGCATGCCCGGTCCACCTTTCGGCCCTTCGTAACGGATGACGATCACGTCGCCCGGCTTGATGCGCTTGGCCATGATGGCCTTCATGCAGGCGGGCTCCGAATCGAACACGCGCGCCGGGCCGGTGATCGACAGTTTCTTCAGGCCGGTAATCTTCGCGACGCAGCCTTCGGTCGCGAGGTTGCCGCGCAGGATCGCCAGGTGCCCGGTCCGATACATCGGATTGGACCAGGGGCGAATAACCTCTTGGTCGGCGCGCGGCTCGTCGGGCACGTCTTTCAGCATCTGGGCCATGGTCTTGCCGTGGATCGTCATGCACTCGCCGTGCAGCACGCCGTGTTTGAGCAGGATCTTCAGCACCTGCGGCACGCCGCCCGCGCGATGGAAGTCGACCGCCACGAAGCGCCCCGAAGGCTTGAGGTCGCACAGCACCGGAACCTTCTTGCGCACCCGTTCGAAGTCGTCGATTGTCCACTTGACGCCCGCCGCCGCTGCAATCGCGAGGTAGTGCAGGACTGCGTTCGTCGAGCCACCGGTCGCCATCACGAGCGCGATCGCGTTCTCGATCGACTTGCGCGTGATGATGTCGCGCGGCTTCAGGTTGTTGTGTATCGCCTGCACAAGAACGCGCGCCGATTCGGCCGCGGAGTCCGCCTTTTCGATATCGGGCGACGCAAGCTGCGACGAGCCGAGCAAGCTCATGCCTAGCGCCTCAAACGATGACGACATCGTGTTGGCGGTGAACATCCCGCCGCAGGCGCCGACCGTCGGGCAGGCGTTGTTCTCGATGCCGATGAAATCCTCGTCACTCATCTTGCCCGCGGCGTAGGCGCCGACCGCCTCGAAGGCCGACACGATGGTGAGGTCCTGGCCCTTCCATCTGCCGGGCTTGATGGTGCCGGCGTAGACGTAGATCGCGGGCACGTTCATCCGCGCGACCGCCATCAGCCCGCCCGGCATGTTCTTGTCGCAACCACCGACCACCAGGGCACCGTCCATCGCCTGCCCGTTCACGGCCGTTTCCACGCAGTCAGCGATCACTTCGCGGGAAACCAGCGAATATTTCATCGCCTCCGTCCCCATGCCGATGCCGTCGGTGACCGTCGGGACGCCAAAAACCTGGGGCTTAGCCCCGGCAGCCTCGAGGGCGGCCATCGCCCGGTCAACGAGCGGCTGGATACCCGCGTTGCAAGGATTCATTGTCGAGTGGCCATTCGCCACCCCGACGATCGGCTTGACGAAGTCACCGTCCTTGAACCCGACGGCGCGCAGCATGGCTCGATTGGGCGAGCGCGCGACCCCCTCGGTAATTAGACGACTGCGGCGGTTGTCGGCCATGTGAATTCTCCAAAAGGAACCCGCTGGCGCGCGGGCCTAGCGGGGAAGAGGGGATTTTAGCCGAGCGACCCGCGGGTCCAGATTGCGGCCGCTCGTCGCCCCGGGAAGATCGGACGCGCCGTTGTCCAACGTTAAGTCTTTGGCTTGACTAGTACTTATGGGTGATGATCCTAATCCGTTCAGGTGATGTAGTTAGGTCCGGATCCATTCTGGGGAGGGATCGACAGATGGCGTCGCAGTTTTTTGCTGCTGCCGAAAGCGGTGCGTGGGGATGAGCGCACGCGTTCTGGTGGTCGACGACCATCCGCTCATCATCGCTGCCGTGCAGGGCGTACTGACAGGCTCGGGCGTCGCATCGGTTGTCGATCAGGCGTCGTCCCTCGGCGACGCGCGCGCGCGTCTGCGCGATCCTGGCGGGTATGCGTTGGTCGTGCTCGACTTGGGGCTCTCCGACTCGCAGGGAATGAATGGACTGCTCACGCTGCGCGAGGACTTCCCCGAAATACCCGTGCTCATCCTGACGAGCGACTCGAGCGCCGAGACCGTCACCGCTGCATTCGAAAACAATGCGCGTGGCTTCGTCGTGAAGGGCGAGTCGCCGCATGTTCTGGTCAATGCGGTGCGCACCATCCTTTCGGGCGGGACTCACATTCCCGAGGGTTCCGGAGTCCATCTTCCGCCGAGTCCCTCGAACAATCCGCTCTCGCCGCGCAAGCTTGACGTGCTGCGCCTGCTGCTCGAGGGACTGCCGAACAAGACGATCGCCTCGCGGCTCAGCCTTTCAGAGAACACCATCAAAGTCCACATCGCGGGCATTTACGCCGAACTGAATGTGCACAATCGCGTGCAGGCCGTTCTGCGCGCGCGCCAGCTCGGTCTGAACTGATTTCTCCTCGCGCGGCCGTGATCGGCCGTACCGCTGTAGCGTTAGAATCGCCGCGCGCCCGGCGCCGCCATGCTCGTTCATCCGAACTTCGACCCCATCGCGTTTTCGATCGGCCCGCTCGCCGTACGCTGGTACGGCCTGATGTACCTCGCCGGCTTCGCGGCCGCCTGGTGGCTGGGCTTGCGCCGCATCGAAAAGGCCACGCCCGAACATCCCGTGGCCGTCACGCGCACGCAGTTCGACGACCTGCTGTTCGCTTCCGTGCTCGGGGTGATTCTTGGCGGCCGTCTGGGCTACGTGCTGTTCTACAAGCCCCTGTATTACGCCGCGCATCCGCTCGAGATTTTCGCAATCTGGCAGGGGGGAATGTCTTTTCACGGCGGTTTTCTCGGCGTGCTCGTCGCGATGTGGCTGCTTGCGCGCAAGCACCGACTCGACTGGTGGCAACTGATGGATTTCGTCGCCCCGCTGGTGCCGATCGGCATCGCCGCCGGCCGGCTGGGCAACTTCATCAACGGCGAGTTATACGGTCGCGTGACCGACCTGCCCTGGGGCGATGGTGTTTCGCGGCGGCGGCGCAGCGCCGCGCCATCCCTCCCAGCTCTACCAGTTCGCGCTCGAAGGCCTGGCGCTGTTCGCGCTGCTATGGTGGTTCTCGTCTAAGCCACGCCCGCGCGCGCAAGTATCCGCCGTCTTTCTCATCGGTTACGGCGGTTTTCGCTTCGTCGCGGAATTTGCGCGCGAGCCCGATGCCTTCCTCGGCATTCTCGCGCTCGGCATGACGATGGGCCAGTGGCTCAGCCTACCGATGATCGTCGCCGGTGCTGCGCTCTTCGCCTGGAGCGCAAAGCGGGGTCGGGAGGGTTAGGTGAGCTAGGCGAGCGCCCGCTCGAGCACGCGCGCGACATGAATCGCCGCGCGGCCCGTGCCGTCTGCGATCTGGTGGCGACAACTCGTTCCATCAGCCACCAGCACCGTATCGGCTGGCGCCCGACGCATCGCGGGCAGCAACGCACCTTCGGCCATCTTCATCGAAATTTCGTAGTGCTCGGCCTCGTAGCCGAAGGC
>JAQBBQ010000140.1:0-9443 GCA_032125995.1 Betaproteobacteria bacterium | reverse complement strand
CCTACCCCGGCTTCGAGGGCAAGTATTTTTCGATGCCGTGCCGCAACGTCATCCCGAAGCCGCTGCAAAAACCCCATCCGCCGATGTGGATGGCCTGCACCAATCGCGACACGATCAAGGTGGCCGCTTCGCTTGGCGTCGGCGCCCTCGCCTTCGCGTTTCTCGATCCCGTGGAAGCACGCAGCTGGGCCGAGATCTACTACGGCATCATCGCCTCCGACCAATGCGTACCGATCGGCCACGCGGTGAACGCCAACATCGCCATGGTGTCGTCGTTTTCCGTCCATCACGATCGCGAGGTCGCGATCCGGCGCGGGCAGGAGGGGTTCGAGTTCTTCGGCTATGCGCTGAGCGCGCTCGTCACGCGCGACACCGTGCCCGGGCGCACCGATATGTGGAGCGACTTCCAGGCGCGCCGCGCGCAAGGCAAGGCCGACGCCGGTGCGCCAGCGGGCGTCGGCGCGCGCAGCTCGGGCATCGGCACGCCCGAAGATATGCGCGCGCATCTCACACAGTTTCAGGACTCGGGCGTCGACCAGGTCATCTTCCTGCAGCAGGCCGGGCGCAATACGCATACGCACATCTGCGAATCGCTCGAGTTGTTCGCGGCCGAGGTGATGCCGCAGTTCAAGGATCAGGTCGCGGCGCGCGAGGCGCAAAAGCAGGCGCGCCTCGCACCGCACATCGAAGCCGCGCTCGCACGCAAGACGCGGATGCAACCGCTCGCAGATGCCGACATTCCGGTGGTGCGCGCCTCGGTCGCGGCGCCACAGGTCAATTCGGGCGCCGCCAAAACGGCGAAATAGGTCGCTACGACGCGGACGACGCCGTGCGCGCCACGTAGATCGTGTTTGCCGATTCCCCGCCCGTGTACGGATTGTCGAAGCGCACGACGTGCGCCTGCGACGACGCGAACACCGCATCGAGCACCCGTTGAAAGGTTTCGTCCGGCAACTCATTCGACCAGAGGGCGAACACGCCGCCCGGATGCAGGTGACGCGCGATACGCCGCAGGCCCTCGATTTCGTAAAACGCCGCGTGCTGCGAATCGAGAACGTGGCGTGGCGAGTGATCGATGTCGACGAGCACGGCGTCAAAGCGGCGTGCCGGCGCGTCGGGATCGAACCCCTCATCGCCAGATTGCGTCAGCGCGAAGAAGTCCCCGTGCAGCAGGCGGCAGCGCGGATCGGCGGTCAAGGTCGCGCCCAACGGCACCAGACCCCTGCGGTGCCAGTCGATGACCGCATCCAGCGCCTCGATCACGACGAGCGAGTGCACGGTCCGGTGCGCGAGCACCGCCGCCGCGGTATAGCCTAGCCCGAGACCGCCGACGACGATGTCGGCCTGTGCCGCTTGCACGGCGGCGAGCCCGTGTTCTGCCAAGGCGATCTCGCCTGCGGTGAACCGGCTCGACATGAGGAAGTCGTCGCCCAGCTTGACCTCGAGCACCGTTTCGCCCTGCAGCGCGGGTTCGCGTCGGCGTCGAAGCACGAGCTCACCGAGCGGCGTGCGCCGGTAGTCGAGCTCCTCGATGTCCGGGGTCATCCGGCGCGCCCTCAGGCACCGATCAAGGGCACGGCGAATCCGGCGACGGGGCCGCGCCCGGCGGCACGGTTAGCTGAAACCGCGCAGTCGACTCGCTGCGGAATTCGGGTCAGTTCTTCGGCCGATCGAGCAGCACCCGGTAGGCGCGCAGCACAAGCCCGGTCCGCCAGCGCAGTTCGACGAGCAGATCGAGGGCCGGCTCATTCAGCGACTGCTTGCCTTTAACCTGGATTACCGGCCCGCCTTTTGCCGAGACGACCGTCAAGCGCGTGCCGGTGAGCACCGCATCGCGCTTGAGCCCGGCCTTCTTGTACGCGTCCATCGACGCGACGGACGCAGTGAGCCCGTCTTCACCGGGTTTCACGGACACGACCTGGATCTCGCCGCGCAGCGGCTGTCCCAGCGTCGACGTCAGGCGAAACTCGCCGAGGCCGGCGGCCTGCGCAATCCACGGCGCAATCAGCAACAGCCCTGCAAAAATTCCCACGGTCATCGATTTGCCCACGGTTTCACCCCGCCTCCTGTTGGATCCGCGTAACAGTACGGCCTGTCGGCGTTCACCACAACCGGGCACACGCTGTCGCTGAACCGCTACGCCGACCGGCCGCAGCCTCAGAGCGCGGCGCGCAGCGCGATCCATGCGCCCCAGGCGACCAGCACAATGCCCCCCGCCTTGCCCAGTCGCCCCCCGGCCGGCACCACCTTTTCGATCAGCACGAAGAGGGCGATGAACGCGACCCAGAGCAGGTTCATCACGCCACCCACGAAGAGCAGCGCCATCAGCGCCCAGCAGCAGCCGGCACAGAATGCGCCGTGGCGCAGCCCCATGACGAGCGCACCACGCACGCCGTCGCGCCATTCCGTCATGATGAAGCCCATCGGCGTGCGGCACTTCGCGAGGCAGGCGTCCTTCAGCGGCGCGAACTGAAACAGGCCCGCGCCGACGAGCAGCGCCGCCCCCAACCAGGGCGCCGTGGCCTGCATCATCGGCGACAGGAGCGCGGCGCGTTCGAGGCCGTACTGCGCGCTCGTCGCGAGCAGGCTGAACAGGCCCCAGACGATCAGGTAGCCCGACACGAAGACCCCGGTGGGCACGAAGGCGCCGCCCTGGGCCTGCCGGTGGCGCTGGACCGCGGCAAAGGTCAGGATCATCGGCGCCGCCGAGGGCAGCATCATCGCCACCATCATGACGGCCCACATCGCAAACATGAAGGCGAAGGTCCCCGCGCCCCAGGCATGCATCTGCGGCATCGCCATGTCGCCGCCCGACAGGCCCATCGTGCGCGCGAGCGTGACCGTGTAGCCCCAGGCGAGCAGCGTAATCAGGGCAAGCGCGAAGCCCACCGTCGCGCGGTCGTGCTTGAGCGTGGCTTCAGCGAGCGTCATGGGTCGGCATGAAGAAAACCGCCCGCTGCGTGCGCGGACAATCGCGATTCTCCGACGCGCGGCCCAAGCGTCAGACGGCGAGTCCGCTCGAGGTCAAGGTCGCCACGGCGAAGTGGGCATGCCGTTTCGAGAATTCGAGCGGCACCACACCGGTGGCCCGTGTCGTTCCGCTCGCCACCTCGGCAATTCGGAACTCCTTGCCGTTCGGCAAATCGATTCGTGCCCGGTGCTCCGCCCCCGACACCGGGTTCTTCAGCGGCTCGACGGTGGTCTGCGCAAGGCCAGGGATTGACACGCGCGCCGACCGCTTGTCCATGTCGAGCTCGAGCTCGATCGTCTCGAAGACCGGCGGGTGATAGGTCGTGCACATGGAGCGGTAAATCTGCAGCATGGTCGAGCCGGGATCGGCGCCCTCGCCCTGCATGATCGCGGCGAGCGCCTTGCGCTGCGCCGCGTCCGCGCGCTTGTCGACGATCGTCTGCATGCTGCCGTTGCCCTCGTGGATCGGGTTCGGCCAGCTGTAGGTGTTCACCGCGAACAGCCCGTCGAGCCGGGTGTCGCCGAAATGCCCCTTGTCGATGCGAAAGGCGACGAGCGCCTTGCAGGTGTTGTCGGTCGGCAGCGCGACGTACTGGCAGGGGCAGCCGTAGGCGCAGTTGCAGTTGACCACGTGGGGACCTTCGATGCTCCAGTCGATACTCGCCATTTTTGTCGCTCCTTCTCGTTGCCGCGCCCCATCGCCTAGATGCCGGGCGCAAGGTTCGCCGAGGCGCAACCCTACGCCCGATCCTTGCCCGGCACAACGCGCCGTCGCGCACGGGGCACAGGTTCAACCCGCATCGCGCGCTCAGCCGACGGGTCCGCGAGACGTCGGGCCGAACCGCCGTCCCCGTCGCGTCCCGCGCGTCACGCAAACGGCCCCGCCCGCCACGGATCCCGATTTACACTCTGCCTGTGCCGAACCCAGAGCCCGCCGCGTCCACGCAGCGCGTAGCACGCCGTCGAGGACCGCGGCTCGACCTGATCATCCTCCTGGTCGCGCTCGTCGCCGCGAGCGTCTTCGGCTATCGCGAGTTTCGCGAACGCCTGCTGTTCCTGCACGAGGAGGACGCACGCATCCGCGCCGACATGGTGACGGTGGCGAGCCGGGTCGCCGGCTGGGTGACGCACGTCGCAGCAAGCGAAGGCCAGGCCGTCGCGCAGGGCACCGTTCTGCTGGAAGTCGATCGGCGCGACGCGGCGCTCGCGCTGCAGGAACTCGACGCGCAGCGCGGCGCGGTGGCCGCGGACCGCGCGCGACTCGTTGTCGAACAGGCGCTGGTGCGCAGCCAGACCGAGAGCCACCTGCAGTCGGTGCGCGCCGAACTCACCGCGGCGAAGGTCACCTTGTCGAGTCTGGAGCCGCAACGCAGCCTGGCGCGGAACGAGTTGAAGCGCAGCCAACAGCTGTTCGCAAAGAAGATGGCCTCGCAGAGCCAGCGCGACCAGGCCGAAACGCAGCTCCAGCGCGTCGAGCGCGAGGTCCGCATCGCAGCCGCCAACCTGCAGGGTGCCGAAGCGCGGGTGCGCGAGGCCGAGGCCGAACGCGCCCGATTCGAGGTGCTCGCCGGGCAGCGTGCGGTGCTGGAACAGCGCGAGGCCGAGATCGTCACCCGCATGCAGCGCCAGCGCCTCGATCTCGAGGACCGCACGGTCAGGAGTCCGCTGAGCGGCGTGGTCGATCGAAAGTTCGTCGAGGCCGGCGAGTATGTCTCCCCGGGCCAGCGCCTGATGCTGCTGCACGATCCGGCGCAGGTTTGGATCGAAGCCAACATCAAGGAAACCGACCTGCGGCGGCTCGCGGTCGGTCAAGCGGTGCGCGTACGCGTCGACGCCTACCCGGACGAAGCCTTCGAAGGCAAGGTCGAGCGCATCGGCCATTCGGCCACCAGTACCTTCGCGCTGCTGCCAAGCCCGAACCCAAGCGGGAATTTCACCAAGATCACGCAACGCGTGCCGGTGCGCATCGCGCTCGCACAGCGCGAAGCGCGGTTACGCCCGGGCATGATGGTCGAGATCAAGATTGCCACCGGCGGCTGAGGCAAGCCTCGCGATAGAGGCGCAGTTCCGGCGCTATGGGCCGGCATACCGCTGGCTCGTGACCGCCGGCGGACTGCTCGGCGCGATGTCGATGGTGCTCTCGGCGACGATGGTGAATGTCGCGGTGCCAAGCATCATGGGCGCGTTCGGCATCGGCCAGGACCTCGCGCAATGGGCGGCGACCGCGTTCCTCGCCACCATGGTGGCGAGCCAGCTGCTAAACGCCTGGGCCGTCGCCGCCTTCGGCCAGCGCACCACCTTCAGCCTGGCGCTCGCGATCTTCGCGCTCGGCGCGCTGATCTGCGCCTCCGCGCCGAACATCGAGACGTTGATCGCCGGGCGCATCCTGCAGGGCTTCTCGGCCGGCCTGGTCCAGCCACTTGTCATGGCCACGGTGGTCGCAGTTTTCCCGGCCGAGCGTCGCGGCATGGCGATTGGCGTCTACGCCCTGGGCGTGACGCTCGCGCCAAGCTTCGGCCCCTGGGTGGGAGGCCTGGCGATCGACGCCATGAACTGGCGCCAGATCTTCATCGTGCCGCTGCCGCTGGTCGCGGTGGCTTTCCTGATGGGTCTGGTGCTCATGCCGGCGAAAAAATTTTCCTGGCGCTTGCCGTCTTTCGACTGGGCGGGCTTCTGCCTGATCGCGCTCGCGCTACTGTGCGTGATGAGCGCTATCGGCAACGGCCAGCGCTGGGGCTGGTCCTCGGACCGGACCGTGGGTTTCTTCGTCGTCGGCCTCGTTGCCGCAGTGCTGTTCGTCGCGCTCCAGCTGCGTTCCAAACACCCGCTGCTCGACGTGAGCCTGTTCGCCGACCTGCGCTTTACTGCGGCGATGTGCATCGCGTTCGCCTTCGGCGCGGGCAATTTCGCCACCAACTACGCGATTCCCTTGTTCATGCAGACGGTGCAGGGCTTTACTGCGACGCAAGCGGGCCTCGTGCTGGTGCCCGCGGGTATTCTGCTCGTCATGCTGATACCGGTGGTGGGGCGACTCGCCGACACGGTTCCGGCGCACACCCCGATCATGGCAGGCTGCGCGCTGTTTTCAGTCGCAGGCTGGCTGATGTCGGATGCCGACGTCAACACCGCGTTCTGGACTTTCGCGGGGTTCACGATTCTGAGCCGCGCCGCAATTGGCATGGTGATGCCGAACCTGAGCAAGGTGGCGATGAGCACCGTGCCCGGCGACAAGCTGAACCAGGGCGCCGGCACCTACAACTTCATCCGCCAGATGGGCGGCGCATTCGGCGTCAACCTGACCGCCGTCGCCATCGACATGCGCACGGCGCGCCACGCCGACCTGCTGGTCGCGACGCAGACCCCCGACAATGCGCAAACCGCGGAGCTACTGGCGCGCATCACCGAGCTACTGCATCGCTCGGGCCTGCCGGAGGCGACACTACAGACCGGCGCGCTCGACTACTTGGGCAGAGTGGTCTACGCGCAGGCGCTCGGGGTCGGGTTCCAGGATGCGTTCTTCCTCATCTGCTTTGCGTTCGCGCTCGCCTTCGTGCCGGCCTGGCTGCTCGGGCGCGCGGGGCGCTGAGCGCGGCGCAACGTCACGCAGTCATCCGCGGCGCCGACAGCCGTCCCCCGCGCTTCCGCCCGGCGGCGTCCGCACGGAACTCACCGACGCGCCGTAGGTGTCGCGCAGGTTGACGCGTAGCTTGAGCAACCAGTCTGTCCCGGATCGGATCTCCTGTACCGCGACGCGATCCGGCGAAGCATGCATTGCAAAGTTGTCGTCATCCCCTGGAAAGCGGCTCGCCGAAGCGCCGCTGCTAAACGCCTGCCGGTAGCGCGCCACGCTCGCGGGGGCCGCCGCGCTCGTTTCCCAGAGTAGGTTCCCTGCCAGCGGCGACAGGCCGACCAGACGCATGTCCTGGATCTTCGTCGGCAGGTCCCCGTTGTACCTGATGATCCCGACGACGAATACATAGCGGATGAACACGCCGCGCTTCTGCATGCCGACCAGCACACCCTGGACGTCCCAGCGGTCGCGTTCGGACGCGTCGGTCCCAACATTCAGTACACCAAACGTGATCCGCGCCGGCCGCAGCGCGTTCGACGAACGCAGATTCCTCAGCTCCGCCAGCACGGCGTCGTCTCCATTCCCTGCTTGCACGATGTACCGGCATAGCTCCTCTTGCCAGATCGAAATGAGCTGGACGACCTTGGCTTCGGCGAGCGTATCGGGCACCGGCGCGACCTCGGTCTGCGATGAACGCGTCGCGCATCCCGACAGCACGATGAGCGCGAGCAGGGACAGTCGCCGACGTAGTCGTTGGCAACGCATCGCGATCGGCTCAGCTGCCGCCTGCGGCGGCGGACGCGCTTTTCGTCACCGGGTTCACCCGATACGACGCGAGCCAGTTGGCAAGGACAGTGTTGCCCGCAGCTGCGGCGAGCTGTGCCGGCGTTTTCTTTCCGTAACGCGCGGCGGGATCGGCCCCATGGTCCAGTAACAGCGCTGCCAGCGCGCGATCGCCAGCCATTGCAGCCTGATGCAGAGGCGTCATACCGAACAGGTCGCGTGCATTCACATCCGACCCACCGTTCAACAGCAGTTGCGCGGTGTGCGCGTGCGCGGCTTCGACGCCAACGTGCAGGGGCGTCGTCCCGTACCGATCCCTCAGGTTGGGGTCAGCGCCGTAGGTAAGGAGTCGTTCGACGACCGCCGCATGCCCCCCGCGGGCCGCGGCATGCAGGGGTCCCTGGCCCTCGACATCGCGTGCGTTCGGGTTTTCAACCTCCGCCATCAGGCGCTTGACCGTGTCGATCCGCCCGTCTCTCGCCGCCCACCACAGTTCCGTCCGGCCAAACCGGTCGCTCCCGGGCCAGCGGCGCCACGCAGACGGTGCGCTCGCGTCCTGCGTCTCGCGCCCGGATTGCACAGACAACATCCGCCGGCCCGCGTCGGCAGACACACCGCTCGGCAAGGGCGATCCGTCGGGCTCGAAGCAGGTGGTGGCGATGCTCACCGTATCCTCCCCGTCGTTCTGATACCCGTAGGGTTCGCCATAGAAGGTCGACAGATCCTGCTCGATCGCCGCGAACTGTGCGCGGTTCCGAGGGCGTCCCTGTTCATCCCGGTACCAGTCCAGCACGTCGAAGCAACGAACCCGCAGCATCTTGCGCACCCGCTCGCCGATCGGCCCGAGGTAGCTGTTCGGATTGAGCGCCTCGTTGAAGTGCGGCGTAACGAACGCGGCGAAAAACTCCGACCCGGCGCGCACACGGTGGTCGAGCCGCCAGGTGATCCCGTCCTTCACGAGCATCGGGGGCAGCTGCGTCGTGCCGATGCGCACGGGTTCGGTGAGATTGCGGTAAAACTTCAATCCGGCATAGTCCGCAGCGAGATCGGCGTTGGAGCGGATGCCGGTGCTCATCGTGCCGAGAAAACCGTTTTCGGACAGAAAGAGATTGGCACCGGTGGAAACCTCGACCGCGCGCGCTATTGCCGCCGCCTCGGTCAACCCTTCCTCTCTCGCGCCAAGGTAGGTCGAATGGTAGATCTTTCCAACGTGGACGAAATGCACGAACTTGTCGGTGCCGAACAGCGTGCCACCGACGTTCACCGTAGCGCTGCCGAAGAACGTCCTCACAAACTTGGTAAGGTCGATCACCAGTAACGGATCGTGGTAGATGAACTGATCGGGGGCGTAAACGACGACCAGGCCTGGATACCGTACGCGCATCGCATCCTCGCGCAGCGCGGCGTCGAAGCCTTCGTTGGTCGGCATTGCGGCGAACAGATTTGCCCAGACCTCGTTGGCGATGAAATCCGCAGACTGCAGGCGCTGCGTCTCAGCCGTTGGCCGACCGTTCGACAGCGAATTGCCGATCGCCGTATTGGTGAAATCGACCGCCGTGGCGATGGCATCGTAGGTGAAACGCGAAAAGTAGGCGCGCAGATCGGCAAATTCCCTGCCGAGCGGCAGCGTGTACTGGTCGGTTTCGTGCGCGCCGGCGGTGAGCGGCACCAGCGTGAGCAGGGCGAACAAGGCGAACGCCGGCGCCCTGAGGAATCGCCCGCTGGCGTTGCGTTCGAGATTGGGGGTGGTTCGTCGCGTCGCCGAGATCATGTTTGCCGCCTCAGGCAGGTGGCGCCTGCGCGTTGGTACCCGGATGATTTCACGCATTCGATTCCGGCCTGCAGCAGGCGCCGCCAGGCGGCCTCGATTTCCGTGTCAAACATCCGGTCGAATTCTCTGACCGCTTGCACCAGCTGGTCAAGCCACAGATCATAAAGTTCCGGCTTTATATCGAGCTCCGCCCTGCTGTGGCGTTTGGCTGAGAGAGACTCCCGCAAAACGCCCGCACCGGTCATGCTCAAACAAAAAGCGGCTGCAGCGCAAGGCCCCAACCGCTTGATGACAGTACCAAATTCTGGCGCGCCCGGAGGGACTCGAACCCCCGACCCCCTGGTTCGT